>NZ_JBVKBC010000005.1:0-360329 GCF_055639095.1 Streptomyces sp. NPDC107550
TCACCCTCTCGGGCTTTCCTCCGGGCGCTTCCCTTCGGTCTTGCTGTCTTGCGTTTCCGACTCTATCAGACCGTTTCACCGGCCGATTTCCTCGGGGTTCTGCTCCGCTTTCCGGCCTTTCGGCTTTCCGGCGGTTCCGACTCTATCAGATCCTTTCGGGCCTGATTCCCGGTCGAACGGGGCCAACTTGGTTTGTCTTCCCGGCTGTTGGGCCGTTCCGACGTCCCAGACTTTAGCGGATCCGCTCGGCAGTTCCTAATTCGGGTGCCGAGCCCATTCGAAAGCGAATTCGGGCGTGCCGAAATCGATCCCGTTCGGGAGGTCGCGCTGGAAGTGTGGGTGCCGCTTGAGCGGCGGAAGGTGCTGTCGCGGAACTGTTACGGCTCCGTGGCAACCCGAAGAACCTTACGGACCGGGGCCGGTCGTGTCAACCCCCGCCTCCATGAACGTCGTACGGACGTTCAGTCGAGGTCGGTGAGGCGGCCGCCGGCGTCCGGCTGGGCATGTTCGACGCGGCGCAGGAGGCGGGTGAGTACCTCGCCGAGCAGGCCGCGCTCGACCGCCGTGAGGTCCTGGAGCAGATCCTCTTCGAAGACGGTGGCCAGGCGCATGGCCGCCAGCCACTTCTCGCGGCCCTGCGGAGTCAGCTCGATGATGACGCGGACCCTGTTGCTCTCGTCGCGGTCGCGGGTGACCAGGCCCTCCTGGACCATCCGGTCGATGCGGTGGGTCATCGCGGCGGGGGTGAGGCCGAGGCGCTTGGCCAGCTCGCCGGGGCCCATCCGATAGGGGGCGCCGGAGAGGACGAGGGCCTTGAGGACCTCCCACTCCGCGTTGCTGATGCCGATCTCGGCGGTCTGGCGCCCGTAGGCCACGTTCATACGGCGGTTCAGCCGGCCGAGCGCCGAGACGATCTGCTCGACCTGCGGATCGAGGTCCTGGAACTCCCGCTGATACGCGGCGATCTGCTCTTCGAGTGTCGGCTCGGCTGTCGGCCCGCCGGGGGTGTCGGCCATGCGCTGAGTATGGCACGGCGGGCGTTGGCATTGAAGTCCTTGGGTGTGTATAGTTTAGGTTCTAAGTTTAGCTTCGAAGTCTTCAGGGTTGAGCCGTGCTCGGCGCCTGGGGCTTCTCTCCATGTCTGTGGGCCCCACGCGGGGCCCGTGTGCTGCGAAAGGGCAGGTGAAAGTGACCAGGGCGATGGGCGCTGCGATGCGCCGGATTCAGATGGGCAGTGCGCTGAGCTCGTTCGGCATCGGCTTCACCGTTCCGTTCCTGTACGTCTATGTGGCGCAGGTGCGAGAACTTGGTGCCGGTGCTGCCGGCATCGTGCTGGCCGCGTTCGCGATGGCCGCCCTCGTCGTCCTGCCCTTCACCGGCCGCGCGATCGACCGCCGTGGACCTCTCCCCGTACTGGTGACGGCCTCGCTGGTCGCGGCGGTCGGCGCGGTGGGCCTCGGCCTCGCGAGCAACGAGCCGGCGGCCATCGGCGCCGCGGCCGTGCTCGGTGCCGGTACGGCGGTGCTCCAGCCCGCGCTCGCCACGATGATCGTGTGGTGCTCGTCGCCGGAGACGCGGACGCGGTCGTTCGCCACGCAGTTCTTCCTGCAGAACCTCGGGCTCGGTATCGGCGGTCTCATCGGCGGCCAGATAGTCGACGAGAACCGTCCCTCCAGCTTCCTGCTGCTGTTCGGCATCGAGGCCGTGATGTTCCTGGTGCTCGCCGGGGTCGTGCTGAGCGTGCGGATGCCGCATGCGCCCTCGCTGGGCGAGGCCGTGCCCAAGGACGGCTCCGGCGGCGGGCTGCGGGCGCTGCTCGGGCACCGGGCGATGGTGCAGCTGTGCGTGCTCGGGTTCGTCCTGTTCTTCGCTTGCTACGGACAGTTCGAGTCCGGGCTGAGCGCGTACGGCGTCGAGGCCGCCGGGATCTCGCCGTCCACGCTGGGCATCGCGCTCGCGGCCAACACGGCGATGATCGTCGTGGCGCAGTTCGCCGTGCTGAAGTTCGTCGAGCGGCGCAAGCGGTCGCGGGTGATAGCCGCGGTGGGGCTCATCTGGGCCGTGGCGTGGGTCTTCGCGGGGTACGCGGGGCTCGGGCACGGGAGCCAGGCGATGGCGACGGCGGCGTTCATCTCTACGTACGCGCTGTTCGGGCTCGGTGAGGCGCTGCTGTCGCCGACGGTTGCTCCGCTGGTGGCGGATTTGGCGCCGGCCGGGATGGTCGGGACGTACAACTCCGCGTTCGCGCTGGTCAAGCAGTTGGCGTTGGCGGTCGGGCCTGCGGTGGGTGGGCCCATGGGGGCGGCGCTGCATGGGCCGTACATCGTGACGTTCCTGCTGTTCTCGCTGGGGATCACGGGGTTGGCTCTGCGGCTGGGGAAGCGGCTCACTGCCGTGCAGGATCAGCCGTCTCTTGCGGGGAGTCGGGTCGTCATGCAGAGCGTGGAGTCCGAGCGGGCGTCTTCTTCCTCGGTCTGAGGGGAGTCCCCCCTCCCCCCCAGGTGACAGCGGTGACAGCCCCGTCGGGCGGGTTCTTCGTCTGACGGTCACGTCATGGCTGGTCGCGCAGTTCCCCGCGCCCCTAGGAGGGGCGACTACGTCGACACCTCCCCCCTGGGGAGCAGGGGCGAAGCCCCGCTCCCTCAGGGGCGCGGGGAACTGCGCAACGTTCAGGTCAGCGGGCCTCGACCGGAGAACTCCCCAGGGGCGCGGGGAACTGCGCGACCAGCACCTACCGGCCCGCAGGTGAAGGACGGCCTCAGGGGGCTGCCCCTGCGCTTCAGCTCCGGTGATCAAGAGGCAGGCGGCAAGAGGAATTCGCACCAGACCGCCTTCCCGCCCCCCGGCGTCCTACGGCAGCCCCAGTTGGAGGCGATCGTGGCGACGATGGCGATACCGCGGCCCGTCTCGTCCCCGGGTTCCGCGCGCCGCCGCCGAGGCAGATGGTCGTCGCCGTCGGTGACCTCGATGATCAGCCGCCGGTCCGTGCGCCGCAGGCGGAGCCGCATCGGCGGCGTCCCGTGCTGCAAGGAGTTCGCCACGAGTTCGCTGGCCGCGAGGACGCCGAGGTCGTGCAGGTCGGGCGGGAACCGCCAACTGGAGAGCACGCCGGAGGCGAAGGCGCGGGCGCGCGGGGCGGCCTCGACCCCGCCGAGGAGTTCGAGGGCGGCGTTGCGGAACCGTTCGCCGTCGCTGCCCTGGCGGGCCGGGTGCTGGAGGACGAGGACGGCGACGTCGTCGTCGTGGTCGGCGGCGACCCCCGAGGCGCGGATCAGCCGGTCGCAGACGACTTGCGGCGTCCCGGTGGCGCCGGCGAGGGCGTGTTCGAGGGCGGCGACGCCCTCGTCGATGTCCTCGTCACGCCGTTCGACCAGGCCGTCGGTGTAGAGGACGGCGGTGGAGCCGGGGCCGAGCGGCACGGAGCCGGACTGATGCAGCCAGCCGCCGGTGCCGAGGGGCGGGCCGGTGGGCTCGTCGGCGCGGTGGATCGTGCCGTTCTCGTCGCGTACGAGGATCGGCAGATGGCCGGCGGACGCGTAGACGAGGCGGCCCTCGTTGGGGTCGTGGACGGCGTAGACGCAGGTGGCGATCTGGTGCGGGTCGATCTCGGTGGCGAGGCCGTCGAGGAGTTGCAGTACCTCGTGCGGGGGCAGGTCCAGACGCGCGTACGCCCGTACGGCGGTGCGGAGCTGGCCCATGACGGCCGCCGCGCGCACCCCGCGGCCCATGACGTCGCCGATGACGAGCGCGGTGCGGCCGCCGCCGAGGGTGATGACGTCGTACCAGTCGCCGCCGACGGCGGCCTCCGTGCCGCCGGGCTGGTAGGTGGCGGCGATGCGCAGGTCGTCGGGCTCCTCCAGTTCCTGCGGGAGCAGGGAGCGCTGGAGGGTGACGGCGGTCTCGCGCTGGCGGCGCTCGCTGGTGCGCAGCCGCTCGGCGGCCTCGGCGTGGTCGGTGACGTCGGCGGCGAAGATCAGTACGCCGGGACCTTGAGCCGTCTCCAGGGGGGTGCAGGTGACGGTGAAGGAGCGGCCGGCGGCGGTGCGGCGGGACTTGACCGTACGGGGCTTGGCGCTGCGCAGGACCTGGTCGAGGAGCGGGAGCAGGCTCAGTTCGTCGAGTTCGGGCAGGGCGTCGCGAGCGGGGGCGTCGGCGGGGCGGTCGCCGAAGGCGGCGATGTAGGCGTCGTTGAGGTAGGCGACGCGGTGGTCGGGGCCGTGCACCAGGGCGACGAGGCCGGGGACGCGGTCGAGGACGTCGCGTACGGGCAGGGCGTCGACGCCGCTGCGGGTGAGGGGGTCGTCGTCGGGCAGGTGCTCGGCGCGGGCCGCGGGCACCGCGCCGTCGCCTCGCTGGGGGACGCCGTGGTCGGCGCGCGCCGCGGCGCGGCGCTGCGTTCCGGGGAGCCGGGCGCTCCAGCGCGTGAAGTTCACTGTGGGGAAAGCCTCGTGGGGTCGAGGGCGGAGGTGGCCGCCCAGGTCGTGGACCAGTCTGGCCGACCGTACTGACAAACGTCAGACGCCGGTCCGTGGGCGGGAGTTCCGTGCTCCGCTCGTCGGGGTGGGGTCGGATGCCGTCGGATGCGTCAACGGAACGGTCAGGGCGACCCTTTCGGGGTGGCGGGCGGCTCGCCGGCCGGGCCGGGGCCGGGTCCGGAAGGGTCCTCAGGGGGGACTCCCCCGGCCGCGAGTTCGAACTCGGCGCGCGGTCGTTCCAGCGAGCCGAGCGAGACGATCTCCCGCTTGAACAGTCCGGAGAGGGTCCATTCGGTCAGGACGCGGGCCTTCCGGTTGACGGTGGGCACCCGGCTGAGGTGGTAGACGCGGTGCATGAACCAGGCAGGGTAGCCCTTCAGCTTGCGTCCGTAGACGTGTGCGACGCCTTTGTGGAGGCCGAGGGAGGCGACGGAGCCGGCGTAGGCGTGCGCGTAGTCGGTCAGGGGCTGCCCGCGCAGGGAGGCCGCGATGTTGTCGGCGAGTGCCTTGGCCTGGCGGACGGCGTGCTGGGCGTTGGGCGCGCACAGGGCGCCGGGTGTGCCGGCGGTGGCGTCGGGGACGGCGGCGGCGTCGCCCGCGCCCCAGGCGTGCGGGGCGCCCTCGACGGCGAGGGTCGCGGCGCAGGCCAGGCGGCCCCGGTCGGTGAGGGGCAGGTCGGTGGCGGCGAGCAGGGGGCTGGGTTTGACGCCGGCGGTCCACACGACCGTACGGGTGGGGAAGCGGGAGCCGTCGGAGAGGACGGCGACGCGGTTCTCGCAGGACTCCAGGCGGGTGTCGAGGCGTACGTCGATGTTGCGGCCGCGCAGTTCGCGGATCGTGTACTGGCCCATCTCAGGGCCGACTTCGGGCAGGATCCGGTCGCTGGCCTCGACGAGGATCCATTTGAGGTCCTCGGGTTTGACGTTGTGGTAGTACTTCGCCGCGTACCGGGCCATGTCCTCCAGCTCGCCGAGGGCCTCGACGCCCGCGTAGCCGCCGCCGACGAAGACGAAGGTGAGGGCGGCGTCGCGGACGGCGGGGTCGCGGGTGGAGGAGGCGATGTCGAGCTGCTCGATGACGTGGTTGCGCAGGCCGACGGCCTCTTCGACGGTCTTGAAGCCGATGCCGTGGTCGGCGAGGCCGGGCACGGGCAGGGTCCGCGAGATGGAGCCGGGCGCGAGGACCAGTTCGTCGTACGGGAGGGCCGCCGGGCCGGTGCCCTCCTCGTCGCTGGCGAGGGTGGTGTAGGCGGCGGTGCGCTTGGCGTGGTCGATGGCGACGACCTCGCCGACGACGACCTGGCAGTGCGCGAGAACGCGGCGCAGGGGGACGACGACGTGGCGCGGGGAGATGGATCCGGCCGCGGCTTCCGGCAGGAACGGCTGGTACGTCATGTACGGGTCGGGGGTGACCACGACGATCTCGACGGCACCGCTTCTGAGCTCGGCTTTGAGCTTCTTCTGGAGGCGCAGGGCGGTGTACATCCCGACGTAGCCGCCGCCGACGACGAGAACGCGCGTGCCCCTTCGGGGTTCGGGGTCCGTGCCCCGCAAGTTTCCAGCCCTCACCCTCCCATGACGCATCGGGCCTCGGATTTTGTCCACAGCCCCGACAATTTGTGTGACGGAACGGAGGGCTCCGCACCGCTGCGGTCGCCGGGCGGTGTACGGGACTTGTGCGCAGGTCAGCGGGGGCGGCGGGGGGCGCGGGGCGGGGCGCATTCAGGGCGGAACCACCGCGTACTCCGTTCGGGGGGCGCTCCGTGCGGAACCTGCCCCTTCTGAATTGACTCCGGCTCAACTATGTTCGTGTGTCGTCGGGGTGTCGGGGGACGCACTGGCCGGGGTCGCGCAACGGAACGGCGCCGGGAAAAGACTGTCTGTTCCTCACGCTCCGGCTGACAATGGCGGGGAGTGTCTCCGGGGGGAGACGTCATTACCGGGGGAACACATATGCACATTCAGGACTCTCAATGGACCTCGGCCTCGTCCGTCACGCCCATGGGCGCGGCGGCCGGGGCCAACGGGCGGGGGGCGGGCGACAGTTCGCGTGCCACGCCGCTGCGCGTGGACGCCCAGCGCAATCTGGAGCATGTGCTGCGCGCGGCCCGCGAGGTCTTCGGCGAGCTGGGGTACGGGGCGCCGATGGAGGATGTCGCGCGTCGCGCCCGCGTCGGTGTGGGCACGGTCTACCGGCGCTTTCCCAGCAAGGACGTACTGGTGCGGCGGATAGCCGAGGAGGAGACGGCCCGGCTGACCGATCAGGCCCGCACCGCGCTCGGGCAGGAGGACGAGCCGTGGTCGGCGCTGTCGCGGTTCCTGCGCACGTCGGTCGCCTCAGGCGCCGGGCGGCTGCTGCCGCCGCAGGTGCTGCGGGTGGGCGTGGCCGACGAGGGTGCCGAGCAGGGTGACGGCGCGCGGGACGAGGCGCGGGTGCCGCAGCAGCGGGCCGCGGTGGACGGGCCCGAGCTGCGTCTCGTGGAGCAGCGCACGGCACCGGCCGAGGAGCACGCGCTCGGTGCGGGCACGGTCGGCGACGACTCGGGGGCCGCGGCCCTGCTGGACGTCGTGGGGCGTCTTGTGGACCGGGCGCGGGAGGCCGGGGAGCTGCGGGCCGACGTGACCGTGTCGGACGTGCTGCTGGTGATCGCCACGGCGGCGCCCTCGCTGCCGGACGCGGCGCAGCAGGCGGCGGCGTCGTCGCGGCTGCTGGACATCCTGCTGGAGGGGTTGCGTTCGCGGCCGTAGGCCGGTCCGGCCCTGGTGAGAAACGTCCCGTTGGGCGAAGCGGGGCGATGTGGCCGCGGACGGCTGTGCGACCGTCCGCGGCCAACTCGCGTCAGCGAGCGGCCCGTTGTGTCTGCCCCGAAGGGGTGAACTCTAGAGCAGATGTGCCGGAAATCCCCACGGATGAGTGGTTGCTGTGCACGGACCGGCGCACAAGAGGGCGCGTATGGCACTCTTTCCCGGTGTTCGGGTCAGAGTGTGCGGTCGGGGGCTTTCCGCGATGAGCGTTGACGGGCGGGACGAGCAGCGGTCCGACAGTGGGGGCGAGAGCGGGGGCGCGAGCGCCGAGGATCTCGCTTCGCAGGTGCCGTCGCAGGGCGGGACGCAGGTGCCGTCGCAGGGCGGGCCGGGCGCGGGCGCCGCTTCCGAACCGTCCGATACTCCCGAATCATCCGGCTCATCCGGCTCATCCGGGGCGTACGAGACTGCCGGGGCGCCCGATGTGCCCGAGGTCTCCGTCCCTGCCCAGCGCGAGAGCCTGCCGGCCGGCCCGTCCGGCGGTGACGTACCGCCCGCCGACGCCGATCTGATCTCCCTGATGCGCGGCGGCGACGACAGCGCGTACGAGGAGCTGTACCGCCGGCATGCCGGTGCCGTGCGCCGCTACGCCCGTACCTGCTGCCGGGACGCGCACACCGCCGACGACCTGACCGCCGAGGTCTTCGCCCGCATGCTCGGCGCCGTGCGCGGCGGCAGCGGGCCCGAGCACGCGGTGCGCGCGTACCTGCTGACCACGGTCCGGCGCGTCGCCGCGGGCTGGACGAAGTCCGCGAAACGGGAGCAACTGGTCGAGGACTTCGCCGTCTTCGCCGCGCAGGCCGCCCGTTCCAACGAGGTCTCCGACGACGACACCCTCGAACTCGGCGCCGACGTACGCGCGATGCACGAGGCCGAGCAGTCGATGGCCATGCAGGCGTTCCGCTCGCTGCCCGAGCGCTGGCAGGCCGTGTTGTGGCACACGGAGATCGAGGACGAGTCGCCGAGCGATGTCGCCACCCTCTTCGGCCTCGACGCCAACGGCACGCGCGTCCTCGCCAAGCGCGCCCGCGAGGGGCTGAAGGAGGCGTACCTCCAGGCGCATGTCTCCGCGACCCTCACCGAGTCCGAGGAGTGCTCCCGCTACGCCGACCGGCTCGGCGCCTACGCGCGCGGCAGCCTGCGCACCCGGGCCGAGCGCGGTCTGCGCAAGCACCTGGAGGAGTGCGCCAAGTGCCGGCTCGCCGCCGGGCAGATCAAGGAAGTCGCCAGCGGTATCCCCGGGGTCGTGCCGATCGCGGTCATCGGCTGGTTCGGTGCCGCCGGGTACGCGAAGGTCGCCGCGCTCATCGGCGGTGGCGCCGCGAGCGCGGCCGGCGCGGGCGCCGGTGCGGCAGCGGCGGCGGGCGGCTCCTCCTCGGGCGGTTCGGCCGGGGGCGCCGCCGCGTCCGAGGGGCTCGGGGCGCCCGCCAAGGCCGGTATCGCGGCGGGTGTCGTGGCGGTGGCGACGGCCGCCGCGCTCGCCCTCGCGCTGACCGGCGGCGAACCCCACGACAAGCCGGAGGCCCGCAAGGAGCAGCCGCCGGTCTCCCAGCCGCTCGAACCGGCGCCGACGCCCACACCGAAGCCGAAGTCGCCCGCGCCCGAGCCCCCGGCGCCCGCCGCCCCGAAGCCCACGCCGAAGCCGAAGCCGCCCGCGAAGGCGGCTCCCGCGCCCCGGCCGACGCCGAAGCCCACCCCGCCGCCGAAGCCGACCACCCCCACGCCACCGCCCCCGAAGCCCACCCCGCGGCCGCCGCGCCCGACGCCGAAGCCGACCCCGCCGCCCGCCCCCGCGGTCTACCAGCTCAACCGGCTGGACTACAGCGCGAACGGCGACGGCACCAAGCCCGAGATCCGGCTGGGCGAGAGCAGCCCGGTGTGGCAGCGCACGGGGCTGAAGGTCGCCGGGCAGGAGTACGCGTACGGCGTCTCCGTGCCCGCCCGCTCCTCCGTCACCATCGATCTGAACCGCGCCTGCACGTCCTACGACGCGTACGCGGGCGTGGACGACATGACCCTCGGGCTCGGCGCCGTCCGCTTCTCCGTGTTCGTCGACGGGGTGCGCGCCTGGCAGTCGAAGGTGCTGCGGGGGCACGACGCGGCGGTGCCGGTCCATGTGGACCTGGCCGGGCACAAGACGATCCGGCTCGTCGTCGAGCCCGACTCGCCGTGGGACAGCGTGGCGTTCGCCGACTGGGCGCAGTCCCGCTTCACCTGCGGCTGACCGGCCCCGGCCCGGCCCGGCCCGCGCGGCTCACGCCGGGTCGAGCGCGGCGAGGATCTCGCCCTGGGTGAGCCGGGCGCCCGCCGCCTCCTCTGCCGCGACCCGCTCCTCCCCCAGCTCGGTGTGCGCGCGCTCCCGTACGGCCTGGTGCTCGTCGCGTTCGGGGAGCGGCCGGAGCAGGCCGCCGCGCAGCCGGTCCGACGCGGCGTAGAGGCGCAGCGCGGCCGCCAGGTCGCCGCGCCGGGCGAGCAGTTCGGCGCCGAAGTCGATCAGGCCGCCGGTCATCGCCTCCGAGCAGCGTTCGATGACGGGGTCGCGCAGCACGTCGGCGAGGACGGTGAGGCCGGCGTCGGGGCCGGACTCGGCTGCCGTCACCCGCGCGTCCACCAGGCCGATGACGGCGACGAACTGCGGCGGGGGCGTGCCGTCGCCGGCCGCCGTGCGGGCCCGCTCGCAGTCGGCACGCGCGCGTGCCGGGTCCCCGTCGGCGAGCGCGAACTGGGCGCGCAGCAGTTGCGCGAACGCCGTGGTGTCCTTCACCCCGAGCCGTTCGGCCTCCTCGCTCGCGACGTCGAGCGTCTTGCGTGCGGTGTCGCGGTCCCCGTCGCGGAAGGCGATCTCGGCGAGGCGCGCCATCAGGAACGGCGTCTCCGCGTACGCCCCGACCTCGTACGCGAGCCGCAGCGCCTCCTCGTACTCGGCCTTCGCCTCGTCGAACCGGCCGCGGCCCAGGGCTGCCTCGCCGGCCGCGCTGCACACCTGGGCGCCCATCCACCGCTCGCCCACCTCGCGGGTGAGGACGCGCAGCTCGGCGAGGTCGTCGTCCACGCCCCGCATGCGGCCCGGGGTGTCCACGGCCATGTGGGTACGGAACATCAGGGTGACGCCCAGCTCCCAGGGGCCGCCGAAGCGGCGGCAGAGGCCGACCGCCGCGTCGAGGGCCGCGCGTACGTCGCCGACGCTCCCGGTGAGGAACAGCGAGAACGGCCAGATGATGCCGGGGAAGCGGGCGCCCCGGCGGCTCGGCGGGGTGAACGCGCCGCGCACCCGGTCCACGTACGCGTGCCGCTCGGGGTCGTCCACGCCGGCTGTGGGGTGGGCCTCGGTGGCCAGGAACAGGGCGAACAGGCGCAGCTCCCTGCGGGGCCAGTGCAGCGGGTCCGCCGGGTCCTCGGGGTCGGTCCACGGCGGCAGGAGGGTCAGGACCGCGTCCAACCACGCGGTGCCCTCCGCGCGGTAGTTGCGCAGCCACCAGAACCAGCCCATGCCGAGCGCGAGGGCGATGCCCGTCGCCTCGTCCCGGTGGGCGGGGGCGGAGGTGACGCGGGCGAGTGCGGCGCGGATGTTGTCGAGTTCGCCCTCCAGGCGTTGGATCCACGGGAGCTGGGCGCGGGTGCGCAGGAGGGGGTCGGCCTCTTCGACGAGGGCGCGGACGTACGCGGTGTGGCGCTGCTCGGCGGCGTGCAGCAGCGCGGGGGTGGCGGCGGCGCGCTCGGTGGCGTACTCGTGGATGGTCTCCAGCATGCGGTAGCGCATGCCGGGCAGGCCGGGTCCTCCCGGGGCCGCGACCAGGAGGGACTTGTCGAGGAGCGCGCCGATCAGGTCGGCGGCCCCGGGCGGGGAGCAGACCGCCTCGGCGGCCTCCAGGTCCCAGCCGCCGGCGAACACCGACAGCTCGCGCAGGGCCGTGCGTTCCCGGTCGTCGAGCAGGTCCCAGGACCAGTCGACGACCGCGCGCAGGGTCTGCTGTCGGGGCAGGACGGTACGGCTTCCGCTGGTGAGCAGGCGGAAGCGGTCGTCCAGACGGTCCGCGATCTGGCGCGGCGTGAGCAGGCGCAGCCGGGCCGCCGCCAGTTCGATGGCGAGCGGCAGCCCGTCCAGGCGGCGGCAGATCTCGGCGACGGCCTGCGCATCCTGGCTGGGGTGGAAACCGGGCCGGACGGCCGCTCCCCGCTCTGCGAACAGGCGGTGGGCGGGGTCCGGGGGCAACGGCTCGACTGGACGGACGGACTCCCCCGGTACTCCGAGGGGTTCACGGCTGGTGGCGAGGATCGTCAGGCGTGGGCAGTGAGTGAGCAGGGTCTCGGCCAGCTCGGCTGCCGCGTCGATGACATGTTCACAGTTGTCAAGGATCAGGAGCAGGCTGCGCTGGGCGCAGTGCTCGACGAGCACGGTGGTCGGGTCGTCGTCCGCCGGTCCTGACAACTCGCTCGTCTTCAGGACTGTCTCGCGCAGGCCCAGCGCGCTGACGACCGCGCCCGGCACGGCCCTCGGGTCGTCCAGCGGCGCCAGCTCGGCCAGCCAGGCGAGGGGAGCCGTGGACGCGGCCTCCTCCGCCAAGCGGGTCTTGCCGGAGCCGCCCGGACCCGTGAGCGTCACCAGGCGTGCTCCTTGCAAGTCCGAACGGATGGCCTCCAGTTCGAGTTCCCGGCCCACGAAGGAATTCAGCCGGGGCCGCAGATTGCCCGTCCGGGCGGGGGGTCGGGTGGGGTGCGGGGGGTTCGCCGGGGCGGGCGGGGGTGGTGGGGTTGTTGGGGTTGTTGTTGGGGTCGCTGAGGTTGCCGGGGACGGTGAGGTCAGTGGGGCCACTGAGGTCGCCGGGGGCGCCGAGGTCGGTGAGGCCCGTGGGGTCCGAGGGGTGGGCCGCGGGGGCGTGTCCTCGGCGGGCTCGGTGAGGAGTTCGTGGTGGAGGCGGGTCAGTTCGGGCCCGGGGTCGGCGCCGAGGCCCTCGGCCAGCGTCCGCCGCGCCCGTTCGAAGGCGGCCAGCGCGTCCGCCCCGCGGCCGGTCGCGCGCAGGGCGCGGATGAGGAGGGCGTGCAGGGGTTCGTCGTAGGGATGCGCGGCGGTCAGTTCGCGCAGTTCGGGTACGAGTTCGGCGGCCCGGCCGAGGCGCAGGTCGGCGGTGGCGCGGGTGCGGGTGGCCTCCAGGCGCAGGGCCTCGGGGCGGGTGCCGGCGGTGCGGTCGGGCAGGTCGGCGAGCGCGGGCCCGCGCCACAGGCCGAGCGCCTCCCGCAGCAGACGGGCGGCGCTCTCCGCGTCCCCCGCGTCCAGCGCGCGCGTGCCGTCGCGGACGAGGCGTTCGAACACGTACAGGTCGATGTCGGCGCGGGACGCGGCGAGGCGGTAGCCGCCCGCCTCTGAGGTGACGGCGTCCTTGCCGAGGGCGCGGCGCAGCCGTCCGACGAGCGCCTGGAGGGCGGCCGGGGCGTCGGCGGGCGGAGCGTCGGCCCAGACGTCGGCGATGAGGGCGTCGACCGGGGCGGTGTGCGGGGTGTGCAGCGCGAGCGAGGCCAGCAGGGCGCGCAGCCGGGCACCGCCCACGGGCAGGGGGCGGCCGGTGTCGTCGTGGGCCTGTGTCACGCCCAGGAGGGAGAACTGCACCCGGGCATTGTCGCCGCTCCGGCGCGGGAGGGCCCGCGCTCATCGGCCTGGCCGTACGCGGGCGGGCGCCCCACCGGGCCCGGGCGGGCTGTCGGGGGCGGGCCGGGGCCGGGTGCGGCGGCGGCGCTCACGAGGCCGGCACGACCCGGGAGGGCCGCCCCAGGGTCTGTCCTTCGGATCAGGCGCTAGCGGCCCGCTCCGAGGGCGCGTTCGGGGACCACCGTGCCGGAGGGGACCGCACGCGCACGCGCGGGTGTGCCGGTCCAGCAGGTGCCCCGGCGGGACAGCAGGCGGCGCAGCCACAGTTCGAGGGCGACGATCTCGGCGAGGCCGTCCAGCGGCAGGGGTTCGCCGTCGGCGGCCGCGCGCAGCGCCTTGCGGACGACCCGCGCTTCGACCAGGCCCGTCTGCGCGAGCAGCGGTGTGTCGAACAGGGCCACCAAGTGGTCGGCGGAGATGCGCATCCCCGCGCGCGCGGCGGCCGCGGAGGAGGCGTACGAGGGTGCTCCCCAGCCCGGGGGCAGTTCGGTGACGCCGGCGCCCTCCAGGACCGTACGCAGGATCTCGGCGCGGGCGCCCGGCTGGACGCGGAGGGTCTCGGGGAGGGCGCGGCAGGCGCGGACGACCTGGTTGTCGAGGAAGGGGGCGTGCAGGCGCTGGAAGCGGATCTCCGCGGCCTGTTCGAGGATGCGCAGGTCGGCGGCGTGCCGGGCGAGGGCGGCGCGGGCGCGGAACTCGCCGGGGCGCTGGCCGGGGCCGGGCCCTGGGCGGGTGCCGCCGTCATGGAGGCGAACCGATACTTCTGCGAGCGCCTCACCCGTCAGCCAGCGCGCGGCGGGCCCGGGCCGGGCCCAGGCGAGCGCGGCGAGGGACGCGCCGAGTGCGCCCCTCGGCTCGTCGAAACGGCGGTGCAGCAGTCGGTCCGCCAGATGTTCGACGCCCGCCTTGTAGGGCGTACGGGCGAGCTTGCGGGCGGCGCCGTACACGCGCGCGGGCACGGTGAACGAGCCGTCGGCCTTGGTGAGCGCGGCCATCGGGCGCAGCAGTCCGCGCCGGCGCCGGTCGAGCAGCAGGTCGGCGAGGCGGGCCGGGTGGGCGTCGAGGACCTGGCGGGCGCCGTAGCCGGTGAAGTGGTCGGCGCTGCCGGAGGCGAGCCGCGCGCGGTGGCGGGCGGCGGTGACGAGGGTGGGGCTGGGTTCGTCGGTGAGCGGCCCGTCCAGGTCGGCGTACGGGAGTGCTTCCTCGCCGGCGGCGACCACCACGTGGTGCAGGCGGGGGTTGGCGGCGATGGCCCCGGCGCGCTCCAGTTCGGCCTCGCGGTGCGGGGCGGCGGACGACAGGTCGTTGAACGTGACCGCGAGCAGCCGCTCACCCGCGCCCGTGCCGTGGCCGAGGACCGTGCCGGGCAGTCCGGGCAGGCCGGCGGCGAGCAGGGCGAGGGTGCCGGAGGCGGGGCCGCCGGAGAGGTCGGCGCCGATGCCGGGGACGGGCATGCCGCGCGCGGCGCGCCGCTCGGCGGGGCCCATGCCGGGCACGGGACCCGGGTCGAGGTCGGTGCCGGGGACGTGGCGGGGGGCGGCGAGGCGGGCCCGTACGGCGTCCACGAGGGCGTCGCGTACGCCGTCCACGGCGTCCTCGGGGTCGGTGGGCGCGGCGGAGACGGCGAGGGAGGCCACGGGCTCGTACCCGGCGATCTCGCGTGCGCCGGCGCGCAGGATGAGCGCGTGCCCCGGCGGGATGCGGCGCACGCCCTGGTAGGGCGTGGAGTTCTGGAGCGCCTCGGGGACCTCGGGCGCGGCGAGCAGGGCGGCGAGATGGCCGACGTCGAGGTCGGCCTCGACGAGGTCGGCGAGGGGGAGCGCGGCGGTGGCGTACGCGGTGCCGCCCCTCCACGGCGTGTAGAACACCGGGCGCGCGCCCGCGAGGTCGCCGATGACGGTGACGCGGCGGCCGGCGCGGACGACCGCCGTGTAGCTGCCGGGCCAGTTCGTGAGGTGGCGCAGGGCGCCGCCGCGCGCGGCGAACAGGCCCACGCGCAACTGCTCGTCGCTCGCGCCGCACACCCCGAGGACGGCGATGCTGGTCTGCTCGTCGGCGGCGACGACGCGCACCTCGTCGGGGCGCCAGTCACCGACCGCCCAGAGCGGATCGGGGTCGCCCCACAGGGGTTGGGAGCCCACCGGCTGGACGGTCTCGCCGTCGGGGCCCGTGGCTCCGGCGGTGCCGGGGGTGACAGGACCCGCGGTGGCACTGCTCCACCCCACCAACCACCGCATCGCCGCCTCCACACCCTGTGGACCATCAAGAGGTCCCCATGCTGCCACGAAGGTGGCGCGGAAGAGGTGCCGAGTGAGGCGACAGGCACGGAGCGCGGCGGGGCGTGTGCGCCCCCCAATGTGCCCCGTTCGCGCCCTGGTTGTACCGGAGTACTCCCTCGGTGAGCGAGCACGACAGGGGCGAGATTCGGCCAAATCGGCGCGGGATGGCCGGAGGTGGACACCCCGCTTCGGCCACAGCGCGCAACGCACGGTCCGGGAGGCGGAGTTCGCCTCCCGGACCGGTCCGCCGCCCGCGGGGATGTAGGCGGCGGTCTCCCCCAGCCCACTGGATCCAGTACAGCGGGCCGACCCACGCAGGTCTCATGGAAGCGCTCCCGGGGTGGAGGGTTAAGAGCGCACGGCCGGGCGCACGGCACCACACCCGGAGCACGCGGTCGCACGGTCACACGGCGTGGCCTGCGCCGTACTTCAGTACGGACAACAATCCCGCCATCTGAAATTACGACCCTTAACGCTTGGGATGCGGCGAACTACGCTGTGTGTACGAATGCCGCGCGGTTATGCCAGGCCGAATCGGTCGACGTGGTGCCGGCGCGGCAGCCGTCTGTGTCGAGGGGTGGCGCATGTCCAGGGAGCAACGCGGGCCGAACGAGAAGCTCGGCGCCGTTCTCGCCCTCGCGGGAATCAGCAACGCAGGACTCGCGCGGCGCGTCAACGACCTAGGAGCGCAACGCGGGTTGACGCTTCGCTACGACAAGACGTCCGTGGCGCGCTGGGTGTCGAAGGGCATGGTGCCGCAGGGCGCCGCCCCGCACCTGATCGCCGCCGCCATCGGGCAGAAGCTCGGGCGGCCCGTGCCGCTGCACGAGATCGGCCTCGCCGACGCGGATCCCGCGCCCGAGGTGGGTCTCGCCTTCCCGCGCGACGTGCGCGCGGCGGTGCGGTCGGCGACCGAGCTGTACCGGCTCGACCTCGCCGGGCGCCGGGCGGGCGGCGGCGGGATCTGGCAGTCGCTCGCCGGCTCCTTCGCGGTGAGCGCGTACGCGACGCCCGCCTCGCGGTGGCTGATCACGCCGGCCGACTCCTCGGTCGCGCGCGAGCCGCACGCGGCGGAGGACGGCGCGCCGCAGAAGGTGGGCCACAGCGACGTGCGCAAGCTGCGCGAGGCCGCCGAGGACGCGCGCCGCTGGGACTCCAAGTACGGCGGCGGCGACTGGCGTTCGTCGATGGTCCCGGAGTGTCTGCGGGTGGAGGCGGCGCCGCTGCTGCTCGGCTCGTACGCGGACGACGTGGGGCGCTCGCTGTTCGGCGCGGCGGCGGAGCTGACGCGCCTCGCGGGCTGGATGGCGTTCGACACCGGGCAGCAGGAGGCCGCGCAGCGGTACTACATCCAGGCGTTACGCCTCGCGCGCGCGGCGGCCGACGTGCCGCTGGGGGGATACGTCCTGGCGTCCATGTCGCTCCAGGCCACCTACCGGGGCTTCGGCGACGAGGGCGTGGATCTCGCGCAGGCCGCTCTGGAGCGCAACCGGGGGCTCGCCACGGCCCGCACGATGAGCTTCTTCCGCCTCGTGGAGGCACGCGCGCACGCGCGCGCCGGTGACGCGCAGGCGGCGGGGGCGGCGCTGCGGGCCGCGGAGGGCTGGCTGGAGCGGGCCAGGGACGGCGACAGCGACCCGTCGTGGCTCGGCTTCTACTCCTACGACCGGTTCGCCGCGGACGCCGCCGAGTGCTACCGCGACCTGAAGGCACCCCGGCAGGTGCGGCGGTTCACGGAGCAGGCGCTGTCGCGGCCCACGGAGGAGTTCGTGCGCTCGCACGGACTGCGGCTGGTCGTGTCGGCGGTCGCGGAGCTGGAGTCGGGCAACCTCGACGCGGCGTGCGAGCAGGGCACGCGCGCGCTGGAGGTCGCCGGGCGGATCTCGTCCGCGCGCACCACGGAGTACGTGAAGGACCTTCTGCACCGCCTGGAGCCGTACGGGGACGAGCCGCGGGTCGTGGAGCTGCGCGAGCGCGCCCGCCCGCTGCTCATGGCCCCGGCGTAACCGGCCGGCGCGGGGCGGCGCGGGGCGGGGCGGGGTGCCGGGCGGTGCCGTGGCGCGGGCCGGGGATGGCCGGGTTCCGGTATTCGGCGGGCGGGCCGGGTGGATTGTCAGTGGCGTCGGGCAAGATGCAGTCGTGGAGGTGAGGCGCGGTGGGGACGGCTGTGTTCGATGGGGACGTGCTGGTGGTCGGCGGCGGGATCGTCGGGCTCTCCACCGCCTATGCCGTCTCGCGCGCCGCGCCGGGCACCCGCGTCGTCGTGCTGGAGAAGGAAGCGGGCCCGGCCCGGCACCAGACCGGGCGCAACAGCGGAGTGATCCATAGCGGGATCTACTACCGCCCGGGCTCGCTCAAGGCGCGGTTCGCGGTGCGCGGCGCCGCCGAGATGGTCAAGTTCTGCGCGGAGTACGGGATCGCGCACGCCGTCACCGGCAAGCTGATCGTCGCCACCGAGCGCGAGGAGCTGCCCCGGCTGCACGCCCTGGTCCAGCGCGGCCGGGAGAACGGGATCCCGGTACGGGAGCTGGGTCCCGCCCAGATCCAGGAGTACGAGCCCGAGGTGCGGGGCCTCGCCGCGATCCACGTCGGCACGACCGGCATCGCCGACTACCGGGCGGTGACCGAGCGGCTGGCGGAGGCGTCCGGCGCGGAGATCCGCTACGGGGCGGACGTGGTGCGGATCGACCGGCGGCCCGAGCGCGGGGTCGCGGTGCGGACCGCCGCCGGGGACATCGTGCGCGGGCGCGTGCTGGTGAACTGCGCGGGGTTGCAGTGCGACCGGATCGCCCGGCTGACCGGGGACGACCCCGGGATGCGGATCGTGCCGTTCCGCGGGGAGTACTTCGAGCTGGCGCGGCCGGAGCTGGTGCGGGGTCTTGTGTATCCGGTGCCGGATCCGGCGTTCCCGTTCCTCGGGGTGCATCTGACGCGCGGGATCGACGGCGGCGTCCACGTCGGGCCCAACGCGGTGCCGGCGCTGGCGCGCGAGGGGTACGACTGGCGGACCGTACGGGGTGGTGAGCTGGCGGGGACGCTGGCGTGGCCCGGGTCGTGGCGGATCGCTCGGCGGCACTGGCGGTACGGTGCGGGGGAGCTTCGGCGGTCCTTCTCCAGGCGGGCGTTCACCGATGCGGTGCGCAGGATGGTGCCGGCCGTGGAGGTCGGGGATCTTGTTCCCGCGCCGGCGGGGGTGCGGGCGCAGGCGGTTCTCCGGGACGGGACGTTGGTCGACGACTTCCTCATCCGGGAGGCGCCGAGGGCCGTCCACGTCCTCAACGCGCCATCGCCGGCGGCGACAGCGTCCCTCCCCATAGGCAGAGAAGTAACCTCCCGAATCCTCCCCCACCTGTAGAACGGGGTGCGCTGCCGCTGCGAGCGGACGCTCAGGTCAGCCCCTCCAGGGGCGCGGGGACGCTGCCGCTGCGAGCGGACGCTCAGGTCAGCCCCTCCAGGGGCGCGGGGACGCTGCCGCTGAGAGCGGACGCTCAGGTCAGCCCCTCCAGGGGCGCGGGGAACTGCGCGCCCAGCCACAACGCACCCGGCACTCTGGGGCGCTGCCCCAAACCCCGCTCCTCAATCGCCGGAGGGGCTTGATTGACCGGCGCTGAGACCAGCCCCGTAAGGGGCGCGGGGAACTGCGCGAGAAGCCCCACCGGGGCCGCACCCGACCCACAACGATCACACCCCCGGCGCTCCCCCCCCCAGCGGCAGCGCCCCCGTAGACTCGGCCCCATTGTGTCTGAGCCGCCAGAGATCACCGCAGAACCGCCCCGCCCCGGCACCACCGCCCCCGCCACGGAAACCGGCACGGGAACCGGCGCCCCGGCTACCGGTGCACGCAAGAACACCCCCCGCTTTCCGGAGGGCCCGAGGCCCGACCCGGCGGGGTCGCATCACGAGCGCCGCATCCGCAGCTTCCAGCCCCGCCGAGGCCGCGTCACCGCCGCCCAGGACGACGCCCTGCGCCGCCTGTGGCCGCAGTGGGGCCTGGACATCGACGGGCAGAGCGTCCTCGACCTCGCCAAGCTCTTCCCGGACGCCGACCGCGTCGTCCTGGAGATCGGCTTCGGCATGGGCGAGGCCACGGCCCAGATGGCGGAGGCCGACCCGACGACCGGCATCCTCGCCGTCGACGTCCACACCCCGGGCCAGGGCAACCTGCTGAACCTGGCGGAGCGCGCCGGCCTGACGAACGTACGCGTGGCGAACGGCGACGCGATCATCCTGCTCCGCTCGATGCTCCCGGACGCGAGCCTGGACGGCCTGCGCGTCTACTTCCCCGACCCCTGGCCGAAGAAGCGGCACGTCAAGCGGCGCCTGATCCAGCCCGAGTTCCTGACCCTCGCGGCGGCCCCGCTGAAGTCCGGCGCCCTCGTGCACTGCGCGACGGACTGGGAGGACTACGCGGAGCAGATGCTGGAGGTGCTCGGCGCGCACCCCGACTACGAGAACACCGTGCCGGACGGCGGCTACGCCCCGCGCCCCGAGTTCCGCCCGCTGACCCGGTTCGAGGGCAAGGGCCTGGACAAGAGCCACGTGGTGCACGACCTGCTGTTCCGGCGCCGCTGACCGACGCCGCTGACCGGCGCGCGAACGGCGCACGGGGCGCGGAAGCCGCCCGCCCCGGGCGCCGTCGCACCGCCCGCCCTCCCTCGTTAGGGTCAAGAGGTGGCTTCGTACCCCACCTTTCCGCCGCGCCCCGACCACGCCCCCGGCACCCCGCCGGGCGGCGCCGTCCCGCATGCGCGCTGGTGGGAGCGGAAGGGCGTACGGGTGCCAGGGCTCGCCACGCTGCTCGCGCTGTCCGGGGTGGTGATCCTGGCGCTGGTGCGGGAGCAGACCGGCACGCAGGGCTTCCTGGTGGGGCTCGGGCTCGCGGTGCTGCCGGTGCCGCTGCTGATAGCCGCGTTCCGCTGGTTGCAGCGGGTGCGGCCGGGCCCGTGGCGGAATCTGGTGTTCTCGTTCGCGTGGGGCGCGTGCGCGGCGGCGCTCATCGCCATCGTCGCCAACAGTTTCGCCACGCGCTGGATGGAGACGGCGATGGCCGACCCGTCGAGCGCGGACACGCTGGGCGCGACGGTGATCGCGCCGGTCGTGGAGGAGTCGGCGAAGGCGGCGGCGGTGCTGCTGGTCTTCCTGTTCCGCAGACGCGACTTCGCCAGGGTCGTGGACGGCATCGTCATCGCGGGCGTGACCGCGACGGGCTTCGCGTTCACGGAGAACATCCTCTACCTGGGCAACGCGTTCGGCACCGACCAGCTCGCCGGCACCGGCCCCGGGCTCAGTTCGGTCACCGCGGCGACCTTCTTCGTACGGATCGTCATGTCACCGTTCGCGCACCCGCTGTTCACGGTCCTGACCGGCATCGGGTTCGGCCTCGCGGCGGTGTTCGCGCCGGGCCGGGCGCGGCTGCGGCGCGTGCTGCCGCCGCTCGCGGGGCTGCTCGCCGCGGTCGGCATGCACGCCTTCTGGAACGGCTCGTCCTCGCTCGGCGACTACGGGTTCTTCGCGGTGTACGCGGCGTTCATGGTCCCGGTGTTCGCGCTGGTGACGTGGCTCGCGGTGTTCCTGCGCCAGCGGGAGCTGCGCACCGTGCGCGAGGAACTGCCGGTGTACGTGGCCGCGGGCTGGCTCGCGCCGCCGGAGCCGTACGCGCTCGGCTCGCTGAAGGCGCGGCGGCTGGCGAAGGAGTTCGCGGAGTTCTACGGCGGACGGCCCGCCGCCCTCGCCGTCGCCGAGTACGAGGCGTACGGGACCGCGCTCGCGGTGCTGCGCAGGCGGGCCCGGCACGACCGGGCCGGCGACGACTTCGCGCGGCGGGAGCGGGAACTGCTGGAGGCGCTGTGGCAGCGGCGCGGATACGCGGCGGCGGCGCTCGCGTACGGGGCGCGGGCGGCGGCCCCGGCGCCCTGGCCGCCGCCCGGCCCGCCCGGGTACGCGGCCCCCTGGCCCCAGGGCGCCGCACACCCCCCGTACCGCTACTGACAGCCGCCTGCGCGAGCGCCGCCGGAGCCATACACCCGTACGCGCTGACGCACGTACGCCCTTACGCGCTGGCGCGGTCGAGGCGGGTGAGGTCGGACTCGGTCAGTTCGAGGTCGGCGACCGCGAGCAGCGCCGGCAACTGCTCGACCGTACGCGCGGAGGCGATCGGCGCGGTCACCGTGGGCTGCGCGGCGAGCCAGGCGAGGGCGACGGTCGGGATCTGCGCGTCGCGCTCCTGGGCGATCTCGCCGAGGGCGGCGAGGACCTTGCGGCCGCGCTCGGTCTCCAGGTGCTTGCCGGCGCCCTCGGCGCGCGCGCTGTCGACGGTCACGCCGGGGCGGTACTTGCCGGTGAGGAAGCCGGCGGCGAGCGCGAAGTACGGCACGGCGCCGAGCCCGGCGCGGGAGGCGACGTCCTGGAGGCGGCCCTCGTAGGTGTCGCGGGAGACGAGGTTGTAGTGCGGCTGGAGGGCGACGTAGCGGGCGAGGCCCTCGCGGTCGGAGAAGTCGAGGGACTCCTGGAGCCGCTCGGGCGAGATGTTGGAGGCGGCGATGTGCCGGACCTTGCCCGCCCGCACCAGCTCGTCGAGCGCGCCGATGATCTCCTCGACGGGCGTCTCGGGCTGGTCGAAGTGCGTGTAGTACAGGTCGATGTGGTCGGTGCGCAGGCGGCGCAGGGAGGCGTCGGCGGCGGCCTTGATGTTGTCGGCGCTCAGGCCCTGGTACTCGGGGTGCTGGCTGACCTTGGTGGCGATGACGACGTCGTCGCGGCGGCCTCGGCGGGCCAGCCAGTTGCCGATGACGGTCTCCGACTCACCGCCCTTGTTGCCTTCGATCCAGGCCGAGTAGACGTCGGCGGTGTCCACGAAGTTGCCGCCGGCGGCGGTGTAGGCGTCGAGGACGTCGAAGGAGGTGGGCTCGTCGGCGGTCCAGCCGAAGACGTTCCCCCCGAGGGCGAGCGGGAAGACCTCCAGGTCGGAGGAGCCGAGCTGACGAAGAACGGAAGAAGTCATGCTCTGCGTCAACACCCGTGCCGTGGGCCGTATTCCGGCGCGGGCGCCCCTGGCGGATCAAGGACGGGCAAAACCGGCGGCCCTGGCGTCGGGGGGTTGCCGCCAGGACCGCCGGGGTCACAGAAGCCGGACGGACCGCGGGGACCGTACGGAATGAAGGGACCGTACGGACTGAAGGGGCCGCAGGGACTGGAGGGGCCGGGGCTCCGGGACCGTCAGAGCGTGAGGCCCTTGCCGCGCAGCCAGGCCGCCGGGTCGATGCCGGTGGCCTGCCCGCCGGGGTGCACCTCCAGGTGGAGGTGGGCGCCGGTCACGTTGCCCGTGGCGCCGACGCGGCCGATGACGTCGCCGGTGCTGACCTTCTGGCCGACGCTGACGTTCATCGAGGACTGGTGGCAGAACCACAGCTCGGTGCCGTCGTCGAGGGTGAGGACCGTGCGGTAGCCGTACGCGCCCGCCCAGCCGGCCTCCGTGATGGTGCCGGAGTGGATGGCCATGATCGGGGTACCGGTGGAGGCGGCGAAGTCCAGGCCCGTGTGGTAGCCGGAGGACCACATGGCGCCGGGCTGCCCGAAGGTGCCGGTGAGCGTGTACGAGGCGACGGGGAGGCGGAAGCTCTTGGCGAGCTTGGCGAGACGCTCGGCCTCGGCCTTGCGGCGGGCCTCCTCCTTGGCCTTCGCCTCGGCCTTCTCCTTCGCGTCGGCGGCCTTCTTGTCGGCCGCCTCCTTCTTCTGGGCGGCCTCTTCGGCGGCCTTCTTCGCGGCGGCCTCCTCGGCGGCGCGCTGGGCGGCGCTGTCGGCGGCGTCCTGCTGCGTCTCGGCCTGCTGCATGATGCGGGCGCGCAGGGCCTCGCCCGCGTCGCCCTGGGCGCCCCCGCTCATCGCGGTGAGCGGGGCGGCTTCGGCGCCTGCCGGGGCTGTGTCGTCGCCGGAGTCGTGGGAGATGAGGGCGCCGACGCCGGGCAGCGACTTGGCCTCGGGCAGCGAGTCCTTGACGGCGCTCAGGTCGGGCATGGATATCCGGACGGCGGGCTTGCCGCCCTGCGCGGTGGCGATGCCGCCCGCGCCGACGGCGGCGATGACGCCGACGCCGAGGACCGTGGAACTACGGGCGAGGCCGCCGCGCTGGCGGGCCACGCGGTGCCGGCCGCGGACGGGGCGGACGCTCTCCTCGGTGGGGTTCCACTCCTCCCAGCTCTCGCGGGGGGCGCCGAGTTCGTCGTCGCTCGGCGGGTAGGAGAACTCGGGGGCAGGCCGGTTGGACGCCACGGGGGCGCGCTCCTTTCCTTCCTTCTCGCCTACCGGGTTAGCTGACGGGTTCGGAGCAGGAAGGTCTCCTACCGGCATCGTGGATGCCCGATTCACCCCAAGTTGGTGGTTCCCCGGCTCCCTTGCGGGATTAAGCGCGTGCGCGCGGAGCCGTCTCTGGTGACGGCTGGGACGACCGCGCTGCGTTATCGAACGTTAATAGACAGCCGACAGTAATTCCAAGCCGTTCCCACTGATCGTTCACGACTCTGGCCAGGACTTATCGGGGCACGCGTGGGCGGATACGGGCGAGTTGACCGTACGTCACCGCGCACCGGCCCTTCACATGGAACTGACGGAGTGTCAATTGTTATGCGGTGAGGCGTCGCCCGGTCACCCCCTGTCACCCTGGCCCGGGCCCACCGAGTCGGGCATCAGGGCCGGCGTACGGCGAGCAGCGCCATGTCGTCGCTCGCGCCGCCCCCGGTGTGCTCGCGGACCTCTTCCACGAGCGTGGCGAGCAGATGGTCGGGGCCGGGGAAGACGCGTCCTGCGAGCCGGGCGGCGGGGTCGTAGAAGACGCCGCGCGCGTCCCGCGCCTCGGACAGCCCGTCGGTGTACAGCAGGAGTGTGGCGGCGGGCGGGAAGTCGGCCTCGGTGGCGTGGTCGGGCCAGGTGCCCAGTTCGCTCATGCCGAGCGGGAGCGCCGCCTCGTCCGGTCCGACGACCCGTACGGTGCCGTCGCCGTGCAGGACGATGGGCTCGGGGTGCCCCCGGTTGAGGACGCGGACCCGGGCCGCGCCCGGCGGGAACTCGGCGAGGACGGCCGTCGTGAACCCCTCGAAGTCGTCGATGCCCCGGCGTCTGACGCCCTCCCGGGCCAGCGCCCGCTCCAGGCGCTGGGCGACCGCCTCCAGGGTGCCCTCCTGCTCGGCCGCCTCCCGGAACGCCCCGATGACGACGGCGACGGCGGCGACCGCGCCCATGCCCTTGCCCCGCACGTCCCCGACGATGATCCGGACCCCGTGCGGCGTGTCCTGTACGGCGTAGAGGTCGCCGCCGATGAACGCGCCCGCCTGGGCCGCCTCGTACCGCGCGGCGATGGCGAGGCCCCCGATCCGCCCCGCCGGCTCCGGCAACACCGCGAGTTGCGCCGCCTCCGCGATCCGGCGGGCGGACGCGAGCTGCTCGCTGCCCCGGCGCACGATCCTGTTGATGAGGCAGGCCAGCACACACACGGTCGCCACGGTCGCCATCTCCGTGTAGACGTCCGTGTCGAACAGCGCGGAGAACCGCAGGTGCACGGCGAAGATCGCGGCGATGGACGTGACGCCCGCGAGGATGGTCGCCCCCAGCGAGAAGAACGGCGCGACGACCAGCGGCGCCGCGCTGAACAGGGGCGAGCCCGCGAATCCGGCGGGGGTCGTGTACTCGTACAGCGCGCCGCCCGCGATCAGCAGGACCGGCAGGAGCCGCAGGAAGGCACGCGTGGTGTGGTCCTCCGACGCGTGTGCGTGCCGTCCTCCTCGCTGCCCCACCGCTCGTCTCCTGCCGCGTCCAGCGCCTGGTTCTTGGCGTCTCACCAAGGGTTCCCGCGCGCGCCCGCACCGGCGACCGCTGTGACCCGTACGGGTGAGCGGGGGCCTGGGCCGGACGAGGGCGACGGGCCTCGGCGAGAGGGCCGGAGACAGAAAAGAGACCGGGCCGGAATCCTCATCGGATTCCGGCCCGGTCCTTCAGTAGCGGGGACAGGATTTGAACCTGCGACCTCTGGGTTATGAGCCCAGCGAGCTACCGAGCTGCTCCACCCCGCGTCGGTGAACCCAACAGTACGCATGTGGGGAGCAGAAAGCCAATCGGTTCCCGCGCGGCCCGCGCGGGGCGGGTCCTACAGGTCGAACTCGTGCGGCGCGAGGCCCAGCATCAGGCACGCCTCGCGCACGACGGCCCGCTCGGTGGCGTCGAAGTCGCCGTCGGCGCCGCCGATGACGATGCCGATCTGGATGACGGCCCGCGCCTCGTTCTCCTTCTTCTTCGCCTTGGCGATCTCCTGGAGGACGGTGACCTTGCCGAAGTCGAAGTCGGCGACGAGCTTGTCGAGGTTGGCCTCGAAGCGCCGCTGGAGGTCGTCGCCGGGGAAGTTCTGGAGCACCTCGTTGCTCGTGATCAGCTGCGCGACGCGGCGCCGCTCGGCCGGGTCGACCGTGCCGTCGGCGGCGGCGACCAGGGCGCACATCGCCATGGAGGCGTCCCGGAACGCCCCGGACTTCAGGTCGTTCTTCTTCGCCACGAGCTGCGTCTGCATCGTGGACGCGGACTCCTTGATGCGGTCCCACAGGGCCATACGTCACTCACTCCTCGCCGTTCGGTTTCTACAGCGATGTAGAAACTACGGGCGGGGCGCGGAAGTTCCGGGGGCCGTCCTCGCACACTCACTCGGGGGGCGGCGCCGGGGCCGCGCCGCCGAGCGAGGCGCACCAGGGGCACTCCCCCTCCCCGTGTTCGTCGCGCGCCGGCGCGCAGAGCCAGAAGTCGTCGGGCACCTCGAAGCGCACTCCGCTGACGTACTCGTCGCGCTCCTCGCGCCCCAGCCACCTGTCGTCCATGTGATCGTCCAAGGTCGCCCGGTGAACAGTCCTGGTCGCGCGCGTCCCCTCACCGCACCGCGCGGGGCCGCGCCCCTCCACGATGGCACCGACCGCCCCCGCCGCCGGGGCAATTCACCGGTCCGTGGCGTGCCCGCGGCACGCCGGTTCGCCGGGTAGACCTGACGAGTGGGGCTCGGCCGTCCTCCGTATCGGTTGCCCGGCCCCGCTCGTTGACACGGCATGATCTCCACTCGACGCGCCCTGACCGCCGCCCTGCTGCTCGCCGCCGGCACCTCGGCCCTCGCCGCGCCCGCCGCGCAGGCCGCCCCGCTCCTCGACGGCAAGCCCATCTCCCCGATGGAGACGATCGACTCGGTCTCCACGCTCGCCGTCCCCGCGGACCAGCGCGCCCAGATGCCCAGCACCACCGCGCAGCTCTCCGGCCTGAACCGGCTGAGCGAGCTGCACCAGGCCACCGACCTGGTCGCCCCCGTCACCAACGCCCTGCCCTCGGTCCAGTAACCACGAACAAACCGCGCCCGCACACGACGATGGCGGTGACCCCCGGCCGGGGGTCACCGCCATCGTGCTGGAACCGGCGCCTCAGTGGTTGGCGACACCGTTCCCGGACAGGACCGGGATGTCGTTCAGGAGGTGCGACAGCGGCTCGTCGCCCTTGGCCTGCGTCGAGTTCTCCACGCACTGCTGGTTCTGCGGCGCCGACAGGATCGGGACGTCCTGGACCGCGACCGGCACCAGGCCGACGAGCGAGCCCACGTTCGCCTTCGCCGGCAGGCCGACACACGGCTTGTTCAGCGAGCCCTGGACCAGGCCGAGCTGCGGGCTCATGTCGCCGTGGGTCTCGGAGTTGCCGTACGCCTGCTGCGCCCCGTTGCCGCTGTTGGAGGTCGTACCGGTCTCATCGCCGATGGCCAGCGCCTGCGGGGCGGCCACCGCGGAGAGCCCGGCGACGGAGGCGGCGATGGTCGCGGTCGCCCACAGCTTCTTCTTCATGGGTTTTCCCTTCGATGCAATGCGTTGCGAAAACGGAGCTACGCGAGGATCAACTTCCCACGCCGTGTACCGGTTGCGGTCCGAAACCCGTTCGGCTCATCGCCCGAAAGACACGCGCCCCGCACGCCCCCGGAAAACCTCCCGTACGCCCCCGTACGCCCCCGTGGTGAATTCCCGTACGGCGACGCGGACGGAGCATGCGGTAACCCTTTTGCCGCATAGTCGGATTGACGCCACTCGCCGGCGCGGTAGGAGACGGGGAAACCGCCGGACGACAAAAGGCGAACGTCATGGAAGGTCCGCACGCCCGCTGGAAACGCCGGGCCCTCATCCCGTCGAGCAGAACGGCCCCGGAAAACCCGACCGACACCCCGCTGTACGACAAACTCGTCGCGCGCCGGGAGGCCGAGGGAAAGACCGTTCCCGGCCGCTACGACAAGGAATGGCACGCCATCGCCACCCGCGACATCTGGCCCCGCACCCTCTGATGCGTACTGCTTGATCCGCGCTCCCTGATTCGGGCGCCGGAAAAAGGCACAAAAAATTCGGGCCGCCGGTATGGGCGGCGGCCCGAACGGTGTGGCAGGTGCTCAGTTGTTGGCGGCACCGTTGCCCGAGAGAACCGGGATGTTGTCGAGGATGTGCGAGAGCGGCTCGTCGCCCTTCGCCTGCGTCGAGTTCTCCACGCACTGCTGGTTCTGCGGGGCCGACAGGATCGGGACGTCCTGGACCGCGATCGGCACGACGCCGACCAGCGAACCGGCGTTGACCTTGGCGGGCAGGCCGATGCAGGGCTTGTTCAGCGAGCCCTGGATGAGCGCCATCTGCGGGCTCATGTTGCCGTACGTGGCCGAGTTGCCGTACGCCTGCGAGGCGCCGTTGCCACTGTTGGACGTGGTGCCCGTCTCGTTCCCGATCGCCATGGCCTGCGGAGCCGCCGCCGCCGCGATACCGACGAGAGAAACGGTGGCAGCCGCGGCGGCCACAGCCTTCTTCATCATGGGTTTTTCCCCTTCATTTGCTGGTGCGAGCACCCGGATCAACTGCGTTCGGCGGCATCGGTTGCTCCCGTTCACCCGGACGGGGCTGTGTACGAACCTTTCCGTGGCGATAATCAGACTTCTCGGCCTTCCGAACATCTTCTCTCTCACTCGAACCGATGCTGGAAACCGGGCCGTTCGGGTGAATCCGCGCAACTATCTCCGCGGTCGACCTGTTGTCCCGGGTGCAGCAACCGGTGCCTGTCAGATAAGGAATCAAAAATGCTCAAGAAGGCTATGGCCGCAGCCGCGGTCGCCGTGTCCGTCGTCGGCGTCACCGCCGCCGCCGCTTCCCCGGCCCTCGCCATCGGCAACGACCAGGGCACCACGTCCAACAGCGGCAACGGCGCGCAGCAGGCCTTCGGCAACTCGATGACCGAAGGCGACATGAGCCCGCAGCTCGGCCTGGTCCAGGGTTCGCTGAACAAGCCCTGCATCGGCCTGCCGGCCAAGGCCAACGTCGGTTCGCTGGTCGGCGTCGTGCCGGTCGCCGTCCAGGACATCCCGATCCTCTCGGCGCCGCAGAACCAGCAGTGCACCGAGAACTCGACGCAGGCCAAGGGCGACGAGCCGCTCTCGCACATCCTCAGCAACATCCCGGTCCTGTCCGGCAACGGCGCGGGCAACGGCTGATCACTCAGCGGTACACCGGCTCGGGCCGTCCGTCCCCTCGGGGGCGGGCGGCCCGAGCCCTTTTTCCGCGCCCGAACCCTTTTACGGGCCCGTGCGCTCTCCGCCATGCCTCCCCGCGCGGCTTCCTGCGATGTCCCTGATGTCGCATTCGGCTTCAACCGAGTGAATCTGGGCGGACCGTGTTCCGTATGACGTTTCTTATGCGTCGTGCGTCTCGTTTTCCAGGCGTGGCGCCGACCCGCGAAATCCGTCGTCCGGTCGGAGTGCCCGGTTTCCGATCCTCAGGAAAAAAGGAGAGAAGAATGTCCTTCAAGAAGAGCGCCACGATCGTGGCCGGCACCGTCATCGCCCTCGGCATGGCGGCCCCGGCGTTCGCCGACGCCGGCGCGGAGGGTGCGGCCGTGGGCTCCCCGGGCGTCCTGTCCGGCAACCTGCTCCAGGTTCCGGTCCACGTCCCGATCAACCTCTGCGGCAACACCGTCGACGTCATCGGCGCCCTGAACCCCGCGTTCGGCAACACCTGCGTCAACAGCTGACACACGCGGTCGCTCCACGCTCCTCGGCCGGCCCTGGACACCTTCGGGTGCCGGGGCCGGCCGCCCATGTCACGCGACGCAGGAAAGGAAACCCATTGAGGCAGGCACTGAGGATCACGGTGGCGGCGGCCGCGGCGGCGACGGGCGTGCTGTCCCTGCCGGCGGCCGGCGCCTACGCCCTGACGGGCGATCAGGAGACGACGACCGGTTCGGCGGGCATCCTCTCGGGCAACTCGGTCGCGGTCCCGGTCTCGGTCCCGGTCGAGGTGTGCGGCAACACCGTCGACGGCGTCGCCGCCGCGAACCCGTCGACCGGCAACTCCTGCGCCACGACCTCCTCGTCCACGGCCACGGGCACCCCCCACACCCCGGCCCACGCGGGGTACGGGGACGGCGGCCACGGCCACTCCGGATACGGCGATTCCGGATACGGCGACTCCGGGTACGGGGATTCCGGATACGGCGACTCCGGGTACGGGGACTCCGGTTACGGGGACTCCGGTTACGGGGACGACAACGGATACGGCTACGGCGACTCCGGTCCGGGCGCGCCGCACGCGGGCGGCAGCGAGGCGTCCTCGTCCACGGGGTCGAGCCCCCGCACCCCGCCCGGCGACCGGGCGATCTCCGCGACGCACCGGACCGTCCCCGCGCAGGCCGCGCCCGGCACGAGCGGCGCGCACAGCGCTCCGGTGACGGGAACGCGCGCGCGGCTCGCCGAGACCGGCGCGGACCAGAACCTGCTCGCTGCGGCGGCCGCCGCCGGTGGCCTGCTCCTCGGCGGCGGCATCCTCTACCGCAGGGCGTCCGGCTCCGGCCGCTGAGGAACCGTCAGCCCGGCGGCGGGGGGCGCGGACACGCGTCGGGCCGGGAGGAGTCGCGGCGGACTCCTCCCGGCCCTCAAAGGACGCCGCGCCGGTCGCCTCCCCACGGCGTGAGCCGACGGCTGGACGGGAGGCGGCGCCGCCTTCCGATGACTCTCCCAGTGCACCACCGGCCGCGCCCCCGGCCGCCCCCTCTTCACCCGTTCGCCCGCGACATCACTCCAACGAGGTCGCGGGCTTTCGCGTATCCGCGTCCCCGCCGGGAAGCCATTTACCGTCAGCACACGCCCGCCGGACGGGAATTAACCCGTGAGGGTGAGGGGGCGTGGGCCGACGGGCGGTCCCCGATTGGCGCCATAACCATTCATATGACTGAGTGTCAGAAATGGAGCGAGTGCGGTACGAGCGGTTCTGAGGAGCAGGCATGGCCAGACAAAGCCGTTGGACAAGGCGTAGGCGACTTCCACTGATCGTGACGGGTCTGCTGGTCACGGCGCTGCTTGCGACCGGCCCCGTCACCGTCGAGCACGCGGACGCGAGCCCGCGCGCCGATCCCACCCCGGCGGCACCACCCCCGCCGCCGGCGACCCCCGCCCCCACACCACCCACCACCCCCGCGCCGCCGGCCGCGAAGCCCGCGGTCCCTGCCCCACCGTCCACGTCGGCGTCCGCGTCCCCGGGCGCCTCGACCCCGGCGCCCTCGGCGAGCCCCTCGCCGTCCGGTTCGGCCTCGCCCGCCACCCGGTACCCGGCGTTCGGCGCGTACCTGGACTACGGGCCCATCGGCGTGACCCGGATGGGCCAGCTCTCGCAGTGGCTCGGCGGCGCCGACCTGCGCGTCGGGCACACCTATCTCCCCGGTGACAGTTGGCTCGGCATCGAGGGCAGCGCCGGTTTCCTCGGCAACTGGGCGCAGTGGCGGCGCGAGCGCGACGACCGCATGTTCGTCCTCAACGTGCCGATGCTGGAGCGCAACGAGGCGGGCGTCTCCGACCCCCAGGTCCGCATGCTGCTGCGGCAGGGCGCGGCGGGCATGTACGACCGGCACTTCCGGGCGCTCGCCCAGCGGCTCGTACGGCTGGACGTCCCGGACACGGTGATCGTGCTCGGCTGGGAGATGAACGGCACGACGTACACCCACCGCTGCGGGCCCGACCCGGCCGCGTGGAAGCAGTACTGGAAGCGGATCGTCACGGCGATGCGCTCGGTGCCCGGCCAGAAGTTCAAGTTCGACTTCGCGCCGAGCCGGGGCCGCGACGCCGTGCCGTGGACGGACTGCTACCCCGGTGACGACGTCGTCGACATCATCGGCATGGACTCCTACGACCAGCCGCAGGGCAAGTCGTTCGACCAGCAGGTCTCCGAGCCGTACGGGCTTCAGGAGCAGGTCGACTTCGCCGTGCAGCACGACAAGCCGATCTCGTACCCCGAGTGGGGGCTGTTCCGTAACGGCGACAACCCCGAGTACATGCGGCGCATGCTCGCCTGGATGGATGAGCACAAGCCGCTGTACAACACGCTGACCGACTACTGCCCGCACGGCGTGTGGCAGTGCTCGGCGAACCCGAAGGCGTCCGCGGTCTACCGGTCCGTGCTCAGCGGGCGGGACAAGCCGACGGGCACCCCGACACCGACCCAGCCCACAAGCCCGACGCCGACGCCGACGACGCCCACGAACCCGTCGGTGCCGACGACGCCGGTGCAGCCGCAGCCGACGCATCCGCCGCACTGCTCGCCGATCGACCTCGGCGACTGGGTCGAGCACTGGCTCGGCGGCAAGCTGTGCCTGCGGTTCGACTGGTGGGAGCGCAAGTCCTAGGACGCGCGCGCGAGGAGCGCGGCGCCCGCCCGGGTCACTCCGGGCCGGTGCCGCGCTCCCGCCATGTGCGGCGGGCGGCCTTCGCCCACGTACGGGCGCGGTCCTCGGCGAGCAGGGCAGCGAGCTGCGGGGCGCCGGCGCGGCGGGCGAGCAACAGGCGCTGGTTGCGCAGGTGTTCGGGCCGCCAGTGCAGCTTGTACGGTTCGGTGCCGCGCAGCAGGCTGAGCACGGCGTCCCGGCGCCCGCCACCGGCCTCGCCGCCCTCGCCCTCGCCCTGGAGGTGCTCGGCGCACGAGCGCAGCAGCATGGTCGCCACGTCGATCTTGCGTTCGCGCAGGTCGGGATGGGCGCCGTAGAGGTAGCCGCCGGCCAGCCGGGGCGAGAGGAACGTGAGGTCGGCGGCCATCACCGTGCCGTCGAGGGCGAACTCGGTGAGCACCGCGTCGCCGGTCTGCGCCATCCGCGTCACCGACCGCGCCAGATGCTCCGCGAACCGGGGCCGCAGATGCTCCGTCGTCACCTTGCGGTCCGCCCATTGCAGGCGGTGCAGGTCGAGGAGGCGGCCGACGCACTCGGCGGCCTGGGCGGGGGGCACCACCCGGCGTTCGATGCCGAGGGCGTCGAGCTTGCGCATCTTGGCGCGGGCCCGCTGGGCGCGCGGCCGGGGCAGCCGTGCGACGAGTTCGTCCATGGGCAGCGCGGGCAGTTCCAGGCACGGCGAGTCGTCCAGGCGCCGGCGCGGGCCGGGCCAGCGCTCGTACAGGAGTTCCGCGGTGCTGCCGGGCCGAACCTCGCGCAGGTCGACGACGGCGGTACGGGCGAGCCGCCACAGGCCGGTGCCGAGCGCGGCGAGGACGGGCTCGGGGTCGGCGCCGGGGCCGCCGTCGACGAGGACGTCGCTGAAGTCGGAGAGGGCGGCGCCCAGCGGGGTCAGCACGGGGAACGGGCGCAGCCGCAGCATGAGCGGCGCCGCCCCGACGAGCCGGTCGCCCGCGCGCACGGTGACGACGCGCAGTCCGCGCGGGCCGCCGTAACTCAGCCACCAGGAGTGCAGCCAGGCGTGGCTCTGGAACGGGGTGGCGGTCGGGGACGCCCGGTGCAGCCGGTGCCAGCCGTCCGCGAGGGCGCCGAAGCGGTCCGCGTCCGCGCACACCTCGACCGTGAGCGCCGGGGCGCCGCCCGCCATCAGGCGCCGCTCCGGGGCTGCGGCGCGGCCACGGAGGCGCCGGCGGGGGCCTGTGCGCGGCGCGGGCGCAGCAGCAGGGCGAGCGCGCCGAGCAGTCCGCCCGCGCTGGCGCCGACGAGGGCGGTGAGCCCGGCGGACGGCGAGGAGGGCGCGTCGGGGCGGACGGCGCGGGTGAAGCGGAGGAGTTCGACGTGGGTGTCGGCCTTGGCGTGGGCGGCGTTCGCGGTGAGCGCGCGGGCGACGGCGTTGGCCATCTCGGTGGCCTCGGCGGGCTTGGTGGAGTTCGCGGAGATCGCCACCATCGGGGCGTCGGGCGAGGTCTCGGCGCGGACGTCGGAGCGCAGCCGGGAGACGGGCACCCGGGCGGCCACCTGGGCGTCGCTGAGCACGGCGACCTGCGTGGCGACCTTGCCGTACGCCTGCGCGAAGCCGACGGCGGACATGGGGTCGGCCTTGGCGGTGGGGACGGCGATGACGTAGGCGGTGGCCGTGTACTGGGCGGGGGTGACGACGCCGTACGTGCCGCCCGCGAGGGCGCCGAGCAGCAGGCCCGCGGGCAGCGGCCACCAGCGGGGCAGGCGGCGGGCGCGGCCGGCCGGCGCGGGGGCGGCGTGCCCGGCGCGGGCGGGGGTGTCGGGGTGCGGGGCGGTGTGCTGGGCGGCTTCGGTCATGACGTACTCACTCCTCGGGTCGATGCGCCCATGGCCGCCGCGTACACCGTCAGGTGCTGAGCCGCGCTGCGGGCGATGCTGTAGTGCAGGGCGGCCGGGGACGGCGTGCGGGGGCCGGCCGGGGCGTCCTGGATTCTTCGGACCTGCGAGACGAACGAGCCGGGCGCGCACGGGACACGCGCCGCCCGGCCGTCCGGACCGCCGGGCAGGTCGTCGAGGGCGGGGCAGGTCACGTAGGCGACGGGCAGGCCGCAGGCCAGGGCCTCCACGACGGCGAGGCCGAACGCCTCGTCGGTGGAGGGCGAGGCCAGCACGTCCATCGCGGACATCAGGGCGGGCAGGTCGGGTCCGGCCGCCGTGCCCGGGCCCGCCAGATGGGGCCGCTCCCCGGCGAACACCACGCGGGGCAGCACCCCGGCGCGGCGGGCGGCGGCGCGCAGGGCGTCCTGTTCGGGTCCGGTGCCGACGAGCAGCAGGCGGACGCCGGGCAGCGCGGCGAGCGCCTCGACCAGGACGTCGAAGCGCTTGCCGGGGACGAGCCGGCCGACGCCGCCGACGACGAACTCGCCTTCGTCGATGCCGAGTTCGCGGCGGGCGCGGGCGCGGGCGGCCGGGTCGAAGGCGAACGCGTCGACGTCCACGCCGTTCGGCACGACGTGCACCCGCTGCTCGGGCACGCCCCAGCGGCTCAGCCGGTCGGCGACCGCCGGGGAGACGGCGATGGTGGCGCGGCCGAGCCGTTCCCCGGTCAGATACAGGGCGCGCACGCCCCGGGTGAGGGGGCGGCCCTCGATCTGGGCGTCGCCGAGCGAGTGCTCGGTGGCGACGACCGCGCGCACGCCCGCCGCGCGGGCCGCGAGGCGCCCGTACAGGCACGCCCGGTACAGATGGGTGTGCACGAGGTCGTAGCGGCCCGCGCGGATGTGCCGGACCAGGCGGGGCAGCGCGCGGGCGTCGCGGTTGCCGGCCATGCCGAGGTGGGTGACGCGCACGCCGTCGCCGGTGAGGGCGGTGGCGACCTGGCCGGGGTTGGTCAGCGTCAGCACGTCGTGGCCGGGCGGCAAGTGGCGCAGCAGGAGGCGCAGTTGCTGCTCGGCACCGCCCGCGCCGAGCCCGGTGATGATGTGCAGGGCCTTCACCGGGGGGCCTCCCCGACGTGCCAGGCGCGTCTTCGTACGCGGTTGAAGCGCCGCTTGAGTTCCAGGCGCCAGGGCGTGTCGCGCTGGCCGACGTAGATGCGGGGCAGGGCGTACACGTCGGTGAGGCCGCCGGGGGAGATCGCGCAGCCGTACGCGTAGCGGGCGCGGCGCACGGCGGCGACGGTGCGGGAGTCGACGGCGCCGTAGGGGTAGCAGAAGCCCTGCACCTCGCGGCCGATCAGCTCCTCCAGCTCGGCCTTGCTGCGTTCGGTCTCGGTACGGAGCTGCTGTTCGTCGACGCGGGTCAGGTCGACGTGGTACATGCCGTGCGAGCCGATCTCCATGCCGGCGTCGGCGGCGGCCTTGATGCCCTGGGCGCTCAGCAGCGGCTTGCGCGGCCCCTCGCGGTCCCAGGCGTTCTCCCCGCCGAGCCGGCCGGGCAGCACGAACACGGTGGCCGTGCAGTCGTACGCCTCGAGTAAGGGCAGCGCGTGCTCGACGAAGTCGCCGTAGCCGTCGTCGAAGGTGAGGCCGACCAGGCCGCGCCCGCCGCCGCGCCTGCGCGCGTCGAGGAGGCGGGCCATGCTGACGCCGCGCAGCCCGCGCGAGCGCAGCCAGCCGAGCTGCTGGCGCAGCCGGTCGGGGGTGACGGTCACGTTGTACGGGTCGTCGGGGCAGGTGTCGACGGAGTGGTACATCGCCACCCAGGGCAGGCCCCCGGGCGGACGGCCACGGGTGCGGGGGCCGGGCGGACCTTGGCGCACTGTTTCAACGGGCATGGCGGAGCTTTCTGGTCACGACGCGGACGGCGGGCGCGAACGCCCGCACTTTCAGGGCGCACAGCAGGGAGCAGAAGACGACGACGATGACCGTGCAGGAGGCGGCGAGGGCGGTCAGCGGCTCGGCGACGCGGGCCGCGCACAGCAGCCCGGCGAGGGCGGCGACGAGGGCTGCCACGAGCGTCTTGCCGAGTTCGAGCAGCACGACGGGCAGGCGTACGGGGACGCTGCGCTCGCCCATGGCGACGAGCAGCAGTACGGCGGTGAAGGTGATGCCGAGGGCGTTGGCCGCGGCGATGCCGCCGACGCCCCAGACGGTGACGGCCCAGGTGCCGGCGCCCGCGGTGAGGGTCATCCCGGCGGCCATCGCCGCGACCGGGTACCAGGTGGGGCGGCCGGCCGAGAAGTAGGAGCGCACGAGCGCGCCGACCAGGCAGTGCCCGAGCAGGCCGAGGGAGTACACGCGCATGACGGAGGCGGTGGCGGCGGTGTCGGCGTCGGTGAACGCGCCGCGCTGGAAGAGGAGTTGTACGATCTGCGGGGCGCAGGCGAAGACGACGGCGGCGCCCGCGAGGACGACGCAGGCGGCGAGGGCGACGTCGCGTTCGACGCGGTCGCGGGCGTGCTCGGTGTCGCCGCGGGCCAGCGCCTTGGCGACGACGGGGAACGTCACCGTGCACAGCATCAGCGACAGCACCATCGGCAACTGGGCGACCTTCTGCGCGTAGTTGAGGTGCGAGATGGCACCCGAGGGCAGCGAGGACGCGAGGAACCGCTCGATGAAGACCTGCGCCTGCCTGCACAGCGCGAACAGCAGCACGGCCGCGATCAGCGCGAGGTTCATCCGGTCGCCGGGCGCGGTCTTCGTCCCGGCGGCGATGCCCTGCCCGGCGCGGTGCAACCGGGCGCGCAGCGCGGGCAGTTGGACCAGCACCATGAGGCAGCCGCCGACGGCGACCCCGGCGGCGGCTGCCCGGACGCCCCAGCGGTCGGCGAGGACGAGCAGGGTGGCGATGATGCCGATGTTGTAGGCGACGTAGATCGCGGCTGGCGCGAGGTAGCTGCTGTGGGCGCGCAGCGCGGCGCTGCAGTACCCGGTGAGCCCGAAGGTGAGGACGCAGGTCGCGGTGAGCCGGGTGCAGTCGACGGCGAGCTGGGGGTCGGGCAGTCCTGGCGCGAGGAGTTCGACGAGCCAGGGCGCGCCGAGGACGAGCAGGACGGCGGCGGCGACGAAGCCGAGGGCGAGCCGGGGCAGGGACGTCGCCACGAGGCTGCGTACGGGGTCCTGGCCGGGGGCGGCGGTGGCCCGGGCGGCGATGGCGGCGCTGAACGCGGGCACCAGCATGAAGGCGAGGCCGTCCTCGATGAGGAGGGTCGCGGCGACCTCGGGCACGGTCCACGCGACGAGGAACGCGTCGGTCGCGCTGCCCGCCCCGAACAGGTGGGCGAGCGCCTGGTCGCGGCCGAGGCCGAGGAGCGAACCGGCGGCCGACAGCAGCGCGGTCAGCAGGGCGGCGCGGGCCAGGAACGAGCTGGAGCTGCGCGGCGCGTCCCGCTCGGCGGCGCCCGTCCCGGCGGCCCGCGGCGCGGGCGGCAGCGGCGGGGCGCCGGCCGGGTCGGCGTCCTCGGTGCGGGTCGTCGGGCCGGTCATCGGGCTCCCGCCTCCGTCCCGGCATCCTCGGCCCGGGCGCCCTCGTGGCGGGCGGCGGGGGACAGCGCCCACCAGGCGACGATGCCGAACACGACGGCGGTGAGCACGGTCGAGGGGCCGCCGATGTCCGCGTACGCGAAGTCGATGAGCTGCCACACGAGCAGTCCGCAGGCGAGCAGCGCGCAGTCCAGGCCGCGCCGCGCCCGGTGCGCGCCGATCAGCCGCCGCCCGCCGCACACGAGGAGCGCGGCCCAGCTCCCGACGACGGCGGTGAGCCCGAGCAGGCCCTGTTCGCTGAGGACGAGCAGGTACATGTTGTGCGGGGACAGCAGCGGCTGGCGGTGGAAGGAGGCGACGCCCGCGCCCGCGACGTCGCTGCCCGACGACAGGGCGAGGGAGGCGTGGCTGTCGCGGTAGGCGGGGAAGTTCTTCAGGCCGACGCCGCGCACCGGGTGCTCGCGCCACATGTCACCGGCCGCCGCCCACATCGTGTACCGGTCGGTGACGGACTGGTCCGGCGCGGCCGTGACCTGCGTGATGCTGCTGAGCCGGTCCTGGAGCATGGCGGAGCCGACGCCGAAGCCGCCGACGAGGACGACAGCGGCGGCCGCCGCCACGAGGAACAGCCGGGCCGCCCGGCGAAGACCCGCGCAGCAGACCTGGAGGACGCAGACGACGGCGGTGGCGATCCAGGCGCCCCGGCTGAACGACAGCGCGAGCGGCACGACGAGCGCGAGCGCGCACACCAGGGCGACGGTCCGCGCCCGGCGGGTGGCACCGCCGAGGGCGAGGGCGACGGCGCAGATCAGCCCGTACGCGACGACCGTGGACATGCCCATCACATCGGTCGCGCCGAACGTGCCGACGGCCCGGATGTCCTCGCCCGCGTACGAGGCCCCGGTCCCGGTCGCGTACTGCTGGACGCCGATCGCGCCCTGCCACAGGCCGAGCCCGATCAGGCCCCAGGCGAGGCGCCGCAGGTCGTCCCGGTCGCGGACGAGGAGAAGCACGGCGGCCGGTACGAGGACGAGGATCTGGTAATAGCGCACCAGGCCCTGGATCGCGTCGCCCGGCGATCCGGCGCCGAGCGCGGCGACGGCCACCGCGAACGCGGGCAGCCCGAGGACCGCGTACGCGAGCCGGGTCAGGGGGCGCTCGCCGCGCCGCACCACCCGCAGCGCGCAGAAGAGGACGACGAGCCCGGAGACGGCGTCGGCCACCGTACCGCCGCCGCCGTCGCCGCCCTGCGCGCCCGCGCCGGTGGGCAGGCCGAGCGCGGCGATCAGCGCGAGCACGGGCAGCACGGGCCCGGCCCGGCGCAGGGCGCGCAGGCAGGCGTCGGCCGGGCGGTCCCGGTGGGCGTACGGGACGGCGAGGTCGGGCAGGACCGTCAAGGCGTCAGCTTCCTGTCGGGCGGAAGAACCCGGTCGCCGTGCGCGCGAGGATCGTGATGTCCTGCCACGGCGTCCAGGTGTCGATGTAGGCGTTGTCGAACCGGCAGCGGTCCTCGATGGAGGTGTCGCCGCGCAGCCCGTTGATCTGGGCGAGCCCGGTGATGCCGGTGGGCACCCGGTGGCGGTCGCCGTAGCCGGGGTAGGTCTCGCTGAACTGCATGACGAAGTACGGGCGTTCGGGGCGCGGCCCGACCAGGCTCATGTCGCCGCGGAAGACGTTCCACAGCTGGAGCAGTTCGTCGAGGGAGGTGCGGCGCAGGAAGCGGCAGAACCACGACATGCGCTGCTCGTCGGCGACGGACCAGCGCGTCGCGGACTCCTTCTGGTCGGCGGGGCGGTGGGTGCGGAACTTCAGCAGGGTGAACGTCCGCCCGTCCTTGCCGACGCGCTCCTGGCGGAAGACCACGCCCGGCCCCTCGCCGACGCGCAGCCACAGCGCGCACACCGCGAGCACCGGCGCGACCAGCACCAGCAGCAGCGCCGAAAGGACGAGGTCCAGGGCCCGCTTGCCCGGGTGCACGGCGAACGGCGGCCCGGCCAGCGGGCGGCACCGGAAGCCCGCGAGGTGGCGCACGGCGCTCTCCCGCTCGGGCACGTGCGTACCGCCGTACGGGTCGATCTCCCAGACCTCGCAGTCCAGTTCGGCGAGCGCGCGCAGCCGGGCGCGGTGTTCGGGCGCGCCGGCGCTGCCGAGCAGCAGGGCGCGGCGCACGCCGTTCTGGATGACGGCGCGGCGCATGTCGCCGAGGCCGGTGACGACGGGCAGCGCGGCGGCGCCCTCGGGGTGCGGCCCCTCGGCGTCCGGGTCGGGCGCGTCGGCGGCGTCGCTGACGATGCCGACGAGCCGTACCCCGCTGCGCGGGTGGCGCTGGAGCGCGGCGGCGACCGGGACGGCCTGCGCGTACGGGCCGACGAGCAGGGCCGTACAGGGGTGGCGGACCAGGGCGACGCGGCGCCGCCAGTGCACGAGGGCGCGGCCGGCGACGGTGAGCAGGGCGTGCGCGGCGCAGCCGGTGGCGATCGTCGCGGCGGGGACGGGGCGCAGGCCGGGCAGGGTCGCGGCGACGGCGGTCAGCACCGACCAGGCGACGAGGACGCGGCCGGCGAGCGCGGGGAAGTCGTCGAGGACGTACGGCTCGTCGGCCTGGCGGTACAGGCCGGCGTTGCGGTGCAGCAGCAGGACGAGCACGACGAACCCCATGACCAGCAGCGGGTGGCGCTGGAGCGGGGGCAGGGCGACCGTGCTCAGCAGCGCCGCGGTGGTGTCGGCGGCGAGCAGGAACGCGTGCGAGGAGTGGTCCGGTGCGGGTCTGCCGACGAGGCCGCCGCGTCCGGCGGCGGCCCGCTGGGCGACGACCGTCGCGGGGGCACCGGCCCGGGCGACGGCAACGGTTCGTTCCGGGGTCACGTGGTGATCGGCTCTCTGTACGGGGCGGAGGACTGCGGAGCCGGCAGCTCGCCGTAGACGGCGGCGAGGGCCTCGGCGGTGCCGACGACGTCGTGGTGCGCGCGCACGTGCTCACGGGCCCGGCGGCCCAGGGCGCGCAGCTCCTCGGCGTCGCCCAGCAGGGCCGCGAGGGCGCCGGCGAGGGCGGCGGGGTCCTCGGGCGGCACGAGACAGCGCGGGCCGGGGTCCGGCGGCAGGCTCTCGCGGGCGCCGTCGACATCGGTGACGAGCACCGGCGTGCCGCAGGCCATGGCCTCCAGCGGGGCGAGCGCTATGCCTTCCCAGCGCGAGGGCAGTACGACGAGGTCGGCGGCGCGGTACCAGGGCGCGGCGTCCGGGGTGGCGCCGGCGAGGACGACGGAGGGCGGGGCGAGGGCGCGCAGCGCGTCGGCGTCGGGTCCGTCGCCGACGAGGACGAGCCGGGCGCCGGGCACCTGGCGCTGTACGTCGGGCCAGGCGCGCAGCAGCACGTCCTGTCCCTTCTGCCGGCACAGCCGCCCCACGCACACGACGAGCGGCCCGGAGGCGGCGGGTGCGGGTGCGGGTACGGACGCGGCCGGGCCCTCGGGGCTGAAGCGGGTGAGGTCGACGCCGTTGGGGACGATCCGCCAGTCGGCCTCGATGCCGTGGCGGCGGCCGGTGTCACGTTCGGCGCGGCTGACACAGACCACGCGGCTCGCCCAGCGGGCCCCGAACCGCTCCCAGGCGAGGGCGAGCCGGGCGGCGCGGCCCTCGACGGCCTCGAACGACCAGGCGTGCGGCTGGAAGACGGTCGGGACGCGGCCCCGCACCACGAGCCGGGCGACCAGGCCCGCCTTGGCACTGTGCGCGTGCACGAGGTCGGGGCGGGTGCGGGCCAGCACGCGCGCGAGCGCGCGCGCCTCGCGCGGCACCGTGCGCCCCGGGGAGCGTTCGGCGGGCCAGGGGTGCACGGCGCAGCCGAGAGGCGTGAGCAGGTCGGCGAGCGGGCCCTCGGGACAGGCCACGGAGACCCGGAGTCCGGCGGCGACCTGGGCGCGTACGAGGTCGGCCACCACGCGGGCCACTCCCCCGTCGACCGGCTGCGTCACATGGAGAACGTGCGGGGGCACGGCTGCGGACGTCACATGCATCGCCCATTCCTTGGCTGGTGGGAGGGGGTGCGGTTGCGAAAGGGAGCAGAAACGCTGCGACACCGAGCAATAAATATGAACATCGCACTTTCCGGGTGGGACAGGTGCGGGATCGGCCCTGGACAAGGGGCGCTTCACGATAGCGACCAGAAAGCGAGTTTCACTTGATACACGATGTGTGTTGGATTTGTGAAATTGCCGCACGGCGCGCACGTGATTCTTACGACGTCATTCGAAGGCTTAACACTCATTCACCCGTTCGGACCCGCAACTTGGCGCCCGGCATTTCCGTTGCACCACGAGCCAGGCGCCTGTCCTGGTCGTACCGAAAGACCCAAGGAGCATGTTCATGTCGCGTACCGCGAAGGCTGTCGTCTTCTCCGCCGTGGCCGCCGCCGCCATGGCCGGATCCGCCGGCATCGCCAGCGCCGACGCCGGCGCGCAGGGTGCCGCCGTCGGTTCCCCCGGCGTCGGCTCCGGCAACGTCATCCAGGTGCCGGTCCACATCCCGGTCAACGTCTGCGGCAACACCGTCAACGTGATCGGCCTGCTGAACCCGGCGTTCGGCAACACCTGCGTCAACTCCTGACGCACCGCACGACTCTTCCGCAGCCGCCCCTCCGCCAGAGGGGCGGCTGTTCCCTTTCCGCCTCCGCCGAACGGGTGCGGCCGCCACGTATCCGAACCGGCGCTCGACGACCGCTCTCACCAGCGAAGACGGCGTACGGGTGACAAAGAGTGCGTGACGGGGTGTGCCCGCTCGGTTGCAGCGGGTCGCGGGGCGTTCGACGGTGGACAAGCACCGACACACCCGCGAAAGGCAAAAAAATGCCCGCATTGCCCGTACGGCGTCTTGCGACGTCCGCTCTCTGCGCTTCCCTGCTGATCGGCGCGGCGGCGCCCGTCATCGCCGCCTCCCCCTCGGCCGCCGACGAGCGCGTCAGCCGCACGGAGTCCGCGCCCGCTCCTGTCCCCGGCGCCGACAAACTGCTCGCCCAGACCCGCACCCTCGCGGCCGCCGGCGGTGTCATCACCCCGGTCACCGCGCTGCTCGACGACGTACTGAAGGCGCCCGGCGGCAAGCTCGCGCCGGCCGCCGCCAAGAAGCACACCGACGCGATCAAGGCCGCCATCGACGCGGCGAAGGCGAAGGCCCCCGCCCCGCCGAAGGCCCCGGCCCCGGCGCCGCCGAAGACCGTGCCGGACGCGGCCTCGGTCCCGAACGCCGTCGCCCCGGCGGCGGGCGCCCAGGCGCGCGCCCTCATGGACGTCAAGGCCGACGCCCTCGCCGGTCTCCAGAAGTCGGCCGACGCACTGGTGAAGGCGTCGGCCAAGGGCGACCCGGCCGCCGTCGCCAAGGCCGTCACCGACACCGTCACCAGCACGGTCAACGTCCTCGCGGCCACCCTGCTCGGCGGCGGCCTGCCCGCCCCGAACCTGCCGGGCCTGCCCAAGCTGCCCCAGGCCCCGAAGGCGGACCTGCCGGCCGCGCCGACCGCGCCCAAGGCCGACCTGCCCGCCGCGCCCAGCGCGCCCAAGGCCGATCTGCCCGCCGCGCCGAGCGCGCCCAAGGCCCCCGGCCTGCCGCAGTAGCACCCGCGCGCCCCACGAGGCCCGCCGTCCGCGCCCCGCGCGCGGGCGGCGGGCCTTCGCCGTGTCCCGTCCGCCCGGCGGCCTTTCGCACAGGTGCGGGCAATTGTGCGACCGAAGCGGTGCTTTCGCGTGGGATCGGTGAATCACCGTTCCTCCGAGTTTCCCCCGGCGGCGCCGCTCGTTGTTCCGGCCGAAGCGAGACATCGGGCATGCGTAATGCCTCGAACGGTGAATGTTCCACGCCGGCGGCGAATGCCGCCGAAGAAAGGAAGAATGATGAAGGCTATGAAGGCCGCTGCCGTTGTCGCCGGTTCCCTGGTGATCGCCGGTGCCGCTGCTCCCGCCTTTGCCTCGGACCTCACCCCGACGAGCCTGAACGGCGCCCTGAACACGGTGACCAGCCAGCCCACGCTCGACGCGCAGCCGGTGAGCAGCAACCTCCTCGACCCGAAGAACGACGACGGCGTGGTCGGCACCGTCCAGGGCGCGGCGAACAGCCTGAACCCGCACGGCGGCACGAACACCCCGGGCAACCTGCTCGGCGGGCTCCCCGTCGGCCAGTAAGTCCCGCCTTTCGCTCCCTGATCCGAAAGAGCGAACGACGGAAATGCGGGTGCGTCCCGGACGAAAGGCGCCGGGCGTTCCTCATGCGTTCCTCATTCCGTCCAAGAACCCCCAGGGAAGCGGCGTTCGGCAACTCCGCCGCCCACCCGTAAGCACGCACCGGCGAGGAAACAGCGGCGCACACCCCGCGCCCCGCACGGAAGGCCGGTCCGGAACCCCCGTTCCCGGACCGGCCTTCCGCGTTTCCCGCGTCCCCGGGCGCTTCCGTACGGCATTCGGACTTTTGTTTGCACGCCCTCGATCGAGTGGCCCTTTTTCCCCCGCGCGAGTGAATGCCACCCGGTCCGCGGAAAACGCCTCGCTAGGCTTCCTCGGTGACTTCAACGTCGAGTATTGACACGGAATTTCGAGCGGCCGACCTCGGCACGCTGGCGGTCGTCGCCTGGAGCGGGCAGCCCGCGGGCGAGGACACGGACATGGCGTTCCTGCTCGCCTACACGATGGGCGACGCGGCGGCCGGCCCGGAGGCGTCGGAGAACGCCGTGCGCGCCCTGCTGCGCAACAACGGCCTGACCGTCGGCACCACCGTCCACGACGGCACCCACCAGCCCGGCTTCCCCGTCTCGCTGCTGGTCGAGGCCGGCCAGGCGGTCGTCTCGCTGCCGCCGCTGAACGCCCAGTGCCCGGTGCCGCCGGAGTGGCAGGCCGCCGCCGAGCAGCGCGGCAGCGCCTACTTCATCTTCACCGCCCGCCCCTGGCCCACCGCCACCCCCGGGCAGGCGATCGGCGAGAGCGCGCTCCAGGAGTTCGCGGGCGCCGAGGAGACCCTGATGTCCGCCGCGCACTGCGTCCTGCCGGTGCGGCGCGTGCGCGGCTGAGGCGGGCGCCGTGAGCACCAGCCCTCAGCAGGCCGCACCCTCCGCGTCCCGGGTCGTCGGGCAGCGCGGCGCCTCCGCTCCCGCCCCGGACGCGTCCGGGGCGGGCGGGGACGGCCGCGCGGGCGCCGGACGCTTCCTCGCGCTGCTCCTGGTCGTCACCGGGACCGCCGGGGTGCTCGCGTCCTGGGTCATCACCCTCGACAAGTTCAAGCTCCTGGAGGACCCGGCCTTCGTACCGGGGTGCAGCCTCAACCCGGTGGTCTCCTGCGGCAACATCATGAAGAGCGCCCAGGCGGCCGCCTTCGGGTTCCCGAACCCGATGCTGGGGCTCGTCACGTACGGCGTGGTGGTCTGCGTCGGCGTGAGCCTGCTGACCGGGGCCCGCTTCCCGCGCTGGTACTGGCTGACCTTCAACGCGGGGTGCCTGTTCGGCGTGGGGTTCGTGTCCTGGCTGCAGTTCCAGTCGCTGTACCGGATCAACAACCTGTGCCTGTGGTGCTGCCTGGCGTGGGCGGCGACCATCCTCATGTTCTGGAGCCTGGCCGCGTTCAACGTACGGCAGGGCTTCCTGCCCGCGCCGCGTCCCGTACGGACCTTCTTCGCGGAGTTCGCCTGGGTCGTGCCGGTGCTGCACATCGGCGTGATCGGACTGCTCGTCCTGACGCGCTGGTGGGACTTCTGGACGAGCTGACGGGCCGACGGGCTGACTGGCCGTCATGGATTAGCCCCGCCGGGCGAATTATGCGCTGATGCCGACGCGCTCCTCGTTGTTCCGGATACGTCATCGTCCAGAAACGAAGAGGATCACACCGACATGAGCTTCAAGGCCAAGGGAACGTTCGCGGTTCTGGTCGGCTGCCTCGCCGCCGCGGCGGGCGCGGGTCCGGCCGCCGCGGCGAGCGAGGTGCCCGTCCCCGTACCGCTGGAGGGCGTGGAGAACGCCCTGCACACGGATCTGCCGGACGTGAGCACCGCCGCTCCCCTGCCGCTGCCCGGCACGCCCGAGGGCCCCCGGTTCGCCGAGGACCACGTGCTGCCGCAGCGGATCCTGCCGCGGCTGCCGCTGAGCGGCGGGCTGCCCGTCACCGAGGCGGACGTGCCGCTGCCGCAGGTGCTGCCCGGCGCCCACCTCGACCGGGTGGAGCTGCGCACGCCGGACTCGCCGCTGCACGCCCTGACGCCCGGCGCCTCGGTCAACCCGCCGCTGACCGGCCCGCAGCCGCAGCGGTTCGGGCTGCCCGAGGTGTCGGCGCCCCAGCTCGGGCTCGGCGCCCCCGACCTCCAGACGCGGCCGGGAGCCGACCTGGCGACGGGCTGACCTCCCGTGCGGGCCAGGCAGCCACGGCCCTGGCCCGCTTTCCCACGGGCGCCGCACGGCCGTGAGCGTACTTCGGACACGGAGGAGGAGACGGTTGTGAGAACCCCACTGAGCCGCCGCAGCCTGGGCCTGATCGCGCTCGGCGCGCTGCCCGCGACGGCGGCCGTGCTGGCCATCCGCCCGCGCCCCGGCGACCTGGCCGACCCGGCCGGCCCGGAGCCCGGCTCCGGCGGCGCGCCGGGCGCCGGCGCGTTCGACGAGACGTACCGGGGCCGGCATCTCGTCGGCCGGGAGCTGCCCGGGGCCGTGGGCGCGGGCGTCTGGCAGGTCACCGTCGACGGGCGGCCGCTGCACCTCATGCGCCGCGCCGACGGCACGTACCTGAGCATGCTCGACCACTACACCTGCCACGCCACCGCGCTCGACGCCACGCGCGCGGCCGTCGCGGAACTCGGTGACCAGGAACTGCGCGCCCACGGCGGCGCACGACGAGGGGCGTGAGCGGCGATGGCCCACACCAGGCAGAACCAGCGGACGCTGACGAAGGCGCAGAAGCGGCGGTTCGTGGACGCGGTCCTCGCCGTCAAGCGCTCCGGGCGCTACGACGACTTCGTGCGCACGCACATCGAGTTCTACCAGGGCGACGGGGACGGCGGTCCGCGCTATGCGCACATGACGCCGTCGTTCTTCCCCTGGCACCGCAAGTTCGTGCTGGAGTTCGAGCGGGCGCTCCAGCGGGTCGATCCGGGCGTCACCGTCCCGTACTGGGACTGGACCGTGGACCGTACGCCGGCCGCCTCGCTGTGGGCCGACGACTTCCTCGGCGGCAACGGGCGCCGCTCGGACCGGCAGGTGATGACCGGCCCGTTCGCCCGCCGCAACGGGCACTGGACGGTCAACGAGTCGGTCACCGACGGCGACTTCCTCATGCGGGACTTCGGCCGGCCGCAGGACCCGATCAGCCTGCCGGCCAAGGCGGACCTCGCGGAGGCGATGAACGAGCGCACCTACGACGTCAGCCCGTGGAACTCGCTGGCGCCGCGCGGCTTCCGCAACAAGATCGAGGGCTGGCCGGTGAACCGGGGCGACCAGCGCTGGGCCCTGCACAACCAGGTGCACCGCTGGGTCAGCGGGCACATGCTGGGCGCGGCCTCGGTCAACGACCCGGTGTTCTGGCTGCATCACGCGTTCATCGACCTGTGCTGGGTGCGCTGGCAGCGCAAGCACCCGGACGCCGCCCGCTACCTGCCGCGCACGAACCCGCCGCTCGGCAACGCCCAGCACGACAAGGCCCTCGCCCTCGACGACACCATGCCGCCGTGGGACACCCCGCTACGGGACATGCTCGACCACAGCAGGTACTACACGTACGCCTGATCCGGTGCCCGGCAGCAGGTGCTACCCGTACGCCTTATCCGGTGCCCGGCATGACGGAACCGGCCCCCGCACCGCCGCGCGGGAGCCGGTTCCAGGCACGTGGTCAGCCGCCGTAGCCGTAGCCACCGTCGTGGTCGCCGCCGTGGCCGTGGCCGTGGCCGCCGCTGGCGTTGACGCAGGTGTTGCCGAACGCCGGGTTCAGCACGCCGATGACGTCGACGGTGTTGCCGCAGACGTTGACCGGGACGTGGACGGGGACCTGGAGCAGGTTGCCCGAGAGGACACCCGGCGAGTTGGTGGCAGCGCCCTGGGCGCCGGCGTCGGCCATGGCCAGGCCGGCGCCGCTGACGACCACGGCGCCGGTGCCGAGAGCGACAGCGGCGACCTTAGCGATGCGAGACATCACTTTCTCCTTCTGGTTGGCGGTGCGGCCACGTGATCGCAGCCGTCACCCTCTAACAACGGCAGGACTCACCCGCAGTAACGGGGTTACAGCCAATACGGGGATACATATAGACAAGCCAGGAAATCCGATCCGGCCGTCCGGGCGAAAGCGCCCCGATCGCGCGATAACCCCGCGAACTCCCCGTCGTTTCCCAGGCATACGGACCAGCAGGCATACGGCCGAGCCCGTACGGACGCCGAGGAGCGCGCGTGAAGGTCATCTGTGCCGGGGGCGGACCCGCCGGCGTCTACCTGGCGATCCTGCTCAAGCAGCGGGACGCCGCCCGGGACGTCACCGTCCTCGAACGCAACCCGGCGGGCACCACGTACGGCTGGGGCGTCACCTACTGGCCGGAGATGCTCCAGACGCTGCGCGAGCACGACGAGCCCTCGGCGCGGGCCATCGAGGAGCTGTCGGTGCGCTGGCGCGACGGCGTCGCCCATGTCGGCGACCGGGTCACCGTCCACGAGGGCGACACCGGGTTCGCCGTCAGCCGCCACGAACTGCTGCGCGTGCTGACCGAGCGCGCCCATGACCTCGGCGTACGCACCGAGTTCGGGCGGGCGGTCACCCCGGACGACCCCCGCCTGTCGGGCGCGGACGTGGTCGTCGCCGGGGACGGCGCGCACAGTGTGCTGCGCGAGCGGCACGCGGAGAGCTTCGGCACGCGCGTCACCGAGGGCCGCAACAAGTTCGTCTGGCTCGGCACGACGAAGGTCTTCCGCTCCTTCACCTTCGCGTTCGTCGAGACCGAGCACGGGTGGGTGTGGTGTTACGCGTACGGCTTCGACGCCACGCACAGCACGTTCATCGTGGAGTGCGCGGAGCCGGCCTGGCGGGGGCTCGGCCTGGACACGCTGGCGCAGGACAAGGCGCTCGCGCTCCTGGAGGACCTGTTCGCCGGGCCGCTGGAGGGGCACCGGCTGATCGGGCGCAGCGACCTCGACGGGCCGTCGCAGTGGCGGGCGTTCCCCACGGTGACCAACCGGTCCTGGTCGCACGGCAACCTGGTCCTGCTCGGCGACGCGGCCCACACCACGCACTACTCCATCGGGGCCGGTACGACGCTGGCCATGCAGGACGCGATGGCGCTGGCCGCCGCCCTCGACCGGCCGGCGGACGGGCCGGGGTCGGTGCGGGAGGCGTTCGCCGAGTACGAGCGGGTGCGCAAGCGGGAGTTGCTGCCGTTGCAGAGCGCGGCGCGGCACAGCGCGGGCTGGTACGAGAACCTGCCGCGGTACATCGGCCTCGAACCGCACCAGATGTTCGCGCTGCTCGGCCAGCGCCACTCGCCGCTGCTGCCGTACGTGCCGCCGCAGCTCTACTACCGCGTCGACCGGGCCGTCAGCCGCTCCACCGCGCTGCGCTCGCTCAAGCGGTGGGTGGGGCACCGGCTGGCGGGGGCGCTCCAGAAGGACTGACGGGCTTTTCCGTACGGGTGGGGGCGGGCGCGGCGCGGGCGCGGGGCCGGGTGTCAGGCGTTCGGCGCGGAACCACCGGGACGAGTGAGAGCCCGTTGCGGCGGGATAACGTCCGGGCCTCCCGGCGGGCGGGCGTCGTTGGTCCTGGCATGGAGCAGAAGACGAGCGTTCCGGCGGCCGGTGCGGGCCCCGCCTCGGAGACACCCATCTACGAGACGGTGCTGCGGCTGTGGCGGGCGCATGGGCGGGCGGTGCCGCGTATGGGTGTGGGTACGGGTGCCGGTGCTGGCGCTGGCGCTGGCGCGAGTGCACGTACGGGGCAGCCCGTGCGGCCCTCGCGCGGGTGGGTCCGCGTCGATCCGGCGGCGCCCGCGCGCGGTCAGGGCGTTTCCCGCGGCTGAGCCCCTGCGGTGGACTCTGACGGTTGGTGACACGCCCCCGTTTGCACCAATTTGCCGGTTCTTACGCTGTACGACGGTGTGATTGACGCGTCATATTCCCTCACCCGTAAGGGGAGAACCGATGCGTATTCGCGCATTCGCAGCAGCCGCCGTTCTGGCCGGTACCGCTGTCCTGGGGACCGCCGCCACGGCCTCCGCGCTGGACGGCCCCGACGGCGCCTCGGCGCAGGGCGTCGCCGCCAACAGCCCGGGTGTCCTGTCGGGCAACCTGCTCCAGTTCCCGATCGATGTGCCGATCAACGCGTGCGGCAACTCCATCAACGTGGTCGGGCTGCTGAACCCGGCCTTCGGCAACACCTGCGTGAACGACTGACGTAGTCGTTCCCGTGCGCAAAGGGGCTGCCCGCCACCGATCCTCTCGGTGGCGGGCAGCCCCGCGCTCGTCCGGCTCGCTCGGCGCGGGCTACTTGGTGGTGTGCGTCGGGTAGACCTTGACGTCGGTGTACGCGCCCTTGACCGGCCCGGCGCCCGCCGGCCACTTCAGGGTGACGGTGTGGGTCTCGTTCGGGGGCGTGACCAGGATGCGGGTGGGGTGCGTGAGGCTCTTGCCGCTGTTGTCGAGCGGGTACGCGATGTCGAACACCGCGGACTCCCCGGGCTTGAGCACCGTCACGCGGGGCTGGGCGGGGCCGCGCTCGATGGGGCTGGTGGTGTGGTCGGCGTCGGTGATGTCGACGCCGGGGAAGCCGGTCGCGGAGCAGGTGGCGGAGCCCCGGTTCACCATGGTGACGTCGACGCGGCCCTCGGTCTTGTCGGGCGAGGCGTTGACGGCGCTGATGGCGAGGTTCTGCGTCTTGCAGAAGGTGACGCGGGCGGGGCGCTGGGCGGTGCCCTGGGCGCTTCCCTTGGCGGGGGTGGTGGTGTTGCCCTGGGCCTTGGCGTCCGTGCCGGTGTCGCTCTTGCCGGCGTTGTCGGCGGTGCCGGTGCCCTGGGCGGGGGCCTTGTCGGAGGTACCGGCGCCGTCGGAGGCGCCGCCGTCCGAGGAACTGGCGGCGCCCTTGGCGGCGGAGGACTTGGCGGCGCCGGTGTCGCTGTTGCCGCCGCACGCGGTGAGCGAGAGGGAGGCGGCGAGGCCGAGGGCGGCGAGAGCGGCGATGCGGGTGTGCTTCATGGTGTGTTCCCCCGTGAGTGACACCTTGCGGTGCGGGTGTACTGCGTTGCGGTCAGAACAATTTGTACCCCGCACCGAGTCACAGGCCCTCTCCCACGAAGTCCCCGTTCTGTCACAGCGGGCGGGAGGTGCCGGGCCCCGCGGAAACGGATCGACGCCGGGCGCCACGGTGTCCGATCATGACCCCATGCCCCTGGCAGAGACCCTCGCCCGAGCCGACGCGGACCTGGCCGCCGGACGGATCCCCGTCGCGCGCCAGCGCCTGCGCGGACTCCTCTCGTCCTTCCCGCACGATCTGACGCTCCGCCGCCGTCTGGCCGAGGTGTACCGGCTCTACGGGGACGCCGCCGAGGCCGGACGCTGGATGTACCTCGAAGAGGACCGGGACGCGGACGAGACCGCCGCCTTCGAGGCGCGGTACGCCTCTGCCCGCCGGCGGATGAGGGCGCTCGCCTGGCGGGGCCCCGAGACGGAGGCGGCGACGGCGTTCGCGGAACGGCAACTGGGCGCGGTGCGGGCCGCGTGCGCCGAGGAGTTGGGACACGCCGTCGCCTGGGACGACCCGTCCACGTACGGGCACCCGGGCGGCAAGGCGCCCTCAGCCCCGTGGACCATCGGCGGAATCCTGAGACGCGCGGGCTGCGCGACGGCAACCCTCGCGTTCACCGCGATCTGGCTGAACGGCCTGATCGCCCTCTTCGACTGAACGGTTCCGCCCGGTGGGGCTTTACGGCGGGTGCCTACGTCTGTTGATGCGGTCAGTGCGCGATAGCGTCACCGGGAGCACCGATCAGGAAGGAGCGATCACCAGATGCCGCATAGGACTGATGTCGCCGATAGGCGCGGCCTGATCCTCGACTTCGCCGGTGTGCTCACCGCCAGCCCGATCGAAGTTCACCGCGCCTGGTGCGTGTCGGAGGGGCTGGAGCCGGGTGCGTGGCGGGCCACCCTCAACGATCACCCCGAAGGTCGACGCCTGTACGCGGCTCTGGAGATCGGGGAGATCGGGCAGGCCGAGTGGAACGAAGGTACGGCGGCCCTTCTGGGCCCGCAGGTGGATCCGGTGAACCTCATGGGCCGGGCCTGGGCCGGAGTGCCGGCGGCCCACAGGATGGTGTCGCTCGCGCGGGCCGCGCGGGACGCCGGGCACCGGCTCGCCCTGCTGTCCAACAGCTTCGGGCTCGATCCGTTCAACCCGTACGAGCACGTCGGCATCTGGGACCTGTTCGGCGTGCACGTCGTCTCTGAGCTCGTCGGGATGGCCAAGCCCGATCCCGCGATCTACGAACTCGCCCTGGAGCGGATCGGGCTGCCCGCCGAGCAATGCGTCTTCGTCGACGATCACGCGGTGAACCTTCCGCCGGCCGCCGAGCTGGGCATCGCCACGGTCCACGTCACCGACGAGGACTCGGCCGTGGCCGAGCTGGAGGCCCTTCTCGGTGTGACAGCAGTGCTCGCTGGCTGAGTCAACTGCACTCTGAGCAAAGGCCGTCGGCGCCCTCCAGCGTGGCGATCACCGACGCGATGATGGACGTACGCCACGAGTGCTCGGCCACGCTCTCGGGATCGCGGACGCCCGCCATCCACCAGCCTGTTCGGCGCGCCTGCTTCAGCATGCCGGCCTCCCACAGGAAGTGGGCCACGTCCGCCAGGTCCTCGTCAGCCACGGTGTCCCCTTTCACGCCTCGCCGAGGCGGATCGCGTAACGGATGCCCTCCAACGCCCCGGAGTCATGGCTCGGCTCGGTGAATGCCCGCCGGAGCCCTCACACGGGAAGGATCCCGCCCCTACTCTGAAAATGACGAGTTGCTCAGAGAGTGGGGCGAGACCGTGCCATCTGCTGCTACCCCGGACCCGTACGCCGATCCGCTGGTTTTCGGCCAGCGGATGCAGATCCTCCGCACCCGGCGCGGCATGACGCGCGAGCAACTCGGCGGACTGGTCGGCAGGTCCGCGTCCTGGGTCAAGGCTGTCGAGTGCGGGCGCCTGAAAATGCCCAAGCTCCCGGTCGTCCTGCGCATCGCCGAGCTGCTGCGCGTGCGTGACCTGTGCGAACTCACCGGAGACCAGGGCGCGCACATCCCCTTGTTCACCGGCCCCGGCCACCCGCGCCTCGCCGCGGTCAAGGCGGCGGTCGACGCGTTTCCCCTCGCTGCCTCCGGCGAGGCCCCGCCGACCGAGCACCTCACCGCGCGGCTCGCACGCGCCTGGTCGGCCCGGCACTCCGCGCCGAACCACCGCGAGGTCATCGGCGGGCTGCTGCCCGGCCTGATCCGCGACGCGCAACTGGCGGTGCGACAAGCCGACTCGGCGGCCGACCGGCGCGCGGCACAGGCGTGCCTCGCCGAGGTCTACTCCCTGTCGCAGTTCTTCATCGCGTACCAGCCGGACGCCGCACTGCTGTGGCGCGTCGCCGAGCGAGGGCTCGTCGCCGCGCAGGAGTCCGAGGACCCGCACGCCCTCGGCGTCGCCGCTTGGCTCGCCGCCCAGGCCCACCGCGACGCGGGCCCGAACCACTACGACGCCGCCGACGCCGTGAACCTGGAGACGCTCCGCTACCTGAAACCGCTGCTGCCGGACGCCACGGACGACGTGGTCGCCATCACCGGCGCGCTCACGTTCGAGGCCGGTTACACGGCGGCCCGGCGCGGCGAGACCGGCGTGGCCTGGGGGTACTGGGACAAGGCCCGCGCGCTGGCGGACCGGCTGCCGGCGGACTACTACCACCCGATCACCTCGTTCAGCCAGGCCATCATGGGCGCCCACGCCGTGACCGTCGCCGTCGAGCTGCACGCGGGCGGCGAATCAGTACGCCAGGCCGCCGCCGCCGACGCCCTCACGATCCGGTCCCGCCCCCGTCGCGCTCGACACCGCATCGAGCAGGCGCGCGGCTATCAGATGAACGGGCAGCCGGACGTCGCCCTCGCCACGCTGGAGAAGGCACACGAGGCCGCGCCCGAGACGATCCGCTACAACGGATACGCGAAGCGGATCGTTCTGGAGGAAGCCGAGTCGAAGGTCGCCTCCCGTCGCCGACGCGCGTCCGAACTCGCCGTGAAATTGGGCCTCTTGGCCGCCTGAACGTACGGGCACAAACTGTGCCCCCGGACCGCCTGTCCCGCGCCTACGGTCGTCCCACCACTACGGGACCCGGAGGCGGACAGGATGCAGACGGACGCACACAGGATCACGGTCGACATACCGCCCGACCACGAACTCGCCGAGGACCAGCTCTGCGGGCGGGCGTGTGTCCGGTGTGCGGGGCCCCTTGTCGGCGGGGCCAGCGTCGATCTCGGTGAGCGCGTCGACCCCGGCGCCGAGCGGCTGATCTTCCCCAGGGCGTGCAACTCCTGCGCGGGTGCGTCATGAGCGCCCCCGAGATCAAGGCGGCCGAGGCGCCCGCGCGCATCGACGTGGACGTGCCGTGGTCCGAGATGACCGACGCCCAGATCCTGGGGCGTGCCTGCGCCTGGTGCGACGAGAGCCTTGTCGGGTGGGCGAGCGTCAGCCTGGGCGGGCGCCGCGACCCGGACACCGGGCGGGTGATCGCCCCTCGCGGGTGCCACGACTGCACGGTCATGTTCGTCTACCTCCAGTTCCTTGAGCACACCGTGACCTGCCCCCAGTGCGCCCTGCTCCGGCTGACATGCCCCGCCTCGGCCCCGCTGCGGCGCGCCCTCAGCAAAGGACGGTGGACGTGACCCCCATCACCAGCCAGGTGGACTCCGACACCGCCCGCGCCACCACCACCGCCGCCCGGGAACTCGCCCGGATCGCCACCCGCTGGCAGCTCGACGAGATCGCCGTCCAACTCGCCGGACTCGCAAGCCGCATCCTCGCCAACACCACCCTCCACCAGCGCACCCACACCCCCGTCACGGAAGCCGGCCGGGCCGCCAAACAGCTCATCGCCGACGCGCCCCAGCCCACCACCACCGCACACCACATGCGCCAGTACGTGAACCAGCTCGCCGACGCGATCACCACCCTGACCGACACCCTCGACGCAGCCCCCAGAAACACCGCACCCCGCGACCCCTGCTGCGCCCGCTGCGATCTCCCCATCCACGATGACGAGCCGTACGACGTCCACGACGTCTTCAGCGCCTCCGGCCCCGGCCGCACCGTGACCACCCACCACCACTGCCCCCGCAGGACCCCGCGTCGCCCGACCCCACCGCCCGTCATCGTCCGCTGACCGACGACCCCACCGAGGTGCTGGCCGCCCGCCGAATGATCGCTGCCGGTCGCGTCAGATTCGCGTCACCCCGTGTCCAGCACGCCCCGGCGAGGCCCCCGCGAAACACCGAAAGCCCAGCCAGGCGAGTGCCTGAGCTGGGCTTTCTTTCGTAGACCCTGTGGGACTCGAACCCACAACCAATGGATTAAAAGTCCACTGCTCTGCCAATTGAGCTAAGGGTCCACGCGTCGGTGGGTGCCGACGCACCCCTGAGCATAGCGGGAGCCGCCCGCGACGCCGATCGGGTATCGGGAACCGGGAGTGTCCGGGGTCAGCGGCGCAGGAACCAGTGGCGGGCCGAGGCGAGCCACCAGGTGCCGGCGAAGCCGAGGACGACGAGGACGGCGACGGGCGCGTAGTTGAAGGTCTCCCAGGTCACCGGGGAGAGCTGGGGCAGCATGAAGAGGATGGTGATGAAGACGACCCAGGTCACGGCGATCACGCCGATCGGGGTGGAGAGGCGGCCGAGGTGCCACGGGCCGCGTTCGAAGGCGTCGCCCTTGCGCAGCCGCAGCAGGGTCGGGATGACGTAGGCGATGTAGAGGCCGATGACGGCGATGGAGGTCACGGCGGCGTACGCGGTGACGTTGATGAGGTAGGGCAGGCCGAGGACGAGGGCGCCGGCGGCGGCGAGCCAGACGGCGGCGACGGGCGTGCGGGTGCGGGGGCTGACCGTGTGCCAGACGCGGGAGAAGGGCAGGGCGCCGTCGCGCGAGAACGCGTAGATCATGCGGGAGTTGGCGGTCACCGAGGCCATGCCGCAGAACAGCTGGGCGCCGATGACCACCAGGAGGAGGAGTTTGCCGCTGGTGGCGCCGAGGGCGTCGAGGAGGATCTGGGCGGGCGGCGCGCCGGTCGCGGAGTCACGGGCACCGTCGTAGGACTGGATGGCGAAGGTGAAGCCGAGGAGCAGGACGAACCCGGCGATCCACGAGGTCCAGATGGAGCGGACGATGCCGCGCGGGCCCGCGGTGGACGCGTCGTGGGTCTCCTCGGTCATGTGCGCGGAGGCGTCGTACCCGGTGAAGGTGTACTGGGCCATGAGCAGCCCCAGCAGGACGACGTACGGGCCGCTGCCCCACCCGGTGTTGTTGACGAACTCGCCGAAGACGAAGGACGCCGACTGGTGGTGGTCGGGGACGAAGGCGAGCGCGCCGACGATGACGGCGACGCCGAGGACGTGCCACCACACGCTGACGCTGTTGAGGAAGGCGACGATGCGCACGCCGAAGGTGTTGAGCAGGCCGTGCAGGAGCAGGATCGCCGCGAAGAGGAGGATGGTGCGGCCGGGCGTCACCCGGAAGCCGAACTGGAGGTTCAGATACGCCCCGAGGAAGGACGCCGCGCCGAAGTCGATGCCGGCGGTGACGGCGACCTGCCCGAGGACGTTGAACCAGCCCGTGAACCACGCCCACGCGGCGGCGCTGCGCTCCGGGGCGAGCCGGTGGGCCCAGAAGTACAGGCCCGCCGACGTCGGGTACGCGGAGCAGATCTCGGCCATCGCCAGGCCGACGAAGAGGGTCATGAGGCCGACGCCGACCCAGCCCCAGGTGATGACGGCGGGCCCGCCGGTGTTCATGCCGAACAGATAGAGCGTGAGGCAGCCGGAGAGGACGGAGATGATCGTGAAGGAGACCGCGTAGTTGGAGAACGCCGACATGCGGCGGGCGAGGACCTGCGTGTAGCCGAGCTGCGCGAGCCGTTCCTCGTCGGAGCCGGGCGCCGCCCCGGCGGTGGGGGGCCGGGACGGCGGTTTCCGGTCGGTCGCTTCGTTCGCTTCACTTGTCATGCCCCCGGTGATGCCCAGGCCGGGGGCGCGGCAAGCTCCTGATCAAGCTCGGGCCGCCGCCGGTTTCACGACAGGCCGCCCGCGTAGTTCGGGTAGCCCTCCCAGAGCTGCTTGCGGGCGCCGAACGCGCCCCTGCCGTCACCCGCGTACCGCCACACCCGCCCCGACTTGTCGTACGCGAGCAGGTCGTTCTCGCCGTCGCCGGTCAGGTCGCCGATCCCGACGACCACGCGGTACGACGCGCCCCAGTTCGCGGCGATCTTCTTGCGGGCCTTGAGCGTGCCGTTCCCGGCGCCGTCGTAGCGGAACAGCGTGCCGTCCGTGCGGCGCGCGAGCACGTCCCCGACACCGTCCCCGGTGAGGTCGCCCGCGCCGACGATCTGGTCGTACGTCTTCCAGGCCGACCCGATCTTCTTGCCCGCGGCCAGCTTGCCCGCCGCCGTGCCGGCGAAGACGTACAGGTCACCGGTGCTCTTCTTGCGGGCGATCAGGTCGGGGCGCCCGTCCTTGTTCAGGTCGCCGGGCCAGGACAGATGGTCGTACGCCTTCCAGCCGGTGCCGAGCGAGATGTGCGGGGACGTCTTCGTGACCGTGCCCGTGCAGGCCCCGGCGTAGCGGGAGAGCGTGTCGGAGGCGGTGCGCACGAGGACGTCGTTGCAGCGGTCGCCGGTCAGGTCGCCGAAGGGGACGAAGCGGTAGCCGGTGGGCCAGCCCTTGGAGGACGTCTCGCTCACGCTGCCCCCGCCCTGGAACTGGGAGGCGCGCAGGGTGCCTTGCGAGGTGAAGCCGAACAGCTCGCCGCCGCCGTCACCGTCGTAGTCGCGGTACGGGGTCTTCGCGCCGGCCAGCAGGGTCGTCCCCGACTTCACGCTCCGGTAGCCCTCGCCCGCGTCCACGCTGAGCGTCCACGCGTACCGGCCGCCGAGGACGACCTTGCCGTCGTCGCCCTTGCCGTCCCAGGTGAGGGAGAGGCGCGCGCCCTCGGCGGTGCCGGAGGTGAGGGTGCGCGCGGTGCGTCCGGTGACGTCCTTGAAGACGGCCTTCCAGCGCAGCGGCAGGCGGTTGAGCTGGAAGGCGGCGCGCCAGCGGTTGGACCCCTCGGAGTCCGTCCAGGAGAGGTTGACGTACGGCTCGGACGAGGACTCCAGGCTCGTGACGGCCGAGCGCGGGACGTCCGTGGGCCGCAGATGGACGCGCTGTTGGGCATCCACGTAGGCGACCGTGCCCGTGAACCGGTCGACGTCCCAGGTGAGGTGCCGCCCGTCCGGCCTGCCCCCGGCGGGCAGCGGCGCGAGGTCGCGGGTGGTGGCCGCCGTCCCGGCGCCCCGGTGGACGTCGGTGAGCAGCAGCGTGCCCGCGGCGCGGTCGTGCCGGACGACGAAGCCGTCGCCGAGGAGCGCGTCGCCGCCGGAGGGCACGGGGACGTTCTTGCCCGCGGTGAGGTCGAGGACGCCGGCCTTGCCGGTGGGGCCGCAGTTCCAGTACAGCCAACGGCCCACGTTCTGCAGCTCCTTGGGCACGCAGCCCGAGCCGAGCTTCACATCGGCGGAGGTCTTCTTCGACTTCAGGTCGTACGCGTTGACACTGCCGGCCGTCGCCGCCGGCTTCCACACCTTGGTGCCCCACAGGGCGGCGGCCGAGCGGGCGCGCTGGTACACGACGTCGTTCACCGTGCGGTTCTCGACGTCGCCGACGTACAGCTTGCCGCGCGCGGCCGACTCGAACAGCACGTAGCGGCCCGACGCCTCCCGCACCCGCACGTCGTCGGCGCCCGCCGCCTGACCGACCGCGTAGTGCGTGTCGGCGGTGTGCGGCAGGTCCACGGCGCTGCCCGAGGAGAACGCGGTGAGCCCGTTCCCGGTGCCGAACAGGCCCCCGCAGGCCCCGGAGGAGCAGGAGTCGTACAGCCCGCCGAGGTGGAACCGCTGCGTACGCGGCCCCGGCCGGCCCTGGGCGTCCAGGCTGTACGTGGACATGGCCTGTCCGCCCCAGGGGCTGGAGGTGTCCACCACCGCGAGCCGCCCGGCGGCGAGCGCGAGCCCCTCGACGGGCGCGGGCACCGGCGGCACGCTCTCCACGACGGACCGGCCGCCGTCCGGCGCGAAGCGGTGCACGGCCCAGTCGCCGGCGCCGGTGCCGCCGGCCGCGAGGACACTGCCGTCGGGCGCAGTGGTCACCTGCTCGGAGGCGTGCGCGAGCAGTTCGGTCGCGGCGGACGTGCCGATCCGTACGGCGTACAGCTTCTGGCCGATGCCGCCGCCGGTGCCGCCGGCCTCCCTGTGGACGGAGATGATCCGGTCGCCCGCGAGCGCCATCCGTACGTTCGCCGACACCGTGCCGCCATCGGGGCCCGGCACGTCCGTCCTGGTCGGCGGGGCGTCCTCGGCGGCGCGGTCGACGGTCCAGGCGGCGGTGGAGCCCGACGACCAGCCGAGCACCTTGTCCGTGGACAGGGCGATCAGCGCGGGGGACGTGCTCAGGGAGGCGAAGAGGCGGTGGGCGGCGGCCGTGGCGTAGTCCACCGCGTACAGGCGCCGCGCCCCGTCGGCGTCCGCGACCTGGAGGACGGCACCGGCGCGGTCCTGGGCGACGACGCGGCCGAGCTTGAGCCCGGCGGGCAGGCCATCGACGCGGCGGGCGGCGGCGGTGGCGGTGGTGGTGGTGGTGGCGTCCGTGCCGGTCGCGGGGTCGGGGGCGGGGTCGCCGGGGCCGGTCGGGTCGGTCGGACCGGTCGGGTCGGTCGGACCGGTCGGGTCGGTCGGACCGGTCGGGTCGGTCGGACCGGTCGGGTCCGTCGGGGCGGGGTCGGGGGCGGGGGCGCCGTCGAGGTAGAGGTCCCCGATCGTGCCGTCCCCGGCCGCCGCCACCGTGAGCAGCGTGTCCGCGCCGAACCCGCGCGTCCAGCGCCGGCCGGCGGGCACGGCGATCGCCTTCGCGCTGCCGGACTCCAGGTCGGTCACGGTGACCAGGGCGCCGTTCTGCGCGGCCCGCAGGCCCGTGTTGTACGTGCCGGAGGACTCCGCGCGGTCGCTGCCGGTCGCCGGGTCGGTCCAGCGCAGGCCGCCCGCGCCCTCACGCTGGTGCAGATAGCCGTGGACGCCCGCGGTCAGCAGCGCCTCGGAACGCGGGACGAAGCGGGCCGGGGCGGGGAGCACCGACTCGGCGGGCGGTTCGGCGGCGCTCACGGCGGGCGCGGCCGGAAGCAGTCCGGCGGCGACGGCGAACGCGGCCCCCACCGCCCCCGCGGCAAACGTGGCGGAACGTCTGTGCACAGCCCCCATGGGCCCTCCCCGGAACGGCGCGCGGCGACGACGGCGGCGCGCTGGTACGCAACGGAGGGTGTGGGGCCCCTCGGCATGTCCATGCCCCGCGCAGGCGGAGCCTCAGGAGATTAGCAGGGCGTCCCCCCTGGTCCGAGCCCGGCCGGACACCGCCAGGACACCCGCACGACGAAGCGGGCCCTCTCCCGTGGGGAGAGGGCCCGCTTCACTCAACTGCGGTGCCTGCGGCAGCCGTTGGGTCAGCCGCCGGATCAGCCGTCGGATCAGCCGTTGCGCTTCCAGCGCGGCTTCTCGTCGCGGCGGCCGAAGGACGAACCCGAACCGGAGCCGGCGCCCCGGTGGTCGTCACGGCGGCCGTACGGGCGGTGGCCCGTGGCCGGACGGTCGTCGCGGCGGTCACGGTTGAAGGGGCGGTCGCTGCCCCGGTGGCCGCCCGCGGGACGGTCGTCGCGGCGGAACCCGCCACGGTCGTTGTCACGGCGCTCGAAGGGACGCCCGCCACGGTCGTTGTCCCGGCGGAAGCCACCCCGGTCGTTGTCACGGCGCTCGAAAGAACGCCCGCCACGGTCACCACCCCGGTCGTTGTCACGACGGTCGTCCCGGCGGAAGCCGCCACGGTCGTTGTCACGGCGCTCGAAGCCGCCCCGGTCGTTGTCGCGGCGCTCGAAGGAACGGCCACCGCGGTCGCCACCACGGTCGTTGTCACGACGGTCGTCGCGGCGGAACCCGCCACGGTCGTTGTCCCGGCGCTCGAAGGAACGCCCGCCACGGTCACCGCCACGGTCGTTGTCCCGGCGGAAGCCACCCCGGTCGTTGTCACGGCGCTCGAAAGAACGGCCGCCACGGTCACCGCGGTCGCCGTCACGGCGGTCGCGGCGCTCGTAGTTGCCCCGCTCGTCACGGCGCTGACGCGGCTCGTACGAGGACGAACGCTCGGCCCGCTCGTGCTGCTCCGGCACCTCGGCGACGACGGCGGCGGCCTCGGCGGCAGCCTCCGCGGCGGCGGCGACAGCGGCGGCCACGCCCTCCTCGTCCTCGCCGCGCTCACGGGCGGCACGGGCGGTGAGGCGGTCGGCCTCCTCGCGCAGCTCGGCGGCGCGGCGCGTGGCCCGCTCCAGCTGCTTGCTGAGCTGGGTGACCTCACGCTCGGCCTGCTGTGCCGCGTTGCCCGCGGACTCGGCCTGGACCTCGGTCATCGAGCGGGCGCCGGTGATCTCCGCGACCTCGGGGTCGAACGCGGCACCGCCCTGGATCATGTGACGGCCTGCGTCGACGCCCGCGTCCTCCATGAGCCGGAAGATCTGGCGGCGCTGGTGCGGCAGGGAGAGCGAGACGACCGTGCCGGTGCGGCCGGCACGGGCGGTGCGGCCCGCGCGGTGCAGGTAGTCCTTGTGGTCGCCGGCCGGGTCCACGTTCAGGACGAGGTCGATGCCGTCGACGTGGATGCCGCGGGCGGCGACGTCGGTGGCGACCAGGACGTTGACGTAGCCGTCCTTGAAGTCGGCCAGCGTGCGGGTACGCGCGCCCTGGGTCATGCCGCCGTGCAGCGCGTCGGCCTTCACCCCGGCGTCACGCAGCTGCTCGGCGACGCGGTCGGCGCCGAGCTGGGTGCGCACGAAGATGATCGTGCGGCCCTTGCGGGAGGCGATGGCCGCGGTGACCGGCGCCTTGTCCTTGGGCTTCACGATGAGGATGTGGTGCGACATGGTCGTCACGGCGCCCTGCGCGGCGTCCACCTCGTGCAGGACCGGGTCCTTGAGGTAGCGGTCCACGAGGGTCTTGATCTCGTTCTCCATGGTGGCGGAGAACAGCATCCGCTGGCCGCCGGCCGGGACCTGGTCGAGCAGCTCGGTGACCTCGGGCAGGAAGCCCAGGTCGGACATCTGGTCGGCCTCGTCGAGGACGGCGACCTCGACGTGCTCCAGGGAGCAGGCGCCGCGATTGATGATGTCGCGCAGCCGGCCCGGGGTGGCGACGAGGATGTCGACGCCGCGCTCCAGGGCGTAGATCTGGTTGCCCATCGACGTACCGCCGCAGACGACCTTCATCTTGAGGCCGAGCTGGTCGCCGTACGGCTGGAGGGCGTCCGCGACCTGCATGGCCAGCTCACGGGTCGGGGTGAGGATGACCGCGCGCGGCTTGTGCTTCTCCGTACGGCCACCGGACAGGCGGGCCATCGTCGGCAGGCCGAAGGAGAGGGTCTTGCCGGAGCCGGTACGGCCGCGGCCCAGGATGTCCTTGCCGGCCAGGGCGTCCGGGATGGTCGCGGCCTGGATCGGGAAGGGGGTGGTCACACCGTTCTGCGCGAGCTTGCGCACGATGCCCTCGGGCAGACCGAGGTCACCGAAGGTCTGCGTGGGCTCGTCGTCCTCGAGGATCTCTACGGCCTCGACGGTGTCGACGGCGGCATCGATGTTCTCGGCGCTCTCGGCGTTCTCGATGTTCTCGATGGTGTCGGTGTTCTCGACGAGCTCGTCGTTGGCGACGGCAGCCTGGTGTTCAGCAGAAATGGACATGCGAAATGCGAAACCTTCCGGAGTCTCGGCACGCGCCCGTCAACTCCGTGTAATTGCGCTTTCGCAAGTCGACCGCCTCAATGCGGTCCGGCCACGGCAAGGGAGAGTACGCGCCACGCGGCGCTCTCTGACGGCGCCGGGCAAATGGGATCAAACGATCTACCACCATACGCACCTGCCACCCCCCATGGCAAACCCGCTCACTGAGACGCCCCTCACACGGGCTGACCCGCGTGCGGCTGCGGCTGCGGCTGGGCCATCGTCTGCGCCGACGTCTGCTGCTCGTGCGCCGACGAGGACGGCTCCGCGACTGTCGGCGCGGGCGGGTCCGGCGTCGGCGGGTCGGGCGTCGGCACGGTCGGCGCCGGCGGGTCCGGCTGCGTGGGACGCGGGGTGCCCACCCGGGTGGACGGGGTGGGGCGCGCGGGCCCGGCGGTCGCGCCCCGGCCCGCGCTCGGCGCGCCGGAGGAGGGCGCGGCGGCGGAACCGGAGGCGGGCGCGGAGGCTTCCGGCCCCGCCGAGCCGCCCCGCTCCCGCGCCTCGCCGGAGGCCCGGGCGCCGCCGGAAGCGCCGGAGTACACCGTGCCGCCGTCGGGGTCGGCGCCGCCCCGGCCGCGGTGCGTGGCGGACGGCGACGAGGGCGCGGGCCGGTGCCCGTCGTCGGCCACGCTCATGCAGCCGGCGGCCGCGGCGACGGCCAGGGTGGCGGCGGCGAGCCGGGCCAGGCGCGGGGCACGGAGCGGGGGCGGTACGGGAAGCTGGCGCACGGGTGGGCACCTCCGGGCACGTGAGGGGGTCACCGTCCCCAACTCCCGCGCCCCGCGCGAGGACACGCGCCACACAAACCCCGCACAAACCCGCGCCCCGCCGCGCCGCACCCGACTCCCCACACGCCAGAGCGGCGCGAGCCCCTGTCCCGCGTACGCGAGAGCACTGCTCGCACGCGAGAACAGTGCTCGTATGCGAGAGCGCCGCTCCCACACGAGAGCAATGCCCGTATGCGAGAGCGCCGCTCCCACCCGAGGGCAATGCCCGTGCGTGCGAGCACCGCTCCTACGCGAGAGCACGCACCGCACACGAGCACACCGCTCACGCCCGAAAGCACGCGCCGCACGCGAGAGCAGTGCTCACGCCTGAGAGCCCGCGCCGCACACGAGAGCAGTGCTCACGCCTGAGAACACCGCTCCCACCCGAGAGCACCCGCCGTACGCAAGAGCACCGCTCACACCCAAGAGCACCCGCCGTACGCAAGAGCACCGCTCACACCCAAGAGCACCCGTCGTACGCAAGAGCAGCGCTCACGCCCAAGAGCACCCGCCGCACGCAAGAGCAGCGCTCACACCCAAGCGCACCCGCCGCGCCGACTCACCCGTACCCGAGCGCGTGCAGCCGCTCGTCGTCGATGCCGAAGTGGTGGGCGATCTCATGGACGACGGTGATCTCCGCCTCCGCGACGACCTCCTCGCGCGTCTCGCACATGCGCAGCGTCGGCCCGCGGTAGACGGTGATGCGGTCGGGCAGGACGCCCGCGTACCACTCGCCGCGGTCGGTCAGGGGCGTGCCCTCGTACAGGCCGAGCAGGTCGGGGTCGTCGGAGGGGGGCTCGTCCTCCACGAACACCGCGACGTTGTCCATCAGCCGCGTCAACTCGGGCGGAATCCGGTCGAGCGCCTCGGCGACCAGTTCCTCGAACTCCTCACGCGTCATCTCCAGCACCCCGCCATTGTCCGGTACACCGCCGCATATCCACCCGTCCACATGGGCATACGGGAGCAATGGCTCGCTCGCCCGCCGCCGCCATACGCCGGATCCCGCGCCGCATACGGGGGACGCGCGCCGCCCCTTCGGCGCTGCGCAGGCACCTCCGTTCCCGGCGCCAGGGGCCCGTCCTGGAGCTGGTGCAGCCGCCGCACCCCTATGCCCGCGCCCTCGGCATGGGCGCGGTCGTGCTGCTCGGGGCGTGGCTCGGGCTGCTGATCGTGGGCAGCGTGCGGGCGCCGGTCGGGCCGGTGGACACGAAGATGACGCTGCGGCCGTCCCTGACGGGCGGTACGAAGATCAACGTGTCGCCGCTGGGCGCCCTGGAGCTGCGCTCGCACACCGCGCCGGTCCGGCTCGACGTGGACGTGGACCGGCTCGACCCGGTCCGCTCCCAGGCCCTCGTCGACCACCCGGAGCGGCTGTCGGGCCTCCAGGACGAGGTCGCCCAGGACGTCGAGCACGGCACCGCCGACCTCGCGCTGCGCTCGTGCGTGGCGGTGGTCTCGGGGGCGACCGCGCTGGGGCTCGCGGTGTATCGGCGGCCGGGGCGCGCGCTGGCGGCCGGGGGGCTCGCGCTGACGCTGCTGGTGGCGTCGGGCGCGACCGCGTACGCCACCTGGAACCCGAAGTCGGTCCTGGAGCCGAAGTTCTCCGGACTGCTCAGCTCGGCGCCGGCGGTCGTCGGCAACGCGCGCTCGATCGTCACCGAGTTCAACGTCTACCAGCAGGAGTTGGCGCGGCTCGTCACCAACGTCACCAAGCTCTACGACGTGACGTCCACGCTGCCCACGTACCAGCCGGACCCGTCCACGATCCGCGTGCTGCACGTCTCGGACATCCACCTCAACCCGGCGTCCTGGAAGATCATCTCCTCGCTGGTGGACCAGTACAAGATCTCCGTGATCGTGGACACCGGCGACACGATGGACCACGGCTCGGCCGCCGAGAACGCCTTCCTCGACCCGGTCAAGGACCTCGGCGCGCCCTACGTGTGGATCCGCGGCAACCACGACTCCAGGGCGCAGACCCAGAAGTACCTCGCCGACCGGAAGCGGTTCCCGAACGTGCGGGTCCTCGACGACGGGCGGGCCGTGTCGGTCGCCGGGCTGCGCTTCGCCGGCACGGGCGACCCGCAGTACACGCCCGACCGGGCCACGAAGACGCTGGGCGACCCGGCGGAGCGGATGGCGGGCATGCGGCTCGCGTCCGCGCTGCGCGACCAGAAGGCGGCCGGCACCCCGGTGGACATCGCGCTCGCGCACGAGCCGGTCGCCGCGAAGGAGGTCGACGGCACGGTCCCGCTGGTCCTCGCCGGGCACATCCACCACGAGCAGACGCAGGTGCTGCCGCTCGGCACGCGGCTGCGGGTGGAGGGCTCCACGGGCGGCAGCGGGCTGCGCGCGGTCGACAACAAGAACGGCCACCCCGACCCGGTCGAGGCGTCCGTCCTCTACGTGGACCGCGAGACCAAGCGGCTCCAGGCGTGGGACGAGATCAGGCTCGGCGGGCTCGGCCTGACGACGGCCGAGGTCAGCCGCCATCTGCCGAAGGAGAACCAGCCCGGCGCGACCCGCTCCCCCAGCGCCCCGGCGAGCTCCCCGTAAACCGTTTTGGCGATACCTCCCCGCATCCCATATGCTTCTCACGTCCCCGACGCGCTGCGAAGCGCCCAGGCGGGCCGATAGCCCTCATCGTCTAGCGGCCTAGGACGCCGCCCTTTCAAGGCGGTAGCACGGGTTCGAATCCCGTTGGGGGCACGCAAGTCCGTGTGCGACACTGTTGCACACAACAGCTTGGTCCTGTGGAGCAGTTTGGAGTGCTCGCCACCCTGTCAAGGTGGAGGCCGCGGGTTCAAATCCCGTCAGGACCGCTGAAGTTCCTCGTGAACTTCGTGGCTGGGTAGCTCAGTTGGTACGAGCGATCGCCTGAAAAGCGATAGGTCGCCGGTTCGACCCCGGCCCCAGCCACCAGCCTCAGGGCCCCGTCCATCGGACGGGGCCCTGAGTCGTTTCCGGGCACCTCCCAGCGCAGGCCGGGCCCCCGCGCCCCCAGCCCCGCCGCCGCAGGCCGACCCCGCGCCGCTCAGACCGCCGCCGCGTGCAGCGGCTGCGTGCCCCGGCCGCCCGGGTGGCGGTGGCGCCAGAACCAGAAGAGGGCGCTGGAGACGAGGGCCCAGCCGGCGAGCACCAGGAACGGGAACGCGTGCTGGTGGCCCTGGAAGTAGACGGCCGTGTGCTGGGCGTTGACCGAGGCGCCCGGCGGCAGCCACTGCCCGACGCGGCCGATGACCGTGGGCAGCAGCGGCGGGGCGACCGCGCCGCCGGAGGCCGGGTTGCCGAGCAGGACGAGCAGACCCCAGGTCGGGATCATCGCCCAGCGGTGGAAGAACGTGTTGAACATCGTGAAGACCATCCCGCACGTGAACATCGTCAGCGCGAGGATCAGCCAGGACTCCACGAACGGCAGATCGACCGCCCCGAGCCACCAGTCGGCGACCGCCGCCACCGCGAAACCGCCGAGCAGCGCGTACGCGATCGTGAACGCGATCCGCTCCGCCGGGTTCAGGCCGCGCGCGTGCACGCTGAGCTGGATCGCGCCGACGAAGCCGATGATCACCGCCGCCAGCGAGATGTAGAACAGGGTCAGCCCGCGCGGGTCCCCGCTCTGCAGCGGCCGTACGTCGTGCACGGAGACGGGGATGCCGGTGGCCTTGCCGACCGCCGGGCCCGCCTCCGTGAAGACCTGGGCGACCGTGACCCCGGACGCGCCCGAGACATCGAGGTCGACGCGGGCGCCGCCGTCGCGGACGTCCAGCACCGCGTACACCTTCTGCGCGTCGATCGCCTCGCGTGCCGCCGCCCGGGTGTCGTACGCCTTCAGATCGAGCTGCGCGTCGAGCGCCTTCTCCATCGCGCCGACGAACTGCTTGCCGCGCGCCTGCTGGTACTGGCCGGTGACGGCGGTCGGGATGTGGTGGGGCGTCGGGTTGGCCATGGCGTACGTGTAGGAGGCCGCGAAGAGGGCCGCGGCCGCCGCCAGGATCAGCACCAGGACCGAGGCGGGGAAGAACGGCGACTTCTTGAAGTTCGCCCAGTGCTCGGCCCGGGTCGGGGGGCGCCCGTGCTCCCCGTGCGGCGGGTGCGGACGGGGCTGTTCCTCTTCGGGCAGATGCGACATACCTGCACGCTAAATCACACCTAAGCGCCATACATCCCGACGAGTGTCCCGCCCGCGCGCACGCGTGCCGCGACGCCGGCGCCGGGCGGTCGCGGGGCCGTGGCAAAACCGTTCGCCACGAATTTCCCCGAGGTGAGATCCTGGAGGACGTATGTCTACGCAGCCTGCCCCCGCCGCCGATCCGTTCGCCGCTGTCGCGCGACGGCTCACCGAGCTGTCCCTGCGCGACGCGCACCGCCTCGGGCGCAGGCTGGAGGGCGCCCGCAAGATCCGGAAGCCCGAGGCCCGCGCCGCCGTGATCGCCGAGATCGAGGCGGAGGCCGACAAGGTCGCCGTCCGCACCGACGCGCGCCGCGAGCGCCGCGCCGCGCTGCGGGTCACGTATCCCGAGCAGTTGCCGGTCAGCCAGAAGAAGGACGAGATCGCGGACGCGATCCGCGACCACCAGGTCGTGATCGTGGCCGGTGAGACCGGTTCCGGCAAGACCACGCAGATCCCCAAGATCTGTCTGGACCTCGGCCGGGGCGTGCGGGGCATGATCGGGCACACCCAGCCCCGCCGGATCGCGGCCCGCACGGTCGCCGAGCGCGTCGCGGACGAGCTGGGCACGCCGCTGGGCGACGCGGTGGGCTGGAAGGTCCGCTTCACCGACCAGGTGAACCAGGACGCGACGTTCGTGAAGCTGATGACGGACGGCATCCTGCTCGCGGAGATCCAGACCGACCGCGATCTGCGCGCCTACGACACGATCATCATCGACGAGGCGCACGAGCGGTCCCTGAACATCGACTTCCTGCTCGGGTATCTGGCGCAGCTCCTGCCGCGCCGCCCCGACCTCAAGGTCGTCATCACCTCCGCGACCATCGACCCCGAGCGCTTCTCGCGGCACTTCGGTGACGCGCCGATCGTCGAGGTCAGCGGCCGGACGTACCCGGTGGAGGTGCGCTACCGCCCGCTGCTCGAAGAGGACTCCGAGGACGCCGACCGCGACCAGATCACCGCGATCACGGACGCGTGCGAGGAGCTGATGGCCGAGGGGCCCGGCGACATCCTCGTGTTCCTCTCCGGCGAGCGCGAGATCCGCGACACGGCGGACGCGCTGGAGAAGAAGAAGTACCGCTCGACCGAGGTCCTGCCGCTGTACGCGCGCCTGAGCCACGCCGAGCAGCACCGCGTCTTCCAGCAGCACACGGGCCGCAGGATCGTGCTCGCCACGAACGTCGCGGAGACCTCGCTGACCGTCCCGGGCATCAAGTACGTCATCGACCCGGGCACCGCCCGCATCTCCCGCTACAGCCACCGTACGAAGGTGCAGCGGCTGCCCATCGAGCCGGTCAGCCAGGCCAGCGCCAACCAGCGCAAGGGCCGCTGCGGCCGCACCAGCGACGGCATCTGCGTACGGCTGTACTCCGAGGACGACTTCCTGTCCCGGCCGGAGTTCACGGACGCGGAGATCCTGCGGACCAACCTGGCGAGCGTCATCCTCCAGATGACGGCGGCCGGCCTCGGCGACATCGAGAAGTTCCCGTTCATCGACCCGCCGGACCACCGCAACATCCGCGACGGCGTGCAGCTGCTCCAGGAGCTGGGCGCGCTCGACCCCGGCGAGAAGGACCCGCGCAAGCGGCTCACGCAGCAGGGCCGCAAGCTCTCCCAGCTCCCCGTGGACCCGCGCCTCGCGCGCATGGTCCTGGAGGCCGACAAGAACGGCTGCGTGCGCGAGGTCATGGTGATCGCCGCCGCGCTGTCCATCCAGGACCCGCGCGAGCGCCCCTCCGACAAGCAGGCGCAGGCCGACCAGCAGCACGCCCGCTTCAAGGACGAGACCAGCGACTTCCTCGCGTTCCTCAACCTGTGGCGGTACGTACGGGAACAGCAGCGCGAGCTGGGCTCCTCCGCGTTCCGCCGGATGTGCAAGCGGGAATTCCTGAACTTCCTGCGCATCCGTGAATGGCAGGACATCTACACACAGCTCCGCACGGTCGCCAAGCAGCTCGGCATCCACCTCAACGACGAGGACGCGCCGGCCGACTCCATCCATATCTCCCTGCTGTCCGGACTGCTCTCGCACATCGGGCTCAAGGACGTGAAGGAGACCAAGGAGTCGCAGGCCAAGGACCCCAAGCAGGCCGGCCGCGACCGCGGACGTAATGAGTACGTGGGCGCGCGCAACGCCAAGTTCGCCATCTTCCCCGGCTCGGCCCTGTTCAAGAAGCCGCCGCGGTTCGTGATGTCGGCGGAGCTGGTGGAGACCAGCCGGCTGTGGGCGCGGGTCAACGCGAAGATCGAGCCGGAGTGGGTCGAGCCGCTCGCCGAGCACCTGATCAAGCGCACGTACAGCGAGCCGCACTGGGAGAAGGACCAGGCGGCCGTGATGGCGTACGAGAAGGTCACGCTGTACGGCGTCCCGCTCGTCGCCCAGCGCAAGGTGAACTACGGGCGGATCGACCCCGAGGTCTCCCGCGAGCTGTTCATCCGTAACGCGCTGGTGGAGGGCGACTGGCGCACGCACCACAAGTTCTTCGCGGACAACCGCAAGCTGCTGACCGAGGTCGAGGAGCTGGAGCACCGGGCGCGCCGCCGCGACATCGTGGTGGACGACGACACGCTCTACGACTTCTACGACCAGCGGGTGCCCGAGCACGTCGTGTCCGGCGCGCACTTCGACTCGTGGTGGAAGCACAAGAAGCGCGAGGAGCCCGAACTCCTCGACTTCGAGCGCTCCATGCTGATCCGGGAGTCGGCGGAGGCGGTCACCAAGGCCGACTACCCGGACTCCTGGCGGCAGGGGAACCTCAAGTTCCGGGTGACGTACCAGTTCGAGCCGGGCGCGGACGCCGACGGCGTGACCGTGCACATCCCGCTCCAGGTGCTCAACCAGGTCACCGACGAGGGCTTCGACTGGCAGATCCCGGGGCTGCGCGAGGACGTGGTCGTCGAGCTGATCCGCTCGCTGCCCAAGCCGATCCGGCGCAACTACGTGCCCGCACCGAACTTCGCCAAGGCGTTCCTGGAGCGGGCGGTGCCGTTGCAGGAGCCGCTGCCGGTGACGCTGGCGCGCGAGTTGCAGCAGATGGTCGGCGTGCCGGTGCGCGCGGAGGACTTCGACCTGAGCCGCGTCCTCGACCACCTGAAGATCACCTTCCGGATCGTCGACGAGCGGCGCCGCAAGCTGGCCGAGGACAAGGACCTCGAAGCGCTCAAGCTGCGGCTGCGGCCCAAGGCGCGCCAGGCCATCTCCAAGGCCGCCGCCGCCACCGCCGAGCGCTCGGGCGGCGAGTCCGTCGAGCGGTCAGGCCTGACGGACTGGACGATCGGCGCGCTCGCCAAGGTCTTCGAGACGCGCCGCGCCGGCCAGCCGGTCAAGGCGTACCCGGCGCTCGTCGACGACGGCGACACCGTGTCCGTACGCCTCTTCGACACCGAGGCGGAGCAGGCGCAGGCGATGTGGAAGGGCACGCGGCGGCTCATCCTGCGCACGATCCCGGTCAACCCGGCGAAGTTCGCGTCCGACAAGCTGACCAACGCGGCGAAGCTGGCCCTCTCCGCGAACCCGCACGGCTCGATCCAGGCCCTCTTCGAGGACTGCGCGACGGCGGCGGCCGACCAGCTCATCGCGGACTTCGGCGGCCCGGTCTGGGACGAGCAGGCGTACCGGGCGCTGTACGAGAAGGTGCGCGCGGAGATCGTCGACACCACGGTGCGCACGGTCGGGCAGGTGCAGCAGGTGCTCGCCGCGTGGCAGGCGTGCGAGCGGCGCCTGAAGTCCACGCACAGCCCGGCCCTGCTGCCCAACCTCCAGGACGTGCGGGCCCAGTTGGACGCCCTGGTGAAGCCCGGGTTCGTGACCGCGACCGGGCTGCGCAGGCTCGGCGACCTGATGCGCTACCTCGTCGCCGCCGACCGGCGCTTGCAGCAGATGCCGACCAACGTCCAGCGGGACACCACCCGGATGGCGAAGGTCCACGAGATGCAGGACGAGTACGCGTGGCTGCTGGAGCAGATGCCCCAGGGACGGCCCGTGCCGCAGGCGGTCCTGGACATCCGCTGGATGATCGAGGAGCTGCGCGTCAGCTACTTCGCGCACGCGCTCGGCACCGCCCACCCGGTCTCCGACAAGCGGATCGTGAAGGCGATCGACGCGCTGGTCCCGTGACGTACGGGCCCGCCGCGCGCGTGCGTACGGAGCCGCCGCGCGCGTGCGTACGGAGCCGCCGCGCGCGTGCGTGCGGAGCCGTCCCGTACGTGACATGTGCGTGACGGGACGGACGCGTTCGGTGAGTTCGACCGCACGGCCCGCGCTGCTGTAGAGTCCTTCTCGCAGCGCAGGAAGAACATCAGCCCGGCGCCGCAGCTCCTGGTCCTGTGGAGCAGTTTGGAGTGCTCGCCACCCTGTCAAGGTGGAGGCCGCGGGTTCAAATCCCGTCAGGACCGCAGCGAGAAGGGCCCGCACCGATCGGTGCGGGCCCTTCTGCGTGTGCGCGGCGCGTGTTCCCGTACGGGCGCGCCCTTCTGACGGGGCGTCGGGCGCCCGGCTCCGCGCCTCACGGGCCCACGGGGCGCCCGGGAGCCGTCCCGTGGCCGGGGCGGGCGCTCAGGGCGCCCTGGGCGGCCGCGAGAGCACCCCCGGGGCGCGGGAGGACGAAAGTCCCTTCAAGGCATGACCAAAGGCGGCCCGCGCGCCCCTCGTCCAGTGGGAGCCTGGAAGGGACCGGCCGGACGAAGGGCGGAGCCCCGGAGGCCGCCGGCCATGGGTACGGACGGGCCCCGAGGCGCGGCCGGCCCCATTAGCGCAAGGGTGTCACCGGCAACAAGCGCCCCGCCGTGTGACGGGTGTCACCGAACTAGTTTTGGAAACACCGTTTCTTACGCCCTTCCTACAACCGCTCAATTTAATATGTGCAATTGCACTGCCCGCGCAGGCGTCCCCCTCGTACCCCCGGGGACCCACCAATGTCCGACACGGACGCGCACGGCCGACCGCCAGGAGCCGCCGGCAGGGCCCACACGCGCACAAAAAAGATCGCGCTGGACCCGGCGGAGTCCAGCGCGATCTGACGACGCACCACGTGCTGCTGTGGAGATGACGCTTCGGTGGGACCTTCACGAGAAGGCTGTCCTGTTGGGGCAGGACCCACGTCGTGTGGAGCTATGGGGTGGGCGCGATACGGGTTGGGGGACCCGGAACGCCCGGTATTGCTGCGCTATGCGGCGCCTCAGGCCTCGCTGCGCTGCTGGGGGATGCCCGCCAGCAGAGCGCGGACCTCGGCCTCGCGGTAACGGCGGTGTCCGCCGAGCGTGCGGATCGACGTGAGCTTGCCAGCCTTCGCCCAGCGCGTGACCGTCTTGGGGTCGACGCGGAACATCGTGGCGACCTCAGCCGGGGTCAGCAGCGGCTCGGCATCAGGGGTGCGAGCGGTCATGAGCGGCCTCCTCGGGAGAACCGAACCTTCTCGGTTCTTTCCTCTAAATTCTGCACCTTGACCCGCGTTGCCCGAAATGGCTGACGCGAGTCGAGTCGGTTATAGGACGAACGGCTTGTCCTCGGCACTACAACTACACCATCTGTCCAGCCGCGTCGGCCAAACCGATGGAATTGCCCTCCCAGGTGTTCATCACCGACGGAAGCCGATGGACCGTGCCATAGCGGACAGTCACGCCGCCGTGACGATCAGTCACAGAGCGATCAGGAGCCACCAGACCCCTCAGAGGCAGTGCGATGCCGAGTAATCCGTCCATGGTTGGACTTAGTTGGACGGACAGAGCCCTCCCCGGACTCCTTGTCCTATTTTGGCACGAGGAGGGGTGATGGACGCAAGGGCGAAGTTAGTGCGGTCCGTCACGCTTCGACACTCTTGAGCCAAACGTCCAGATCAGGACGTAGGTCCCTAAGAACCGGATCAAGTCCGTCAGTTGGCGAACGTCCGTCAGTTGGCGAACTGACGGTCGCGCACCGCACGCCAGCGTGCCACGAGTCGCGCGTACGCCTCCCCCGCGCGGTCCTCGTCCCCGGCCCGCAGCGCGGCGATCCCGTCCGCGACGTCCGACGCCGAGCGGTCCGCCTCCAGCAGCTCGGCCGGCAGGACGTGCACCAGCCCGCCGTAGTCCAGCTCGACGTACGCGCGCGGGTGGAACTCCTCCAGCCACCGCCCCACATCTACCAGGCCCTCGATCAGCGGCGCCTCGTCGACCGCCTCCCGCAGCGCCTTCAGGGCACGCGCCACCCGGCGCCTGGCCTGCACCATTGGCGTGCGGTACCGCAGGTAGGGGCCGCCGTCCGCGCTCTTGCCGCGCACGTATTCGCGTTCCTCGTCCGAGACCAGCACGAACCAGGCGAGCGGCACCTGCCAGGTCGAGGTGCGGATCCAGGGGCGGGCGTCCGGGTTGCGCGCGCGCCAGCGCTCGTGGTCGGCGACGGCCTGGCGGCGCACCACCGGCGGCAGGAGCGCGTCGAGGACCGGCGCCGGGAACCGCTCGGGCAGCTCCTCCAGCGCCTGCCAGCCGCGCAGCCGCGTACGCCACGGGCACACGCACACCACCCCGTCCACCTGCACGACGAACGCGTCGTCGCTCTCGTGGACCGGCACCGGCACCGGCGGTGTGGGCAGCAGATCGGTCAGCGAGCGGCGCAGTTCGTCCTGGCAGGACGGGCGCGAGGGGCGCTTCGCGTAGCGCTCCCAGTGCGCGCGCTCGGGCTGCGGGAAGGCCGCGAGCGGCTCGTACACCCGCAGATAGGAGGCGTAGGGAACAGTCACCGACGAGACCTTGGGCACCGCTGTTCCCTTTCCGCCCGCCGACCGGAGAACACCACCGTACGGCGACGGCGGCATGACGCGGGAGAGTGATCCTGCGCACTGCGCCCGTGGCGGACCCGCCCACGCTCTAATCTCTTGCCACGAACCACCGGACCACCGGCGCGGCCCGCCACCCCTACGGACCCGCCGGCCAACCGCCGCTACGTACTTGGGAGTCACCACCGTGACCGATGTGACCGGCGACGCTGTCACCACCTCCGACACCGCACTCTCCGCCGCCCCCACCGGCGGCGCCGCCCTCTCTGGCGCCTCGACCGCCCCGGCGGACGTCCTGCACACCCTCTTCCACTCCGCCCAGGGCGGCCACGAGCAGGTCGTGCTCTGCCAGGACCGCGCCAGCGGCCTCAAGGCCGTCATCGCCCTGCACAGCACCGCGCTCGGCCCGGCCCTCGGCGGCACCCGCTTCTACCCGTACGCGACGGAGGCCGAGGCCGTCGCCGACGCGCTGAACCTCGCGCGCGGCATGTCCTACAAGAACGCGCTGGCCGGGCTCGACCACGGCGGCGGCAAGGCCGTCATCATCGGCGACCCGGACGTCGTCAAGAGCGAGGAACTCCTGCTCGCCTACGGCCGGTTCGTCGCCTCGCTCGGCGGGCGCTACGTCACCGCCTGCGACGTCGGCACGTACGTGGCGGACATGGACGTCGTCGCGCGCGAGTGCCGCTGGACCACCGGCCGCTCCCCGGAGCAGGGGGGCGCGGGCGACTCCTCGGTCCTCACCGCGTACGGCGTCTTCCAGGGCATGCGGGCCAGCGCCCAGCACCTGTGGGGCGACCCGACGCTGCGCGGGCGCAAGGTCGGTGTCGCCGGCGTCGGCAAGGTCGGCCACCACCTCGTCGAGCACCTGCTCGCGGACGGCGCCGAGGTCGTCGTCACCGATGTGCGCGAGGAGTCGGTGCGCCGGATCACCGAGCGGCACCCCGAGGTCGCGGTCGTCACGGACACCGAGGCGCTGATCCGCGTCGAGGGCCTGGACGTCTACGCGCCCTGCGCGCTCGGCGGCGCGCTCGACGACCACAGCGTGCCGGTGCTGACCGCGAAGGTGGTGTGCGGCGCGGCCAACAACCAGCTCGCGCACCCCGGCGTCGAGAAGGACCTCGCGGACCGGGGCATCCTCTACGCCCCGGACTACGTGGTGAACGCGGGCGGCGTGATCCAGGTCGCCGACGAGCTGCACGGGTTCGACTTCGACCGCTGCAAGGCGAAGGCGGCGAAGATCTTCGACACCACGCTTTCCATCTTCGCTCGTGCAAAGAGTGACGGCATTCCGCCGGCCGCCGCGGCCGACCGGATCGCCGAGCAGCGCATGGCGGAGGCCCGCGGCGGGGCCTGATCGGACGGCCGGCCCACGGCGACGTAACGAGAGTCACCCTCCCGGGCGGGTCGTGGGCCAAGAAGAGGTTAAAATCGCATCTGACCAGCGAGGACAGGGCTCCTTGCTGGTTCTGCGCCCTGGCGCGTCCTGCGGGCGACGTACCGTATGGGCGTGGGCTCAGGTACCGTGGAAGCCCTACGGACCGGTCTCTCCGCGGAGAGTCCGTTCCAGATCATGAACGCGTGTCAAGACTCTGGGGCCGTCGAGCCCCGTCACCGAGGGGGTCGAGCCATGGGGCGCGGCCGGGCCAAGGCCAAGCAGACGAAGGTCGCCCGCCAGCTGAAGTACAACAGCGGCGGGACTGACCTGTCGCGTCTGGCCAGCGAGCTGGGCGCATCGACGTCGAGTCCGGTATCGAACCAGCCGCCGAACGGCGAACCGTTCGACGACGACGAGGAAGACGACCCGTACGCCCGCTACGCGGATCTGTACAACGGCGACGAGGACGAGGACGAAGAGTCCGGTCCCTCGTCCCGCCGTCGCGGCGCTTGACCTCGCAGCAGTTCGATATACATCGAGTCACATCGAGAACATCGGGCACACCGACACATCGAGCACCACGCATCGATCGCATGGAGCACTTCTTCACCGCTTGACCCGCTTCTGATCCTTGCCGCACCTCACCCGGTCCGGGTGGCTACCACGCCGGACCGGGTTTTGTGCTGCCCTGCGGGCGGTCACCGCCATCCTTACGCCGCGTAGTCGCCCGTCAGCTCGGCGCCCGTGGTGTGCGCGCCGCGGTCGGTGATCTCACCGGCGACCCAGGAGTCGACTCCCCGGTCGGCGAGGGTGGCGAGCGCGACGTCCACGGACTCCGTCGGCACGATCGCCATCATGCCGACGCCCATGTTCAGCGTCTTCTCCAGCTCCAGGCGCTCGACCCGGCCGGCCTTGCCGACGAGGTCGAAGATCGCGCCGGGGGCCCAGGTGGAGCGGTCCACGGTGGCGTGCAGGCCGTCGGGGATGACCCGCGCGAGGTTCGCCGCGAGGCCGCCGCCGGTGATGTGGCTGTAGGCGTGCACGGGGGTGGTGCTGGTCAGCGAGAGGCAGTCCAGCGAGTAGATCTTGGTGGGTTCGAGCAGTTCCTCGCCGAGCGTGCGGCCCAGCTCGTCCACGCGCTGCTCCAGGGTCATCCCGGCGCGGTCGAACAGGACGTGCCGTACGAGCGAGTACCCGTTCGAGTGAAGCCCGGAGGACGCCATCGCGATCACGGCGTCACCCTTGCGGATGCGATCGGGGCCCAGCAGGTTCTCGTACTCGACGACGCCCGTGCCGGCGCCCGCGACGTCGAAGTCGTCGGGGCCGAGCAGCCCGGGGTGCTCGGCGGTCTCGCCGCCGACGAGGGAGCAGCCGGCGAGGACGCAGCCCTCGGCGATGCCCTTGACGATGGCGGCGACCCGCTCGGGGTGGACCTTGCCGACGCAGATGTAGTCGGTCATGAACAGCGGTTCGGCGCCGCACACGACGATGTCGTCCATGACCATGGCGACCAGGTCGTGACCGATCGTGTCGTACACGCCGAGGCGGCGCGCGATGTCGACCTTGGTGCCGACGCCGTCGGTGGCGGAGGCGAGCAGCGGGCGCTCGTACTTCTTGAGCGCGGAGGCGTCGAAGAGGCCGGCGAAGCCGCCGAGACCGCCCAGGACCTCGGGGCGCCGCGTCTTCTTCACCCACTCCTTCATCAGCTCGACGGCGTGGTCGCCGGCTTCGATGTCGACGCCGGCGGAGGCGTAGGACGCGCCGCCGGTGCCCGTCGGAGGAGTCGATTGATCGGACGCAGCAGACATTGCCTGGGATCTTTCGGGTTGGTGAACACGGATACGAGGACGCCGGGGCGCCCGGTCGGCTACGGGCGGCGGATCGCGTCCGACGCGGCCGTGGACGCGGGACCCGCGGCCAGTTCCGTCTCAAGGAGCTGCTTGCCGAGGAGCTCCGGGTCGGGGAGGTCCATCGGGTACTCGCCGTCGAAGCAGGCGCGGCACAGGTCGGGCTTGGCGATGGTGGTGGCCTCGATCATCCCGTCCAAGGAGATGTACGAGAGCGAGTCCGCCCCGAGCGAGGTGCCGATCTCCTCGACGGACATGCCGTTGGCGATCAGCTCGGCGCGGGTGGCGAAGTCGATGCCGAAGAAGCAGGGCCACTTCACGGGCGGCGAGGAGATCCGGATGTGGACCTCGGCGGCGCCGGCCTCGCGGAGCATACGGACCAGGGCGCGCTGGGTGTTGCCGCGCACGATGGAGTCGTCGACGACGACCAGGCGCTTGCCCTTGATGACTTCCTTCAGCGGGTTCAGCTTGAGACGGATGCCGAGCTGGCGGATCGTCTGCGAGGGCTGGATGAAGGTGCGGCCCACGTAGGCGTTCTTCACCAGGCCGTTGCCGAAGGGGATGCCGGAGGCTTCCGCGTAGCCGATCGCGGCGGGCGTGCCGGATTCCGGGGTGGCTATGACGAGGTCCGCCTCGACGGGGGCCTCCTTCGCCAGCCGGCGGCCCATCTCCACGCGGGAGAGGTACACGTTCCGGCCCGCGATGTCGGTGTCGGGGCGGGCCAGGTAGACGTACTCGAAGACACAGCCCTTGGGCTTCGCATCCGCGAATCGGGACGTTCGCAGTCCGTTCTCGTCGATGGCGACGAACTCGCCCGGCTCGATCTCGCGGACGTAAGCGGCGCCGCAGATGTCGAGGGCGGCGGACTCGGAGGCGACGACCCAGCCGCGCTCCAGGCGGCCGAGGACCAGCGGGCGGATGCCCTGCGGGTCGCGGGCCGCGTACAGCGTGCCCTCGTCCATGAAGACCAGGGAGAAAGCGCCCTGCACCTGGGGCAGGATCCGGTTCGCCGCCTCTTCGATGGTCAGGGGCTTGCCGTCGTCGTCGACCTGGCCGGCGAGCAGCGCGGTCACGAGGTCGGTGTCGTTGGTGGCCGCCACCTGGGTCGCGCGGCCGTTCTCCTTGGGGAGGGCGGCGACCATCTCGGCGAGCTGCGCCGTGTTGACCAGGTTGCCGTTGTGGCCGAGCGCGATCGAGCCGTGCGCGGTCGCGCGGAACGTCGGCTGGGCGTTCTCCCACACGGAGGCTCCGGTGGTCGAGTAGCGGGCGTGTCCGACCGCGATGTGACCCTGGAGGGAACCGAGAGAGGTTTCGTCGAAGACCTGGGAAACGAGGCCCATGTCCTTGAAGACGAGGATCTGGGAGCCGTTGCTGACCGCGATTCCCGCGGATTCCTGGCCCCGATGCTGGAGGGCGTAGAGCCCGAAGTAAGTGAGCTTTGCGACCTCTTCGCCCGGAGCCCAGACACCGAAGACGCCACACGCGTCCTGGGGGCCTTTCTCGCCGGGGAGCAGATCGTGATTGAGTCGACCGTCACCACGTGGCACGGCACCGAGTGTAGACGGGATCGACCACTGGTCCGAATTGGGGACGGATGCTACGCGCGTTGACCTGGGTTCTCGGTGTGGGGGGTTTGGGGCGGGGCCCCGGCGTTCTCCCAGCTCAGCGGGGTCTGGCGGAGCCGGCCTCCCCCAAATGTGACCTACCTCGCCTCAGAGTGCGGGTACGTCGTGGCCGCTCGCGCAGTTCCCCGCGCCCCTTACGGGGCTGCAACCCCGGGTGCCTTTTAGGCGCCGCCCGCCGCCGCCTTGGGCAGTCTGCCGCCTGGGGCGGCACGGGTGGGCAAGGCGGCACCCCAGCGCCGGGTGCGTGACTGTTGTGCCTCGGGTGCAGCCCCGGTGGGGCTTCTCGCGCAGTTCCCCGCGCCCCTGACGGGGCTTGTCTGAGCGCAGACTTCCAGCCCCTCCGGCGATTGAGGAGTGGGGGTGGCCTGAGCTGAGACCCCGTTGACACGGAGAAGGAGCGCGGGCATTGTCGCGGGCATGCAGCCCCTTTTTGAGCGCGCCGTGGCCCTCGTGGCCCGCCGCCACATCGACCTGGCCCGCGCGGCCAGCGCGATCTGTCGCTGCGTCTGACTGAAACCCCCGCCGCCCCGGGCTGACCGCACCGCACCCGCACCACCCCCCGGTCCCCCGGCCCGCGCGCCTCCTCGCCGTACCCCACCCCCGCCCGCGCCGGGCCCCCGCACGCCCCCGCGCCGAGGCGGTACACACCCCTGGAGCGTTTCATGTCCCCTTTGTCTCGTCGCGCCCTCGCCGGCGCCGCAGCCGCCGCCGCTCTCGGCACGGCGGCACTGCCGTCGCCGGCCGGAGCCGCGGTACGGGAGAGACCCTTCCGCGCCGCCCCGGCCCGCCGCTCCCCGCGCCCCAACATCCTGTTCATCCTCGGTGACGACCTGGGCTGGGCGGACCTGTCCTCGTACGGCGCACCGCACATCGAGACCCCGCACCTGGACCGGCTGGCACGGGAGGGCGTGCGGTTCACGGACGCGTACAGCGGGTCCGCGACCTGCTCCCCGACCCGGTTCAGCCTCTACACCGGCCGCTATCCGGGCCGTACGAGGGGCGGGCTCGCCGAGCCGATCGCGGACCGGTCCGCGGGACTGGACCCGCGCCACCCCACGCTCGCCTCGCTGCTGCGCGACGCCGGGTACGCCACCGCGCTCATCGGCAAGTGGCACTGCGGCTATCTGCCCGACTACTCCCCCACGCGGTCCGGCTGGGACGAGTTCTTCGGCAACTTCGGCGGGGCCCTGGAGTACTACTCGAAGCTCGGCCTCGGCGGCGAGTACGACCTGTACGAGGGCGACGCCACGTACAAGGACCTGCGGTACTACACGCGCGTACTGACCGAGCGGGCGAGCGCGTACGTGAAGCGGGACCACGGGGGCCGTCCCTGGCTGCTCAACCTGAACTTCACCACCCCGCACTGGCCGTGGATAGCCGACGGCGACACCGAGGCGAGCGCCGAGGTCGTGCGGCGGATCAAGGCCGGTGACAGACGGGCGCTGTTCCATGACGACGGCGGCTCGGTGGCGAAGTACACGCAGATGGTCGAGGACCTGGACCGGTCGGTGGGGCAGGTGCTGCGGGCGCTGAAGGAGTCCGGGCGGGAGCGCGACACGCTCGTCTTCTTCGCCTCGGACAACGGCGGTGAGCGCTTCTCGTACAACTGGCCGCTGTCCGGCAACAAGGCGTCCCTCCAGGAGGGCGGCATCCGGGTGCCGACGATCGTGCGCTGGCCCGCGCGGATCGACGGCGGCCAGGTCAGCCGCGAACCGGTGTTCACGCCCGACTGGACGGCGACGCTCCTGGAGGTCGGCGGGGCGCGGCCGGACCCCGCGTACCCGCTGGACGGCACGAGCCTCGCCGGATACCTGCTGCGCGGCGAGGAGTTGGCGGAGCGGGACCTGTTCTGGCGGGTGCGCGGGGAGCGGGCCGTGCGGCGCGGCGACTGGAAGTACTACCGGGGCAAGGACGGTACGGACCGCCTGTTCGACCTGGCGGCGGACCAGCGCGAGCAGGCCGACCGAGCGGCCGACGAGCCCGCGCGGCTCGCCGAGCTGAGGGCCGTGTGGGAGCGCGTCGACAAGGAGCTGCTGCCGTACGGGTCCTGAGGCCGGCGCCCGCCCGTACGGGTCCTGATCCCGCCCGTACGGGCCGCGGCCGCGGCGCCGGCCTTACGCCATGACGGGCAACAGGGCGGACAGGTCGGCCCGTTCGCCGCTGGCGCTGACCTGTGCGGCGTCGAGCGCGTCCTGCCAGGTGGTGCGGCCCGTGGCGAGCCGCAGCCAGGTCAGCGGGTCGGTCTCGACGACGTTCGGCGGGGTGCCGCGGGTGTGCCGGGGCCCCTCGACGCACTGCACGACGGCGTACGGCGGCACGCGGACCTCCGTCGAGCCGCCCGGCGCCTTCGCGGCGAGCGCGTCCGCGAGGAACCGGCTGGAGGCGGCCAGCAGATACCGCTCGACGGGCAGGCCGAGGGCGGGCAGCGCGGCGTTCAGGTCGTCGGTGTGCACGGCGAGTTCGACGGCCCGGGTGACGAGGACGTCCGTCAGGGTCATCGCGCCGATCCGGTGCGCGACGGGCCGGGCGCCGTCCTGGCCGGCGGTGAGCAGCGCGTCGAGGTCGGCGCCGGTGCGGGCGTACAGCTCGCCGAGCGGGGCGCTGCGGGACAGTTCCTTCACGCGCGCGTCCACGCCGGCGGCGCCGGGGGCGACCAGCGCGGGGTAGTCGAGCAGGGCGAGGTCGGCGCGGGCGGGCGCGGGCTGCGCGAGGCCCTGCGTGATCATGCCGAGGAACATCGGGAAGTGCGCGGCCAGTTCGCCCACGCTCCAGTCCCCGAGCCGGGTCGGCGCGGCCAGTTCGTCGGGCGTCAGCTTCTCGACGGCGGCGCGGACGGCGGCGAACTGCGCGAGGACGGCGCCGCGCAGCTTGGCGACGTCGTAGGAACGCGGGCGCTTCTTCGGGGACCTGGACGACGAGACCATGACCCGACCTTACGTGCGACGGGCGCGTGCGGTCAGTCGCCTGGAACTCTCGGCGGGCGCGTGCGGTCAGTCGCCTTGGGCGCGCGGTCAGCCGTCCTGGGGCTCTCGGCGGCCGTAGTCGCGCAGGCCGTCCGCCGCCAGGGCGAACGCGCGGGCCGCCTGGGCGGGCGCGTCCGCGGCGACCGCGTCGGCCGGCTCGCCCGCGAGGACACGGCGATGGTTCTGTGACATGAGCGCGGCGATCACCCCGGAGAGCTGAGCCGCCGCGACCGCCGCGAGCAGCGGATCGGCGCCCTCCTCGGTCAGCGCGTCGGCGGCGAGCCGCTCGCTGCGCACCGACCAGTGCAGGGCGCGGCGGGCGAGGGCGGGCGTGGCGTTGACGAGCTGGACGAGCCGCAGGTCGTTGCCGTCGCGGCTCAGGCCGATCGACGGGTCGCGGTCGGCGGCCTTGCGCAGATACATCGCGTGGGCCGCGTCGAGCGCGGACTCGCCGGGCGCGCGCTCGCGCAGGGCCCGCGCGAGGTCCCCGACATGCTCCTCCATGGGGCCCATGAGGAGGTCTTCCTTGGTCTTGAAGTAGTTGAAGACCGTCATCTTGGAGACCTCGGCGGCCTCGGCGATCTGGGCGACGGAGACCTCGTCGTACCCGTGCTCGAGGAACAGGTCGACGGCCGTGCGCCACACCTTGATCGCCGTCTGCCGCTTCTTGCGCTCGCGCAGCCCGAGTCCGTCGTCAGCCATGCCGTCACTGTACCAAGCCGAAATTTAATCCTGGATAAAACATTGACCCGGTATAAGTTCTGCCTCATGGTGAACCCATGGCTGCTTCCACGACCGTCCCTCCCGCCCCCGGCTCCGGCCCGGGCCCCGCCGCCGCCGGGGCCCTGAGCCCCGCCCGGCGCACGATCGGCATGTTCGTCTGCCTCTTCACGATCGTCCTGGCCGTCCTCGACCTCCAGATCGTCTCGGCCGCCGCCGTGCCGATCGTGCGGGACCTCGACCCCGCCCACGGCATCGACCGCTTTCCCTGGCTGGTCAGCGCGTTCGCCCTCGCGGCGGCGGCGATGCTCCCGCTGTACGGCAAGCTCTGCGACACCCTCGGCGCGACCCGCGTCTTCCTCGGCGCGGTCGCCACCTTCCTCGCCGGTTCCGCGCTGTGCGGCCTCGCCCCGTCCATGACCTGGCTCATCGCGGCGCGCGCCGTGCAGGGCCTGGGCGGCGGCGGCCTGATGAGCGTCACGATGGTCGTCATGGCCCACCTCAAGGGTCCCGGGGACGCGGCAGGACCCGGCGGCAAGGGCGGGCGCGGCGGCCCGGGCGGCGGTCTCGGCGGGATCGTCGCGGGCGGCGGCATGGCGCTCGGGCCCTGGCTCGGCGGCCTGCTCACCGACCACGCGAGCTGGCGCTGGATCTTCTACGTGAACCTGCCGCTCGGCATCGCCGTCCTCATCGCCGGCGCGCTCGTCCTGCGCCTGCCCGACAAGCCCGTACGCCGGCCGATCGACTGGGCCGGCGCCGCGCTCGCCGCCGCGTTCTCCACCGCCCTGCTCCTCGCCACCGACTGGGGCGGCAAGACGTACGGGTGGACGTCACCGCAGATCATCGGCCTGTTCTGCGCGGCGGCCTGCGCCCTCACCCTCTTCCTGCACCGCCAGCGCCGGGCCGCCGAACCGATCCTGCCGCTCTCCCTGTTCCGCGTCCCCGAACTGCGCTGGGGCTTCGTCATCCAGGGCATCACCGGCGCCGCGATGATGGGCGCGATCTACTACGTCCTCGTCTACCTCCAGATCGCACGCGGCCTGACCAGCTCGGACGCCGGGCTCTATCTGCTGCCCATGGCGGTCGGCATGACCGGCTCCGGCATCGTCACCGGCCGCATCGGCGCCTGTGCCCGCACCTTCACCCTCAGCGGCACGCTCACCATGGCGGCCACGTTCGCCCTGCTGGCGGCGACCCTCGCGCCCGATACGTCCCTGTGGCTGATCCGCGCCGAACTCCTCCTCGCCGGCATCGCGTTCGGCCAGCTCATCGGGCAGCTCATCCAGCTCGTGCAGGACGCGGCGCCGCCCGCCCTGCTCGGGGTCGCCACGACCGGCGTCCGCTTCTTCCAGACCCTCGGCAACGCCCTGGGCGCGGCGGCCTTCGGCGCGATCCTCTTCCGGCGCCTCGACACGGACGTCGACGCGATCCCGGCGCTGCGCGGCGCCCGGCACGCGGCCGCCGTCCACGACTTCGTCCAGGCGACGACGACCGTCTTCTGGTGCGGAGCGGCCCTGATGCTCCTCGGCGCCCTCCTCGCCACACGCCTCCCGCGCCGCGCTCCGGAGCCGGCCACGGTCCCGGCGCCGGCGCGCGCATGACACGTACGGCGAGCGCATGACGCGTACGGCGGACGCAGGACCGTACGTACGACAAGGCCCCCACCCGGTGCGTACCAGGTGGGGGCTTCTTCGTCTCAGCGGAGTGTGTCAGCCGAACAGGCGCGGGAGTGTCGCGTCGTGCGCCTCGCGCAGCTCGGTCAGGGAGAGCGCGAACTCGCCCTGTACGTCCACGCTGTCGCCGTCGACGACACCGATGCGGGTGACGGGCAGGCCCCGCGCGCCGCACATGTCGTTGAACCGCAGTTCCTCGCTGCGCGGGACCGACACGACCGCGCGGCCCGCCGACTCCGAGAACAGGAAGGTGAACGCGTCCAGGCCGTCCGGGACGATCAGCCGCGCGCCCTTCCCGCCGAGCAGCGCCGACTCGACCACGGCCTGGATCAGACCGCCGTCGGACAGGTCGTGCGCGGCGTCGATCATGCCGTCGCGGGAGGCGGAGATCAGGATCTCGCCGAGCAGCCGCTCACGCTCCAGGTCGACCTCGGGCGGCAGCCCGCCCAGGTGGTCGTGGACCACCTGCGACCAGGCCGAACCGCCGAACTCCTCCTTGGTGTCGCCGAGCAGGTAGAGGAGTTGGCCCTCTTCCTGGAAGGCGACCGGGGTGCGCCGGGCCACGTCGTCGATGACGCCGAGGACCGCGACGACCGGCGTCGGGTGGATGGCGGCCTCGCCGGTCTGGTTGTACAGCGAGACGTTGCCGCCGGTCACCGGGGTGCCGAGCTGGAGGCAGCCGTCGGCGAGACCGCGCACGGCCTCCGCGAACTGCCACATGACGGCCGGGTCCTCGGGCGAGCCGAAGTTCAGGCAGTCGGAGACGGCGAGCGGCTTCGCGCCGGTCGTCGCCACGTTGCGGTACGCCTCCGCGAGCGCGAGCTGCGCGCCCTTGTACGGGTCGAGCTTCGCGTAGCGGCCGTTGCCGTCGGTGGCGAGGGCGACGCCGAGGCCGGACTCCTCGTCGATGCGGATCATGCCGGAGTCCTCGGGCTGCGCGAGGACCGTGTTGCCCTGGACGAAGTGGTCGTACTGCTGGGTGATCCACTTCTTCGACGCCTGGTTCGGCGACGCGACCAGCTTGAGGACCTGGTCCTTCAGCTCCGCCGAAGTCGCCGGGCGCGGCAGCTTGTTCGCGTCGTCCGCCTGGAGCGCGTCCTGCCACTCGGGGCGCGCGTAGGGGCGCTCGTAGACCGGGCCGTCGTGCGCGACCGTGCGCGGGTCGACGTCCACGATCTTCTCGCCGTGCCAGAAGATCTCCAGGCGGTCGCCGTCGGTCACCTCACCGATGACGGTGGCGATGACGTCCCACTTCTCGCAGATCTCCAGGAACCGGCCGACCTTCTCCGGCTCCACGACCGCGCACATGCGCTCCTGCGACTCGCTCATGAGGATCTCCTCGGGCGAGAGCGTGGAGTCGCGCAGCGGTACGTCGTCCAGGTCGACCCGCATGCCGCCCGAGCCGTTCGACGCCAGCTCGGAGGTGGCGCAGGAGATGCCGGCGGCGCCCAGGTCCTGGATGCCGACGACGAGCTTCTCCGCGAACGCCTCCAGGGTGCACTCGATGAGCAGCTTCTCCTGGAAGGGGTCGCCGACCTGCACGGCGGGCCGCTTCGAGGGCTTCGCGTCGTCGAAGGTCTCGGAGGCGAGGATGGAGGCGCCGCCGATGCCGTCGCCGCCGGTGCGGGCGCCGTACATGATGACCTTGTTGCCCGCGCCTGACGCCTTGGCGAGGTGGATGTCCTCGTGCCGCATGACGCCGATCGCACCGGCGTTGACCAGCGGGTTGCCCTGGTAGCAGGCGTCGAAGACGACCTCGCCGCCGATGTTGGGCAGGCCGAGGCAGTTGCCGTAGCCGCCGATGCCGGCGACGACTCCGGGCAGCACGCGCTTGGTGTCGGGGTGGTCGGCGGCGCCGAAGCGCAGCGGGTCCACGACGGCGACCGGGCGGGCACCCATGGCGATGATGTCGCGCACGATGCCGCCGACGCCCGTGGCCGCGCCCTGGTAGGGCTCCACGTACGAGGGGTGGTTGTGCGACTCGACCTTGAAGGTGACGGCGTAGCCCTGGCCGACGTCCACCACGCCCGCGTTCTCGCCGATGCCGACGAGCATCGCGTCGGAGTGGGGGGCCTTCTCGCCGAACTGGCGCAGGTGCACCTTGGACGACTTGTACGAGCAGTGCTCGGACCACATGACGGAGTACATGGCGAGTTCGGCGCCGGTCGGGCGGCGGCCGAGGATCTCCACGACCCGCTCGTACTCGTCCTTCTTCAGGCCGAGTTCGGCCCAGGGCAGCTCGACGTCGGGGGTCTGTGCGGCGTTGTCGACGGTGTCGAGGCTCATGAGGCGGCGACCAGCTTCTTGAGGATCGAGGTGAAGAACGGGAGACCGTCGGTGCGGCCGGAGCCGACCAGCGGCTCGACGGCGTGCTCCGGGTGGGGCATCAGGCCGACGACGTTGCCGGCCTCGTTGGTGACGCCGGCGATGTCGCGCAGCGAACCGTTCGGGTTGACGTCCAGGTAGCGGAAGACGACCCGGCCCTCGGCCTCCAGCTTGTCGAGCGTGTACGAGTCGGCGACGTACCGCCCGTCCATGTTCTTGAGCGGGATGTGGATCTCCTGGCCGGCCTCGTAGTCGGCGGTCCAGGCGGTGTCCGCGCTCTCCACCCGCAGCTTCTGGTCGCGGCAGATGAAGTGCAGGTGGTCGTTGCCGAGCATGGCGCCGGGCAGCAGGTGGGCCTCGGTGAGCACCTGGAAGCCGTTGCAGATGCCGAGGACGGGCAGGCCCGCCTTCGCCTGCTCGATCAGCGTCTCCATGACCGGCGAGAACCGCGAGATCGCGCCCGCGCGCAGGTAGTCGCCGTAGGAGAAGCCGCCGGGCAGGACGACCGCGTCGACCTGCTTCAGGTCCTTGTCCTTGTGCCACAGGGCGACCGGCTCGGCACCGGCCAGCCGGATCGCGCGCTGGGTGTCCCGGTCGTCGAGCGAGCCCGGAAAGGTGACGACGCCAATACGAGCGGTCACTTTTCGGCTCCCACGGCCTCGGCGTCTTCCTCGACCTTCACCGTGAAGTTCTCGATCACGGTGTTGGCGAGGAAGCTTTCGGCCAGCTCGTGGATACGGGCGAGGGCGGCGTCATCCACCGGCCCGTCCACTTCGAGCTCGAAACGCTTTCCCTGACGGACGTCGGAGATGCCGTCGAAACCGAGGCGCGGCAGCGCACGCTGCACCGCCTGGCCCTGGGGGTCGAGGATCTCCGGCTTGAGCATGACGTCGACTACGACGCGTGCCACTGGCACTCCCGGTGTGTGGTGCTGAGCAGGTCCGTTCAGCGTACCCGCCCAAATCTTCTACTCGCGTAGACAGTAGGAAGCTACGAGATCCGCGTCACGTTCCGGCAACGACATGAGATCACCACGGAAAATCGAGGGAAAAAGTCCGAATAACCGGAGCGGAGGACACGCGGAAATATTTGACTGGTCTTCCCAGCACAATGCCATGCAGGGTAAAAAGGAATGGACAAGAGCTGGACTGTCGACATCACCGCACGTCAAAGCGGGGGTGCCGGACGAAGGGACCGATATTCGTGGCGCAGCGTGTCGTGGTCACTCTCTTTGACGACATCGACGGCGGAGAAGCGGCGGAAACGGTCGCCTTCGGTCTCGACGGCACGTCGTACGAGATCGACCTCAATCAAGCCAATGCGGAAAAGCTCCGTGCGGCCCTCGCGCCGTACCTGGAGGCCGGCCGCAAGCACTCCGCGCGCACCGGCAAGGTGTACAAACGCACGGACCTGACCCCGGACCCGGCGGCGGTCCGCGCCTGGGCCCGCTCCCACCACTTCGACCTGCCGCCACGGGGCCGCATCCCGAAGCGGGTGTACGAGGCGTTCGCGGAGGCGGAGTAGACGGAGTAGATCGCGGGGCCGGCTGATGGAGGTAGCGCACGGAGTGCGCACCGAAGGGGCGCGGGGAACTGCGCGACCAGCCACGACGCACCCGGCACTCTGGGGCTCCGCCCCAGCCCCCGCTCCTCAATCGCCGGAGGGGCTGGGAGTTTGAGGCTGAGGCCAGCCCCCCCGGGGACTCCGAGCCGGAGCGGCTGGGAGCCGGCGCTGAGACCAGCGCCCTCAGGGGCGCGGGCGCGCCGCCGCTGGGGACGGGCGCTCAGGTCAGCCCCCTAAGGGGCGCGGGCGCGCTGCCGCTGAGGACGGGCGCTCAGGTCAGCCCCCTAAGGGGCGCGGGGAACTGCGCGACCAGCCACAGCGCACGCTGTAGACGAAGACCCACCAGCCGGGGCTGCCACCTCAGGGGCACGGGGAAAACTGCGCGCACCCCCAACCCCGGCCCCCGAGCGGAGCAGACGGCACCCCGTCAGAACGCCCCCCAGACCGCCGACTTGCATTGCACCCCCAGCCGTCCGCTAGAGTCTGGAGCACGCCAAGGGGCAAGGCCGAAAGGCCGGACCCGAGGAGTACATGCGGGTGTAGTTCAGTAGTAGAACATCCCCCTTCCAGGGGGAAGGCGCAGTGTGCAATTCCTGTCACCCGCTCCGCATCGCGTACCGACCACCCATCCGGGTGAGGTAGGCTGGTGCTCGCGCCGATCGGTGAGAGCCGGTCGGAGGCAGTGCGAACGTAGCTCAGTTGGTAGAGCGCAACCTTGCCAAGGTTGAGGTCGCGAGTTCGAACCTCGTCGTTCGCTCCAGTTCCGGAGGCCCGAATCCCTTGTGGATTCGGGCCTCCGGCGTTTTCACGCACATGGCCTTCGGACGATCCCTGCCCCCCGCCCCCCCCCCGGAGGGCCCCGCGTCTGACATTTGTCATGCGGGTCGATGACAGGACGCACTGCCGAGGGGCGGGGCGAGGCGGAACGCTGGAGACATGACCAGCAATGAGCGCGTGATCGACGTCACGGATCTGCGCCGCGTGTACGGGGACAAGAAGCGCGGGCCCTTCGAGGCCGTGCGCGGAGTCAGCTTCCACGTCGCCCGCGGCGAACTGTTCGCCCTCCTCGGGACGAACGGCGCGGGCAAGACCTCCACCGTCGAACTGGTGGAGGGACTCGCCGCCCCCGCCGGCGGCGAGGTCCGCGTCCTCGGCCACGACCCGTACCGCGCCCGCGACCGCGTCCGCCCCCGCATCGGCGTCATGCTCCAGGAAGGCGGCTTCCCCGCCGAGCTGAGCGTCGCCGAGACCGTCCGCATGTGGGCCGGCACGACCAGCGGCGCCCGGCCCGTCGACGACGCGCTCGCCATGGTCGGCCTCGGCCGCCGCGCCGACGTCCGCGTCAAGCAGCTCTCCGGCGGCGAGAAGCGCCGCCTCGACCTCGCGCTCGCCCTCATCGGCCGCCCCGAGGTCCTCTTCCTCGACGAACCCACGACCGGACTCGACGCCGAGGGCCGACAGGAGACCTGGGAGCTGGTCCGCGCGCTGCGCGCCGAAGGCACGACCGTGCTGCTCACCACGCACTACCTCGAAGAGGCCGAGGAGCTGGCGGACCGGCTCGCCATCCTCCACGAGGGCCGCATCGCCGCCGAGGGCACCGTCGCCGAGGTCGTCGCCGCCCAGCCCGCCCGCATCTCCTTCGACCTGCCCGACGGCCACCACCTCGGCGACCTCCCGCCCCTGCCCGCGCTCGGCGTCACCGCGCACGAGACCCAGGGGCGTACGGTCCGGCTCCGCACCCGCGACCTCCAGCACACCGCGACCGGCCTGCTGCTCTGGGCCCGCGACAGCCGCGTCGAGCTGCGCCGCCTGGACATGCGCGCCGCGTCCCTCGAAGAGGCGTTCCTCCGGATAGCGCGCGAGGCGAAGGGCGCGGAGCACGCCAAGGGCCCGGAGCACGCCAAGGGCACGGCAGGCACGGAAGGAGCGGACGGCACGGCCGACGCCGGGCACGCGAAGGAGATGGCGGCATGAGCGACACCCTGAAGGCAGGCACCTCGACCGCACCGGCCTCCCGGGACACCGGCGCGGGCAGCGGCACGGCCCCCGGGGCGGGCGCGGGCACCACCACTGCCCCGCGCCGGCTCGCCGCGCTGGCCCGGGCCGAGATGACGCTCATCGGGCGCAGCAAGGGCGTGCTGTTCAGTGCCCTGTTCGTGCCGCTCGTGCTGCCGTTCAGCGTCAGTGCCTCGCTCAGCGAGGACCGGCTGAAGGAGGCCGGCCTCAGCGTCGGCTCCGTCGTCCTCTCCTCCGCGATGGGATTCTCGCTGCTGTTCGCCGTCTACTCGGCCCTGGTCAGTGTCTACGCCTCCCGCCGGGAAGAACTCGTCCTCAAGCGGCTGCGCACCGGCGAACTGCGGGACCCGGAGATCCTCGCCGGGGCCGCCCTGCCGTCCGTGCTGATCGGGCTCGTGCAGTGCCTGGTGCTGGCCGTGACCTGCGTGGTGACGTTCCGCATGGGCGTGCCCGGGAGCCTGCCGCTGGCCGTGCTGGGCCTCGCGCTCGGCGTGCCGCTGTGCGTGGCGCTGGCCGCGCTGACCACCGTGTTCAGCCGCAGCGTGGAGAGCGCCCAGGTCGCGGCGATGCCGTTGCTGCTGCTCAGCATGCTCGGCTCCGGCACGGTGATCCCGCTGGAGACGCTGCCGGACGCCCTGGCCCGGGTCTGCGACCTGCTCCCGCTGTCCCCCGCGCTCACCCTGATACGGGGAGGCTGGTCCGGCGCGCTGAGCGGCGGCGAGACGGTCCGCGCGCTGGTCGTGGGGCTGGTCTGGCTGGCGTTCGCGGGATACGCCGTCCGTCGCTGGTTCCGCTGGGAGCCCCGCCGCTGACGGCACCCGGGGCGACCGGAGCCCGCCCCCGTCCGCGCCCCGGCTGCGGGTGCGGCAGGGGCAGCGGGCAGGATCTCGGGGAGAGTGACCGTGCGGGTGCGGAGTACGGCCGCGCGGGTGAGACGGGGAGGGACGGCGGGGGGGACCGATGCGAAGGCAGAACGAGGCGCGCGGCGGGCAGAAGGCGCCGCGTGTGCGATGGCGGCAGCGCTGGCGGGCGCGGAGCAAGGTGGAGCGGGTCGAGTGGCAGAGCCGCATGTCGATCCGCCTGGTCAACTGGCTGTTCTTTCTCGCCTGGTCCGGCACGGGCCTCGCCGGCAGCCTGCGCCACCACCCGGCCGCGCTCGTCGCCGGCGGCGCGCTCATCGCGGTGAACGTCGCCCAGTGCGTGGTCGGCGACCGTTACTGCGGCGCCGCCCTCGACTCCTATCTGGGCCGGGGCCCGGTCCCGCGCGCGCTGAGCGTCACCGCCGCGGTGCTCGCCTGCATCGCCGCCGGCCTGATCGCCGTGCTCGCGTTCGGTGATCTCGTCTCGGACGGCATGATCGTCATGCCGCTGCTGTTCGCACCGCTCCCCTTCGCCAGCGGATACGCGCTGACGGTGCCCGTGCGCACCTTCGTACGGCAGTCCGCGGCCGTCATCGGCGCCGCCACCGTGATGACCGCCCTCGTACAGCGGGCCACCAGCGGCCCCCTCGCCGTCCTGTGCCTGCTGACCGTCAGCGCGGGCATCGCGCTCCTCTGCTTCCGTTGCAGCGCGTGGAACCTGTCCGTGATGTGGGAGTCCGAGCGGGCCCGCGAGATCGAGGCCCGGCTCGCCGTCGCCGAGGAACGCCTGCGGTTCGGCCGCGACCTGCACGACGTCATGGGCCGCGACCTGTCCGTCATCGCCCTCAAGAGCGAACTGGCCGTGCAACTGGCGAGACGCGGGCGCACCGAGGACGCCGTCGCCCAGATGACCGAGGTACAGCGCATAGCGCGGGAATCGCAGAAGGAGGTGCGGGAAGTCGTCCGCGGCTACCGCGAGGCGGACCTCGGCACGGAACTGCTGGGCGCGCAGGGCGTGTTGGACGCCGCCGGCATCGCCTGCACCGTCACGGGCGACGCCGCCGCGGTGCCGTCCGCCGTGCAGTCGGCGCTCGGCTGGGTCGTCCGGGAGGCCACGACCAACGTGCTGCGCCACGGCGACGCCCGTACCTGCCGCATCGGCCTGGAGTCCGGCTCCGGCACGGTCGTCCTCACCGTCGAGAACGACGGCGCCGCCCCGTCCGCCGCGCCGGGACCGGAAGGCACCGGCGGCTCGGGCATCGCCGGCCTGCGGGAACGCCTCGCCGCGCTGGACGGCACCCTGGAGGCGGGCCCGGTCGGCCCGGACCGCTTCCGCGTCGTGGCAACGGTCCCCACGAAGACCCTCGACGGGTCCGCCCCGCACCTCGATGCCAGCCCCCTCACCGAGACCCTGGCCGCCCCCGGACTGCCAGGCCCCGGACAACCAGGCCCCGGACTGCCAGGTCCCGGGCCGGCCGAGCCGTCCGAGGCGCCCCGGATATCCGCCGCACCCGGCGACCCCGTGGCGGCCCCCGCCCTGACCGCACGTAAGGAGACGGCCCGGTGACCCTGCGGGTGCTGCTCGCCGACGACGAACACCTCATCCGGGGCGCGCTCGCGGCCCTGCTCGCCCTGGAGGACGACCTCGTCGTCGTCGCGGAGGCGGCGGACGGGCCCGAGGCGCTGGCCATGGCCCGCGCGCACTGCCCCGACGTCGCCGTCCTCGACCTCCAGATGCCCGGCGCCGACGGTGTGAGTGTCGCCACAGCGCTCCGCACCGAACTCCCTGCCTGCCGCACCATGATCGTCACCAGTCACGGCCGGCCGGGGCATCTCAAGCGGGCGCTCGCCGCCGGGGTGCGCGGGTTCGTGCCGAAGACGGTGAGCGCCCAGCGGCTCGCGGAGATCATCCGTACCGTGCACGCGGGAAACCGTTATGTGGACCCTGAGTTGGCCGCCGACGCGATCTCCGCCGGGGACTCCCCGCTGACCGCGCGCGAGGCCGAGGTGCTGGAGTTCGCCGCAGACGGGGCGCCCGTCGCCGAGATCGCGGACCGCGCCGCGCTCTCCCAGGGGACCGTGCGGAACTACCTCTCGTCGGCCGTGTCCAAGCTCGGCGCGGAGAACCGGCACGCGGCGGTGCGGATCGCGCGCGAGCGAGGTTGGGTATAGTAGGCGTCGCACTTCGGGCCACGCGCCCGGGGAGCAAGCCTGCGAACGTAGCTCAGTTGGTAGAGCGCAACCTTGCCAAGGTTGAGGTCGCGAGTTCGAACCTCGTCGTTCGCTCCACGAAGAAGGCCCCCGGTCACCGACCGGGGGCCTTCTCTCATGCGCGCTCCGCGCTCCGGCGCTGTGCGCGCTCCCGCGTTACGCCGCGTCCCAGCTCGTGCCGGTCAGCAGCTCGTACGCCTCGATGTACTTGGCGCGCGTCGCCTCGATCACCTCGTCCGGGAGGGCCGGCGGCGGCTGCTCGCTCGTACGGTCCCAGCCGGAGGCCGGCGAGGTCAGCCAGTCACGCACGTACTGCTTGTCGTACGAGGGCTGCGCGCGGCCCGGCTGCCACTGGTCGGCCGGCCAGAAGCGGGAGGAGTCCGGGGTGAGCACCTCGTCGGCGAGGATCAGCGTCCCGTCCTTGTCATGGCCGAACTCGAACTTCGTGTCGGCGAGGATGATGCCCCGCTCGCGCGCGATGTCCCGGGCCCGGCTGTAGACGGCGAGGGTCGTCTGCCGCAGTTCGGCGGCGGTGTCGGCGCCGACCCGGCGGGCGACCTCCTCGTAACTGACGTTCTCGTCGTGCTCGCCGACCTCGGCCTTCGTCGCGGGCGTGAACAGCGGCGCGGGCAGCTCGGAGCCGTCCTCCAGGCCCTCCGGCAGCGCGAGCCCGCACACCGTACGGGACTGCTTGTACTCGGCGAGGCCAGAACCGGTGAGGTAGCCGCGGGCCACCGCCTCCACCGGAACCATGTCGAGGGAGCGGCAGATCAGGGTGCGGCCCGCCCAGTCGGCGGGGGCGCCCGCGGGCAGCTCCGTGGACAGGACATGGTTCGGCACGATGTCGCTGAGCCGGTCGAACCACCACAGGGACAGCCGCGTCAGGACCCGGCCCTTGTCGGGGATGAGCGAGGGCAGCACCCAGTCGTAGGCCGACATCCGGTCGGTGGCGACCATCACGAGGTCGCCCGCCTCGCTGCGGTAGAGGTCCCGCACCTTGCCGGTGTGGAGGTGGACCAGGCCCGGCACCTGTACTGGCTCGGGCTTTTCGACGAATCCGGACACGGTTCCTCCCCGTGGTTCTGTACGAATGCCTCCGATTCTCCCGTACGCCACGCCGCGCCCCGCCCGCGGGGCGGTGCCGTCAGTCCCTTTTGCAGATGCGATCGAGGAGATTGGCCGTCGCCCGCTGGATCCTGGCGTCGACGTGCCCGGGCCGGTCCAGCGCGGGCGACCAGGCGAACGTCCCGGACGCGAACACCAGCGCTCCCGACGGCGCCCGGTACAGCGAGGTCTCCTGGTGGCGCCGGGCCCGCTCGCCGTCCCGGTAGGGCGAGTGCGCGAGCAGGATGCGGTCGTCGTGCTCGGGCAGCGCGGTGCGCGGGAAGTAGCGGTCGGCCTCACCGGCGACCATGCCCTCTATCTCGTCACCGTCATGGGCGCCGGTCGCCTCCCACAGCCAGTGGTCCGCGTTCCGCACGACGAGGGGGTGGGGCTCGGGGACGCGGCCCGCGTACTGGATGCCGAGGAGCTGCTGCTCGGGCCGGTCCACCTCCCGCCACAGCGCGGGCTTGCCGGGGCCGCGCCGCTTGCGGCAGGTCAGCAGCCGGTCGGGGACGCCGGACGCCGAGGGCGCCAACTCCACCTGCCAGTACATGGTGTTCGCCGACAGGAACACCAGCGAGGTGCCGTGCTCGCGGGCCAGTTCGGTCGTGCGCCGCATGTTCGCCGACCAGTACTCGTCGTGGCCGGGGAAGACGAGGCCCCGGTAGCGGGTGGGGTCGACGCGGCCGGCGTGCAGGTCGCGGGCGTCGGCGTACGCGAGGTCGTAGCCGTAGCGCTCGGCCCAGCGGATGAAGTCGTAGGCGTGCCCGACGTGCAGCGGCAGGCCCGCGCCCGCGTACGGCCGGTCGAACGACACGGTCGTCGCCGCCTCGTCCTCCCCGAGCAGCCGCCCCTCCTCGTCCCACGCGTGATAGAGGCTCGCGCCGGTGCGGCCGTCCTCCGGGTAGAGGTTGTACGCCTGCCAGGTGATGTCCGGCAGCAGCAGAAGCAGATCGGCGGGCTGGGAGTCGCGCACGGTGAACGGGACGTGCGAGCGGTACCCGTCCGCCGTCGTCAGCACCGCCACATACGCGCCGACGCTCCAGTACGAGGGGATCTGCAACCGCCACGACAGCCACCAGTGGTGGCAGGAGACCGTGCGGTCGGCGGTGAGCGGCGGGGGCTGCACGATCCCGGACAGCCGGGGGCTCGTGGTGATCTTCCGGGCGCCGTCGCCCGCATAGTGGCCGATGCGATAGACGTCGACCGTGAACTCCTGCGGGGGGTCCACCGTGACATGGAAGTCGATCGACTCCCCGGGGGCCGCCGCGCCCGTCGACGTGAAGCCCTTGATCTGGCGGTGCACGTCGTCGGCGGTACGGGGGCCGGGTGTGCGCGGCGCGGGGATCGCGGCGCCGCCCGCGGCGCCGGACTGCGGGACGTGCTCGACGTACCAGGGCACGACGTGGCCCGTGTCGTCGAAGTAGTGCTCACTGCCGCGCAGCCAGGGCAACGGGCCCTGCCCGAACGGGTCGTTCACCGCGTGCGCCATCGCGCCGGACTCCCAGCGGGGGGTGCGGGCGCGCGCCGGCTCCGGCTCGTGCCGCGCCGCGTCCTGTGCCGCTCGCTCCGGGTGCCCCGCCCTCTCCGGCCCCATCGCCGCTCCCCTCCCTCGCTCCCCCGAGCCCGATGCGCGGATGGTGTGTCCGCGACCGGTCCCAGCACATCACATTACGCACGCACTCCGTCACCGTTCGTCTCGAATTGACGTGAGGGGAACGTTTCCCTCCGGGTGCCGGGGCGGGCCGCCCGCGCGTGGTAGCCCCTGCGGTCACACCAGGCGTACGGGCTTCTCGGGCCGGATGCCGAGGCGGGCGAGCCAGGATCTGAGTGGCCCGGGGTCGCCGTCCTCGACGAGGCTCAGGACGCGGGGGGAGAGGTCGGCCGCGCGCTCCCCGTCGACGAGCAGCGAGGGCCCGTCGAGCCAGTCCAGGCCGGGGGCCGCGCCTGCGGTGTCCACGGCGGCGCAGCAGACCATCGCGGTGACGTGGTCGGCGAGCAGCTCGCGTCCGCTGCGGGGCGGCTGGAGCGGGAAGAGGGGCAGCGCGCCCTCGTCCCACAGCGCGCCGTCCGGGCCCCCGCTCTGGCCGGCGCCGGCCGGGGGCGCGGGGCGGGCGGTCTCCTCCCTGGCCAGTTCGGCGCTGATGCCGGCGGCCAGGGCGTCCACCTCGGGTCTGGGGGTGCGTTCGTCGTCGTCCTCGGCGTCGAGCCGCAGGTCGAGCTCGGCGAGGTCGGGGTCGGCGCCACCGCCCTGCCCGGCCACCGCCTCGCCGAACTCCGCGCCGGAAGCGGTGAGGTCAGGAGTGTCTGCGGTGAGGTCAGGGGCGCCGACGGTGAGGTCAGGGCTGTCGGCGGTGAGGTCCGGGGCGTCGGTGGTTCGGCCGGGGACGGTGAGGTCCGGGGCGTCTGCGGTGAGGCCGGCGTCGGTGAGGTCAGGGGCGCCCGTGGTGCCGCCGGGGGCGGGGGCGCCGGCGTGGGGCGGCACAGGGAACGGGGTGCCTTCGGTGGGCGCCGGGGCCGGGTGGGGGTCGGCCGGTGCGGTCAGGTGGGCCAGGATGCGGGAGAGCGTGGGGCCCTCCGGTCCGGCCGGCGTCGCGGCTTCCCTTATCCCCAGCGTGTCCAGCACCCGGTGCAGCCGTGCCGCGTCCGTGCGCCACTTGCGGTCGACGACCTCGTCCGGGTACTCCTGCCAGTCGACCGGCGCCCAGTCAGGACCGGATTCGGCGGGGCCGCCGTGGAAGAGGCGGGCGGCGAGCAGCGAGGCCGCCTCGTCCACCACGCCGGGCTCATCCAGCAGATCGCAGGCCGGGCGCTCCCCGAGCCGCGAGGCGAACGACCCGCTCTGCGCGGCGAGCCGGTCGCGCCGGGACAGCTCGGTCAGCGCGGAGACCACGCCCGCGTCCAGCCGGGACGGCCAGCGGCCCATGCGCCAGGCGGGCAGGGCGACCCGGGTCAGCAGCCGGTCCCAGCCCGCGTAGGCGAGGCCGACCTGCTCCTGGGCGACGATCCGCAGTCCGTAGTCCACGCTCTGGGCGCGCTCGGCGGCGGCGGCCGCGACCCCGCGCTCCATCTCCGCCGCGTGCACCCGGCAGCCGCCGAGCATGATCCGGGCGACCCGGCCGATCCCGGCGAGCGCCAGCCGGGACACGGGCCCGCGCCCGGGGGCCGAGGCGACCGCGACGGCCGCGTCCAGACCTCGTACGAAACGGCGGGCCGCCGCTATGTCGGGGTGCGCCGACGGTCCCGTACCGGCGACGACCGGGGCGAGCACCGCGCGCAGCTCGCCCACCCGCATCCACCACAGGAACGGGGAGCCGATGACCAGGACGGGCGCGACCGGCGCCTTGGCCTCCTCGCCGGCCGGGGCGCGGCGGGCGGTGGCCGGCGGGCCGTGCGCGGGGTGCGTGCGGTCCTCCAGCCAGCTGTCGCAGTCGGGCGTGAGGGCTATCGCCGAGGGCGCCGGCACGTCCAGCCGGTCGGCCAGGTCACGGACCAGCCGGTACAGGTCGGGGGCCGTCTCCTCGGCGATCGGCACGGTCGGGCTGACGGCCGGGCGGGCGCGGGCCACGACCAGCGCGACCGCGGCCGCGGCCAGCAGGACGACCACGGCGGCCACCGTCACGACGAGCCGCGCGAGGTCCCAGCCGCCGCCCACCAGATGCCCGGTGGCGCCGCCCGCGAGCAGGATCACCGAGGCGGCGGCGGGCAGCAGGGCCAGTGCCGTCGCCCTGCCGCGGATGCGCAGCACGGCGAGGGCCCGGGCACGCGCTGCCTGCGCACCCGCTTCCGCTCCCATACCGGACACGACCGATGTCACCCCCTGCTGCCTGTGCCTTCTGTCCCGCCCCGGGCTCGGGCCCGCGGCAGGACACTGGTGGCTTTGCTCACTCCCCCACTGTGGCACCCGCCACTGACATCGCAATGCCGGTGGTCCGTCTGGTTCTGTCCCGATCCGACGCGTCGGGCGACGGCTCCAGGGCGGTACCTGACAGGCGACGGTTCGGTTTCACGGGTGCCTGAACTCCGTGCGCCGCACCCTAGTTGGGCTCCCGGGCGCCGTCAGCCGGATGGGGCACCGGTCACTCGATGGAATGGCTTTGGGCAGAGGTGGATGACAGACGGGGCCGCGCGGGAGAGGGTGTCCCGAACGGCCCCGGTGATCGCGTGCTGCTGACGCGCGCTTCGCCTGATGTCTGGCGGTCGTGCGCCGGCGGTCGTCCGCTGGCAGTCGTGCGCTGGCGTGCACGCCGGTCGGGTGATTCCCGTCCGGCGTCGCCGGTCAGCTCTCGGCGGCGGCCTTCGCCGCGATGTCCGCGCGGTACTGGGAGCCGTCCAGGCCGATGCGGGCGACGGCGGTGTAGGCGCGGTCGCGGGCTTCGGCGAGGTCGGAGCCGGTCGCGGTCACGGACAGCACCCGGCCGCCCGCGCTGACGACCGCGTCGCCGTCCCGCTTGGTGCCGGCGTGCAGGACGTACGCGTGCGGGGCGTCCAGCGCGGTCACGTCGTCGAGCCCGCTGATGGGGTCGCCGGTGCGCGGGGTGTCCGGGTAGTTGTGCGAGGCGACGACCACGGTGACGGCCGCGTCGTCGCTCCAGCGCAGCGGCTCCAGGTCGGCGAGCGTGCCGGTGGCGGCGGCGAGCAGCACGCCGGCGAGCGGGGTGCGCAGCCGGGCGAGGACGACCTGGGTCTCGGGGTCGCCGAAGCGCGCGTTGAACTCGATGACGCGTACGCCACGGCTGGTGAGCGCGAGCCCCGCGTACAGCAGCCCGGAGAACGGGGTGCCGCGGCGGCGCAGCTCGTCCACCGTCGGCTGGAGCACCGTGTCCAGGACCTCCTGGACCAGCTTGGGGTCGGCCCATGGGAGCGGCGAGTACGCGCCCATGCCGCCGGTGTTGGGGCCGTTGTCGCCGTCGAGCGCGCGCTTGAAGTCCTGCGCGGGCTGGAGCGGGACGACGGTCGTGCCGTCGGTGATGGCGAAGAGGGAGACCTCGGGGCCGTCGAGGAACTCCTCGATGACGACGCGTTCGCAGGCGTTCGCGTGGGCGCGGGCCTGCTCGACGTCCTCGGTGACGACGACGCCCTTGCCGGCGGCCAGCCCGTCGTCCTTCACGACGTACGGGGCTCCGAACGCGGCCAGCGCCTCGTCCACCTCGGCGGGTGTCGTGCACACGTAGGAACGGGCGGTGGGGACGCCCGCGCCGGCCATGACCTCCTTGGCGAACGCCTTGGAGCCCTCAAGACGGGCCGCCTGCGCGGACGGGCCGAAGACGGGGATGCCGACGGCGCGTACGGCGTCGGCGACGCCCGCGACGAGCGGTGCCTCCGGGCCTACGATCACGAGGTCGGCCGCCAGCTCCTGGGCCAGCGCCGCGACCGCCGCGCCGTCGAGGGCGTCGACCGCGTGCGGTTCGGCGATCTCGGCGGTGCCGGCGTTGCCGGGGGCGCAGTGCAGGGCGGAGACGGCGGGGTCGAGGGACAGGGAGCGGCACAGGGCGTGTTCGCGGGCGCCGTTTCCGATGACGAGGGCCTTCACGGGGCCAGGGTATCGGGCGGGGGGTGCGGGTATTTGTGTGGGCCGCTAATTCCGGCGGGGGTTGGGGTTGTGGGTTCCTCTAAGGGGGTGGGGGAGGTTGGGGGTCGGGGCGGCGGGGTCGGGGGTGGGGGTGTTTATGGGTGCGGGGGGTTGTAGGCGTTTTGCGCAGTTCCCCGCGCCCCTGAGAGGGGTGGTGGGTGCTGCTGGGTATTACGCGCGGGAGCGCCGTGGTTGCTCGCGCAGTTCCTCGCGCCCCTTAGGGAGCGGGGGTGGAGGGGGTTGGGTGCGTGCGGGAGCGTTGGGGTTGCTCGCGCCGTTCCTCGCGCCCCTTAGGGAGTGGGGGTGGAGGGCGGTCCGATCCCTCCAGTCCCCCCGGTCAGTCGTTGGTGAACTCTTCTACTACCGTCGCGCCGAGTTCTCTGACGATGAGGTCGTGGCCCGACAGGGCGTTCTCGTCGAGGTCCGGGTCGTCGTCCTCCGGGGTGTCGTCCTCCACGGAGACCGGGCGGCGGGCCGGGGCCGGGGGCGGGGACGCCGGGGCGGGTGACGCGGGCGCGGACGAGGGGGCCGGGGCGGGGGCGGGCGCCGGGGCGGCCGGGGCCGGGGCCTGCTGGACGGGCTGCGGGTAGGAGTAACCGGCGCCGGGGCCCGAGGGGGGCGTGGGGGCGCCGCCGCCCGCGTCGACCACCGCGTCGATCTTCCAGTTGACGCCGAACTGCTCGGACAGGGCCGCCTTCAGTACGTCCTCGCTGCCGCTGCTCGCGAAGTTGTCCCGGGCGCCGGCGTTGACGAAGCCGAGTTGCAGCGTGGTGCCGTCGAAGCCGGTGACCTGCGCGTTCTGGCTGAGGAGGATCCAGGTGAAGCGGCGCTTGTTCTTGACCGCCTCCAGGATGTTCGGCCAGAGCGTGCGCGGGTCGGGGCTGCCCGGCGGCGGGGCCATGGGCGTGCCGCCCGGCGCGGACTGGCCCGGGGCCGAGGGTGCCGGGGGCGTGGGCGTGGGTGCGGGGGCCGCCGGGGCGGGTGCGGGGGCCTGGCCGGAACCGGCGGCGGCTGCCGTGGGCCAGCCTCCGGGGCGCCGGGTGCCGCCGGCCGGGGCGGCGGTGGGCCAGGCGCCGGGGGCGGCCGGAGCCGGGGCGGACGGCTGCGGCTGGGGTGCGGGCTGCGCCGGGGGTTGCGCGGGCTGAGGGGCGGGGGCGGTGGGCGCCGGTGTCTCCTGCGCGGGGGCCGGGGCGGGAGGTGCCGGGGCCTGGGCGGCGGGCGCGGGCGCTGAACCTCGTACCGCCGCACGGGCCGCCGCCGGGCCGCCGCCGGGCGGAACCGGGGGGCCCGCAGGGGGCTGAGCCTGGGGCTGGGTCTGGGTCTGGGCTTGGGCTTGGGCAGGCGCCGGGGGCATCGGCGCGTGGGCGTCGGGCCCGGGGACGTACGCCATGGAGGGGCCGGGGCCCTGCGCGCCCGGGGTGAAGACGCCGCCGCGCTCCAGCCGCTCCAGGCGGGCCATGACGGAGCGCTCGTCGTCGTACGCGGCCGGGAGCAGGACGCGGGCGCAGATCAGCTCCAACTGGAGGCGCGGCGAATTGGCACCGCGCATCTCGGTCAGGCCCTCGTTGACGATGTCGGCGGCGCGGCTCAGCTCGGCGGCACCGAACGTGCTCGCCTGCGCCTGCATCCGCTCGATGACGTCGGCGGGCGCGTCGATCAGGCCCTTGTCGGCCGCGTCGGGCACGGCGGCGAGGATGACGAGGTCGCGCAGCCGCTCCAGGAGGTCGGTGACGAACCTGCGCGGGTCGTTGCCCCCCTCGATGACGCGGTCGACGACCTCGAAGGCGGCGGCGCCGTCCCCGGTGGCGAACGCCTCGACGACCGAGTCGAGCAGCGAACCGTCCGTATAACCGAGCAGACCGGTCGCCATGGCATAGGTCACACCGTCCTCGGCCGCGCCGGCGAGGAGCTGGTCCATGACGGACATCGAGTCACGTACGGAACCGCCGCCCGCGCGCACGACCAGCGGCAGCACGCCGTCCTCTACGGGGATCTGCTCCTTGCCGCACACCTCGCCCAGGTACTCGCGGAGCGTGCCGGGCGGCACGAGGCGGAACGGGTAGTGGTGCGTACGCGAGCGGATCGTGCCGATGACCTTCTCGGGCTCGGTCGTGGCGAAGATGAACTTGAGGTGCTCCGGGGGCTCCTCGACGACCTTCAGCAGCGCGTTGAACCCCGCCGACGTGACCATGTGGGCCTCGTCGATGATGTAGATCTTGTAGCGGCTGCTCGCCGGGCCGAAGAACGCCTTCTCGCGCAGGTCACGAGCGTCGTCCACACCACCGTGCGACGCGGCGTCGATCTCGATGACGTCGATCGAGCCCGGCCCGTTGCGCGCGAGGTCCTGGCAGCTCTGGCACTCGCCGCAGGGGGTCGGCGTGGAGCCCTGCTCGCAGTTGAGACAGCGGGCGAGGATGCGCGCGCTGGTGGTCTTGCCGCAGCCGCGCGGGCCCGAGAACAGGTACGCGTGATTGACCCGGTTGTTCCGCAGGGCCTGCTGCAGCGGGTCAGTGACATGCTCCTGACCGATGACCTCGGCGAACGACTCCGGGCGATAGCGGCGGTACAACGCGAGAGACGACACATCTACGAGGTTATAGGCGCCCACTGACAACCTGCCCCGCCCCCGAACGCAAGCGCCCCCCACGCACCCGCCAGAGCCAACCTACCCTTGCTGCCTTCCGGCCCTGGGGGAGTTCAGTCAGATAGCGCCGCGTGAGGGGCTGCGCACAGCGTACACGCTCCGGGCCGGGGGGAACGAGTTCGCGAGCACTCCCTCCGGTCATGTAATGTCTCCAGCGGAGGATTCGCCTAGAGGCCTAGGGCGCACGCTTGGAAAGCGTGTTGGGGGCAACCCCTCACGAGTTCGAATCTCGTATCCTCCGCCAGTGCCTCACCGGGCACTAACGTCGAAGGGCCCCACTGCTCGCAGTGGGGCCCTTCGACGTTTCCATCGCCGCGTCCCCACCGCGCCTCCGCCGCGCCCCCTCAACCGGTCTTGAGGAGAACTTTGATCTCTCTTTGTCGGGATCACGACAGCAAACCGGCCGGGGCGACTAGCGTCTTCAGGCCGGCCAGCCGACTCAGGGGGAAGCAGACGACGCCATGGGCGACAACAGCGACGGCAAGATACTCGACATCAAGATCGCCGACCTGAAGGCGACCGCCCCGCATTTCCATACGCACAGCGCCGACCTGGCGAAGGCGTTGACCAAGCTCCGGGCCGGACTCGCGGCGGCCGGCTCACCCTGGGGTGACGACGAGCAGGGCCAGAAGTTCCACGAGCACTACGGCCCGCACGTGAAGAAGATGGAGGCCGCCGCCGGGATCCTCGCGCTCGGCCTGGCCAGCATCGAAGCGGCCATGACCGACATGGCCGACGGCCACATCGACAACGAGAAGCTCGTCCGGTCGATGTTCGGCAAGATCCATCCCGCCCCTCACGACGGCAACGGGACTGCCCAGTGAGCGCAGCCGACAAGGCCAAGAAGATCGTCCAGGACATGACCGGCATGTGGTGGCCGGACGCCGACGAGGACGGTCTGCGCGACGCGGCCAAGGTCTGGCGGGACTTCGCCGACGATCTGGAGAAGGTCACCGCCGCCGCGAACAAGTCGGCGCGCGGCATCATCGAGCACAACAAGGGCGAAGCGATATCCGCCTTCGACGACCCGTTCTGGCGCCGCTACTACTACGACGGCCACGGCTGGCTCCAGGACATGATCGACGGCGCCCGCGACATGGCCAAGGCCCTCGACCAGTACGCCGACGTCGTCCACAAGGCCGTCAAGCACCTCGAACACGAACTGGAGATCGTCGGCGCCACCATCGTCGCCGGCACCGCCCTCGCCGTCTTCACCCTCGGCATCTCCGAAGGCGCCGCGGCCGCCGCCACCGCCACCATCGTCGAACTGTCGGCCACCCTGGGCGTCACCGTCTCCACCGAGATCGCCACCATCGCCGGCACCACCCTGGCCACCGCCGCCATCGGCGGCCTCGAGTCGATCACCGTCGACCTGGCGGTCACTCAGCCCGTCGCCATGGGCACGGGCGAGAGCAAGGGACTGAGCCTCGACGAAGTCCAGAACGCCGGCCTGGCGGGCGCGCTCACCGGCGGCCTGCTCGGCGGCGGAGGGGCCACCTACAAAGCCATCAACGACGCGGGCGGCCTGAGCGAGCTCCTCGGCGGCGTACGCATCCCCGGGTTCGAACCCAACTTCGCGCTGCCGGGTGGCGGAAGTACGAGCCTCGATGATCTCGGCGCTCTGATGCGCACAGGGCAGGGCGGCGGAGGCGCGATGCGGCCGCCACCGCCGTACGCGGAGCCCCTCGATGCGCTGGGCAGAGCGCAGGGCGTCGACACGACGATCACGCCGTCCATGCTCAACACGGGGCAGAAGGCCAGCAGGCGCATCAAGCCGCCGGGCTGGCTGGGGGACACGGCCGAGCACACCCGCGGGCATCTGCTTGCGAGATCTCTGGGCGGAGACGGGCGTGCACCGGAGAACATCGTGATCATGTACGCGAAGGCCAACAACGAGGTCATGGAAAAGCTCGAAGAGCGGATCTATAACGTTGTGGATGCTGGCCATCCCGTGCAGTACACGGCACGCCCGGTCTATGCGAACCCGAATGACCTGATCCCCTCCGGTGTGCATGTCACCGCCAAGGGCGGGGGCCTCGACATCGACCAGACCATCATCAACAAGAAGTAGGCGCCCCCGTGACTGACCTGGAACTCCTGGCGGCTCTCCCCTCGACGGGCGAGGCCGGCATGGTGATCAATGACTGGGAGCGGACCGAAGCGAACCTCGGCGTCGAGTTCCCCTCCACTTTCATGCGCTTCCTCGACGTCTTCGGCGGCGCGAAGTTCGACGACTTCCTGCGCGTCTACCGTGCAGGAGCCGACAACGAGAACATCGACCTCGTGGCGAAGACGAAGCAGGGCCGCGCCGCGCTGGCCGAGACGCGCCCGCACATCAAGGCCCTGCTCGCTGAGCGCGGCCTGACGACGGACGAACTGATCTGCTGGGGTGGCACCGAGAACGCGGACATGTGCTTCCTCGTCCCCGCAGCAGATCCACGCGCGTGGGCTGTCCTTACGGTCATCGGCCGCGGGCGGGAGTACGACCTGTTCGAGGGCCCCGTGGAGTCCTACCTTCTGCGTGTTCTCCGCGGCGACTTGGTCAGCGAGGTCTTCCCCGAAGACTTCCCCGACGAGGAGCCCTCCTACGAGCGGCACCCGATGATCTGACGTGGCCGCGCAGGAACGTCGAGGGCAGACAGAGCAGTTCAGGGCCCTCCGTCAGACCAATTTCTGGTTGCAGTTCCGGTTGCATTCACCGTCGTACAGCACCGTTCACGAGGATCACGGGCCACAGCTGCACCGCAAGCTGCACCGCAGGTCAGAACGGCCTCGCACACCCCCGTACCCTCAGACGAACATTTGGAAAGCGTGTTGGGGGCAACCCCTCACGAGTTCGAATCTCGTATCCTCCGCCAGTGCCTCACCGGGCACTAACGTCGAAGGGCCCCACTGCTCGCAGTGGGGCCCTTCGACGTTGTCTCTGCGGCTCGCTGTCCGGGTTGTTGCGGGCGTAGATCAGGTTGCCGGTCCGCGCAGGGAGAGCTCGGTGACGGGGGGGAACGGGCTGCTGCCGTCCTTGGGGACGACGACGGACGCGCCGAGCATCGGTGTCGCCGGGAAGCCCGTTTGGGGCAGGGGGCGGCAAGAGAACAGCCGGCGGTGGCGGTCTCGTACACCGGGTGGGGGTACGGGAGTTCGACCAGCCCCCGGTACGTGGCATTCAGCCAGGCCGCCGCTCGCTGAGCAGGACTCGTCACAACTACTACTCCTTGGGCGGCCAGTTACCCGTGGCGCGTCGGTTCATGTAGTCCTCCACCGGAAACGCACTGGGAGGGAAGTGGGCCTTGCTGCCGTCGTGCGGAACGATGACGACGCTGGTGATCGGCGACTGCAACCAGTCGCCCGTCTGGATGTGCTCACTGAAGTCGAAACGAATCGCCCACCCATAGGGGTAGTCGACGCTCTCTTCCGGCAACATGACGAGAGAATCCGCCTTGTCCGGATAAACAAGCCGCAGAAGTGCTGCCGCGGCGTCCACCGCCGCATTCCTGTCGGTCATCTACGCAGCTCCGTTCCTGTATGGGACATGCATGATTTGCCTGGCAGTGAGTGGGCCCAGTCCAGTCGGGCGACAATCCGAATGGGGCGGTGAGAGAATCATCATCGACGACGCCGACGCCTCCGAGAGCCCCCGAGGAGCGCGAGGTCCTCTTCCGCTCCCTGCGCGACGCCGCCGCCACGTTCCGGGCCGATGAACCCGAGCTGCCCGGCCAGGAAAAGGTCACCATCCAGGCTGTACTCCCTGCCCCGGCTATCGTGCTGAAGTCGACAACGGGAGCCCGCTGATGATCTACAACTTTCTGGCAGACCGGTCGTTCAGCCACCGCTCCGTCGCGCAGGTCCTCGCCACGTGTCTCGGGATGGACGAGCAGTCCGTGGACGTCGGTGACGACGCCACTGACCCGGACCTGCGGAACTGGGACGCCCCGGTTCTGTGCGAAGTGGCCCGCACACAAGGGGACGTGGTGGTGAGCCTGGACATCTACGTTCAGGCATTCGTGGCCTCTCCGCCCTCCGAAGCCGTTCTCGCCCGCGCCTTCGCCCAGGCCACCGGCGCCCTCGTCCTCTTCCCCGCGCAGGAGGCACCGCCCAGCGCGTACTGGCTCGCCGACGACGAAGGCACCGTGACCCGCGCCCGACTCGAACCCTCCGACGACGAGGTTCCCGTGTACGCCATCACCGCCGTCGAGGCGCCGGTGAACCGGCTGCCCGACACCCCCGTCACCCGGTTCGAGGAGATCGTCCGCGAGCAGAACGCGGCGCGGGTGCCCACTCCCCTCAACGAACGCTTCGCCGAGCATCTGGGCGAGCCTCACCCCGACGCGTCCTGGGCCACGGGCAACTCGTACTGACAGTGACATGCCCGCACTCGACTGGGGCGGCCGACCGGGGTGGTTTCCTGGTTGGGGCTGGCGACTGGCGGTCGGGGCGTGGAGGGGGCTGCGTGGTGGCGCAGGGTGGGTTTTATTGGGAGTTGGGGGGAGTGGGGCGGGGGGCGCCCCTTCTTCGGGACGCCGCGCGTAGTTCCGGGGAGTGGGATGAGGGGCGGCTGCTCGGCTACCTCGACGCGGGGCATGAGATCTTCACGGCCATGGGCGCCGCGCGCGATGTCATCGCCGGTGATGTCTGGATCACCGGAGCCGGTTCCCTCGTCACCGACGGCACCTACGTGTGGCCCGTCGAACTCGCCCACTATGTACGGCGCCACCATGTCGCGCTGCTCCCCGAGTTCGCCGCGCACATCCGCGCGCTCGGCTACGTCAGTCCCGACATCTCCCGGGAGCGGGCTCTGGCGATCTTCCGGGAGTGTGTGGGTGAGAACAGTGGGGCGGACAGCGGGGCGGGGGGCGGTGGCGTGTTCGTCGTGCGGTGCCGGGGTGCCCTCACCCGCGCGGCCGCCCGGAGTCTGATCGAGCGGCTGGCCGCTTCGGGGTTCTTCGTACGGCACCCGCTCACGGAGCACGTCTTCGGGTTCCGCGACACCGTGCGGGGCGCGCGGGAGCCGCTGTTGGGCGGGGTCGAGGCACTGGTGTCGGCGCTGGCCTCGGACTCGTACCGGAGTGTCGAGTTCCGGGGGTGGGCGGGGAGCGACGAGTCGCTTGCGGTGACCGTGCGGCGGCTGGACGGCGCCGTGCAGGAACTGGCCTTCCGCGTCGGCGACATCTCGGCGCCGTACCGGGACGACGCCGTCGCCGCGCTGGTGCGTGCGCTCGACCAGGACGCGGAGGACAGCGGTCCTCGGACGGGAGGGTGAGGGCGTGGGGGTGAGGGCGTGGGGGTGAAGTGATGGGTGGTGGGTGGGGTGAATGTGGGGCTCGGGGTGCCCGGGGTTGTGCCCGTGCTGTTGCTGTTCGGGGCCGTATGGGGCGTCGTCGATGTGGCGCTGCGGCGGTGGGGCCGGCCGGCGTCGTCGCGGGCGTACTGGGGCGTGGGGGCCTTCGCCACCGCACTGCCCACGCTCCTGCTCCTCGTCCTCAGCCCGTGAGACTCCCCGCCCGAGAGGTCCCTCAGCCCGTCAGGGCCTCAGCCCGTCAGGGCCTCAGCCCGGGAGGCGGTGGGTGGCTTCGAGGAGCGTGGTCAGGATCGTTTCGCGGGACGCCCGGGGCGGGAGGGTCCAGACGCGGCGGGCGCCGGGGCGGGCCGCCCGTTGCGGGGTGATGCGCAGGAGTTCGGGGCTCGGTACGACGGCTCGGCGCAGCCATTCGATGAACAGGGCGGCCTCGGCCGGGGTGCTGTCGATGAGGAGGACGGTGTCCGGGCCCTCCGCGCTGACCACGCCGTCGTACTCCTCGCCGCCCTTGGCCACCGCGTAGAACTCCGCGCGCCGCGCGTCGGAAGCGGGGTCGCAGCGGGCCTCCAGGAAGCCGTTCTTCAAGGCCTGGGCGAAGGCCGGCAGTTCGAGGTTCCAGCCGCGCGGGGTCTCGGCGGGGGTGTGCAGGAGGAACGACGTCCGGTACTCGTCGAGGTCCATGGCTCTCGGTCCCTTCCGGGCGGACAGGCAGCGCTGACCTTGCACATCTTTGCCCCGCGCGGCGTTCCCGTACAGACTCCGGCGCGGATGCGCTCCTCAGGCAAAGTTTTCTGGCGAGGCCGGGGAGAAAATGGCTGCTCAGAGGCGTGCGCGGGGGTCTGAGGGGAAGAAGGTGTGCCCGCGGCCACAGCCTGACGCCCTTCCATGGGCGCATACTGAGACATGACAAAGCCTTCCGCACCGAAGCGCCATCTGCCCACCAGCCCTTTCAAGGCGCCGGTCGTACCGGCTCCGAAGCACTTCGCCACGGGTGATCAGGTCACCCACGACATGTACGGGCTCGGCCGGGTGGTCGGTGTCGAGGACGGTGTCGCGGCGCTGGTCGACTTCGGCTCGTCGCAGATGCGGATCCTGAGCCCGTACGGCAAGATGACCAAGCTGTAGCTCCGCGTCACCGCGGAGCACCTCTGTGCCGCCGTACGGCACGCCAGGCCCTCCCGCGGGCGGGCCTGTACCGAAAGGCAGAACCCTCTCATCGACTCGACGTCGCTGTTCTCCGCTGCCCTGGAAGGGCAGAACCGCCTGACCACGGCGCCCTCGCCGACCCCGTCGACGACGCCGTTCCAGGCTCCGGCCTTCTCCGGCCTCGACTCCGACGCGGATTACGCGGACTACGCGGATGACGCGGACTTCGCGGGTGACCTGGACGAGGCGGGCTACGCGGACTTCGCGGACGACTTCCAGGACCAGGAATCCCCGTACCGGTCCCCGGGCTCCCAGGGCTCGCAGGGCCAGGGCTCGCAGGCCCAGGGGTCGCGGGGCTCCAAGGGCGGGCGCCGGCGCCGCGGGCGTCCCGCGTCCCGGTCCGCCGCCTGAGCCACTCCGTCCCCGTACGTCACTTCCGTCCCACCACGCACCCCCCGAACCACCGCTCCACGGGGTCGGGCCGCACGCCGGTCCGGCCCCGTACGCATGCCCGCACCCGGGCGGGCGGGGGGTTGTCCCTACCCCGAAGACGCCTCCGCGCCCCATGTCGGCGGGGCGTCCGCGCGGCGAAGCTGGTGGCATGACCTCGACGACCGCCACCCAGTCCTTCACCACCGCCCCACGAACACCGGCCAGAGGCACCGAAGCCGCCGGTTTCTGGCGCGGGCCCTTCGCCGCCTCCTCGTACCGCGCGCTCGGCTACACGCTGACCGCGCTGCCGGTCGCCGTCGCGTCCTTCGCGTTCACCGTGACGCTGTTCGTGCTCGGCGCCGGCACGCTCGTCGTCTGGCTCGGACTGCCGGTGTACGCGGCTCTGCTGGGCGGCGCGCGCGGCCTCGGGGCGCTGGAGCGGGCGCGGGCGCGGACCGCGTTCGGCATGGAGGTGGCGGCGCCCGACGCGCCCGCGCCGGGGCTGCGGGGACGGCTGGCGGACGCGGCGGGGTGGAAGGCGGTGCTGTTCCACGCGGTGATGTTCCCGTGGCGGGTGCTGACGTTCTCGGTGTCGCTGACGTTCTGGGTGACGGGGTGGGTCGTGGCGCTGTTCCCCACGTACTCCTGGGTGTTCCACCGCTACCTGGACTGGCCCGGCTACCGCGTGTACGACTTCACGACCGACGCCGGTGTGCACCACGCCTACTACATCGAGTCGCCCGCGCAGATCGCCGCCGTCTCCGCGCTCGGCCTGCTGTTCGTCTTCGTCACCCCGCAGGTGGTGCGGGCGCTGACCGCCGTCGACCGGGCCGCCGTCCGCTCACTCCTCGGCCGGCGCTGAACCCGGGGCCGCGCCCGCCGCACCGCGCCGCAGCACCGGTCGCAGCGCGTCGATGACCGAGGCGTCGTCCACCGTCGAGGGGACCGGCTCGTCGAGGCCGTCGGCGATGCCCCGCATGGTGCGGCGCAGGATCTTGCCGGAGCGGGTCTTGGGCAGGGCCGCGACCACGGCCACGTCCTTGAGCGCGGCGACGGCGCCGATCCGGTCCCGTACGAGCTGGACGAGTTCCGCCTCGATGGCCGCCGGATCGCGCTCCACGCCCGCCTTGAGCACCGCGAAACCTCGCGGCACCTGGCCCTTGAGCGCGTCGGCGATGCCGATGACCGCGCACTCGGCGACGTCCGGATGCGCGGCGATGACCTCCTCCATGGAGCCGGTGGACAGGCGGTGGCCCGCGACGTTGATGACGTCGTCCGTGCGGCCCATGACGAAGACGTAGCCGTCCTCGTCGATGTGCCCGCCGTCGCCGGTCAGGTAGTAACCGTCGTACGCGGACAGGTACGAGGCGACGAACCGCTCGTCGTCGCCCCACAGCGTGGTCAGCGCGCCGGGCGGCATCGGCAGCCGGACCACGATCGCGCCGTCCTCGCCGGGCGGTACGGGCTTGCCGGCCGGGTCGAGGACCTGGACGTCCCAGCCGGGCAGGGGGCGGGTCGGGGAGCCGGGCTTGACGGGGGCGCGTTCGATGCCGACCGGGTTGGCGACGATGGGCCAGCCCGTCTCGGTCTGCCACCAGTGGTCGACGACGGGGACGCCCAGCAGGTCGCTCGCCCACTGGTAGGTCTCCGGGTCGAGCCGTTCGCCCGCGAGGAACAGGTACCGCAGGGCGCTCAGGTCGTGGCCGGGGACGAGCGTGCCGCGCGGGTCGGCCTTCTTGATCGCGCGGAGCGCGGTCGGCGCCGTGAACAGCGTCTTCACCCGGTGCCTGGCCGCCACCCGCCAGAACTCCGCCGCGTCCGGGGTGCCGACGGGCTTGCCCTCGTACAGGACGGTCGTCGCGCCGGCGAGCAGCGGCCCGTAGACGATGTACGAGTGGCCGACGACCCAGCCGACGTCGGAGGCGGTGAACATGGTCTCGCCGGGGCCCACGTCGTACACCGCCCGCATCGACCAGGCGAGGGCGACCGCGTAGCCGCCGCAGTCGCGGACGACGCCCTTGGGCCTGCCGGTGGTGCCGGAGGTGTAGAGGACGTACAGCGGGTCGGTCGCGGCGACGGGCACGCAGGGCGCGGGCTCCGTCCCGGCGACGGCCTGCTCCCAGCTCAGGTCCCGCTCCCCCAACTCCGCCTCGCATTGCGGGCGTTGCAGCACCACGCAGGTCTGCGGCGGGTGCGCGGCGCGGGCGACGGCCCGGTCCAGGAGCGGCTTGTACGGGATCACGCGCGTGCCCTCGATGCCGCAGGACGCGGAGACGACGACCTTGGGGCGGGCGTCGTCGATGCGCACCGCCAGCTCGTCGGCGGCGAACCCGCCGAACACCACGGAGTGCACCGCGCCGAGCCGCGCGCAGGCCAGCATCGCCACGACCGCCTCCGGCACCATCGGCATGTAGACGACGACCCGGTCGCCCCGGCCGACGCCGAGCCGCGCGAGGGCGCCCGCGAACACGGCGACGCGCTCACGCAGCTCCTCGTACGTCCAGCTTCGGCGGGTGCCGGTCACCGGCGACTCGTGGACGAGGGCGGGCTGCCCGCCGCGTCCGGCGTCGATGTGCCGGTCGAGGGCGTTGTGGCAGACGTTCAACTCGCCGTCGGGGAACCAGCGGTGGAAGGGCGCGCGGGAGGAGTCGAGCGCCCGGCGCGGCGGCACGGCCCAGTCGATCCCCTCGGCGGCGGCCAGCCAGAACCCCTCCGGGTCCTCGGTGCTCGCGCGGAAGACTTCCTCGTACGACGTCCCGTACGGCTGCATGACACGCCCTCTCCTGTCGGCACCGCCCGCCCCTGGACCGAGCCTGCCAACGATCACCGCCCGCGCCGCCCAGGACCCCGACCTTCACGAGACCCCCACAAGCGGGGCGCGGGAGCGCTACGGTGCGGCTTATGCCCGCGCTCCGGCGCGTCGGCGGCACGTGAGGGGGAGATGTGTACGAGATGTCCAAAGGGGCCAACGTCGGCCTGGCGTCCTTGGGGGAGGACACCGGTTCGGTCACGGTGAGCCTGAGCTGGAGCAGTACGAGCGGCGACGGTGACGCGGACGTGTCCGTGCTGCTGCTCGGGCCGGGCGACAAGGTGCGCGGCGACGACGACTTCTACTTCTACAACCATCCCTCGGCCGCCGACGGCACCGTGCATCTGCTGGGCAAGTCCCCGACGGGCGACGGCAACGAGGACCGCATCAGCCTGGATCTGACGGCGATGCCCGCCGACGTCACGCGGGTCGTCGTCGCGGCGAGCCAGTACGGCGGCGCCACCTTCGGCGACCTCGACGACCTGCGGCTGACGCTGTGCGACCGGTCCGGCGAGCCGCTGCTCGGGTTCTCCATCGCGGACGCGAGCGTCGAGACGGCGTTCGTCTTCGGCGAGCTGTACCGGCGGGGCGAGGAGTGGAAGTTCCGGGCCGTCGGCCAGGGGTACGGGGCCGGACTCGCCGGTCTCGCCACGGACTTCGGCATCGACATCGTGGACGACACGGGCGCGGAGGCGGAGGCGGACGCGGAGGCCGGGGGTGACCTTTCCCTGGCGCCGGTGGAGGCGGTGACGGCGGTGGAGGCGGTGCCCGGGCGCGGGCCCGTGGCGTCGCCGCCGGTGGCGGGCATTCCCGCGCAGCCGGCCCCCGTGGAGGCGATACCGGCGAGGCCGGGACAGCCCGCACAGGCCGTACAGCCCGCGCAGGCCGCCGAGCCCGCCCGCAGGCGCCCCGCCCGTACGGCGAAGAAGAAGGTCACGCTGCCCAAGGCCCCCAAGAAGTCCCTCGCGGAGAACGACTCCTGGCAGCCCGCCCGGCTCTTTCCCGTACCGTCCGTGCGCAGCGACCGGGAGCGGGAGCAGCGGGCGACGTCCGTGCTGCTCGCGGTGATGACGGAGGTCCCGGAGTTCGGCCGCAGGCTGACGGCCGGGTTCGGGGCGCCGGCGGGCCGGATGCAGACCTTCACCGAGGTGACGCTGGCGCACGGCGACTCGCCCCGGCGCCCGGACGGCGTGCTCCGCGTCGAGCGCGCGGGCAAGCTGTGGACGGCCCTCCTGGAGACGAAGACCAACGGCAACCCGCTCAAGGCCGAGCAGGTCCAGGCGTACGTCGACATCGCCGCCCGGCGCGGCTACGAGGCGGTCATCACGCTCTCCAACGACGTCGCCCTGGAGGGCAGTCCGCTGGTGGACGTGAAGATCGACCGCCGCCGCAAGCACAAGGTGGCGCTCTGGCATCTGTCGTGGGCGGAGGTCACGCACCAGGCGCAGATGCTCCTGCGGCACGAGGGCGTCGGCAACGCGGCGCACGCGTTCGTCCTCCAGGAGCTGCTGCACTACCTCCAGCACGAGAACTCCGGCTGCCACGGCTTCCAGAACATGGGCCCGGCCTGGGTGCCCGTGCGCAACGCGATCGACTCCGAGACGCTGTGCCAGGGCGACCCGCGCGCCGTCGAGGTCGTCGGGAACTGGGAGCGGCTGATCCGCCAGGTCTGCCTGCGGCTCGGCGGCGAACTGGGCCAGAAGGCGCTGCCCGTGCAGCGCAGCCGGCGCGGGAGCGACCCGGGGGCGCGGCGGGCGGCGCTCGCCGACTCGTTCTGCGAGGACGGGCGCCTGTCGGCGGAGCTGCGGGTGGAGGGCTCGCCGGGGGTGGTGGCGATCACCGCGGACCTGCGTACGGGGAAGCTGCGGACGTCCGTCGAGATCGCGGTGCCCGAGGGCGGCTACCCGCTGTCCTCGGCGAAGCGGCTGCTGCGGGCGCTGGCCTCGGCGCCCGCCGATCTGCATGTGGAGACGCTGGTGGAGGGCGGGGGCGGGCCGCGCAGCACGCTGGAGAGGCTGCGGCCGGAGCCGGCGGACCTGCTGCCGAAGGACGGGGCGGTGATCACCGGGTTCCGGCTCTCCCTGTTCAAGGGCATGGGCGGCGCCCGGGGCAACGCCGAGTCCGGGTTCATCCGAAGCGTGGACGACGCGGTGGGGCGGTTCTACGCGACCGTCGTCACGCAGCTCTCCGCCCTTGAACGGGCGGGTGCGGGTGGGCGGGCGCGGGTGGATGGGGCGCGGGTGGAGGGGGCCGGGGTGCCTGTGTGAGCGGGGGCGGCGTGTCTGCGTGAGCGGGAGTGGGCGGCGGGCCGTCCCGTCGTTCATGCCGTTCACGCCGCCGCGCCCTTCACGCCGCCATGACCGCTGTCAGGAGTACCACCGCGTCCGTCTCCGCGAGCAGGCCGTGGCGTTCCTGCGGGATGGGATGGAGGGCGCCCTGGGTGAGGGTCGTGTCGCCGGAGACCGCGGTGAGGCGGACGCGGCCGGTGAGGATCTGGAGCGTGGCGGACTGGGGGGCGTTGTGCTCCTCCAGGGCCGTGCCCTCCGTGAGGGCGATGACGCTCTGGCGCAGCGGGTCCTCGCGGACGAGGAGTTCGGCGCTGCGGCCGTGGGCGGAGGCGCGGGCGGCGGCGAGGTGGTCCTCGGCGAGGGATGTCAGGTCGTGTGTCGTGGTCATGGGGCCAGGGTCGCGCGGCGGGCGGGGTGGCGCGAGTGCGGCTGGGGTGGCGTGTCGTCGGTGGGGGGTGCTCGCGCAGTTCCCCGCGCTCCTTTCGGGGCGATTAGCACCGGTGCCCTGGGGGAGCTGCCCCCGCCTTGGGCAGTCTGCCGCCTGGGGCGGCACGGGTGGGCAAGGCGGCACCCCAGCGCCGGGTGCGTGGAGGTTGTGCCTCGGGTGCAGCCCCGGTGGGGCTTCTCGCGCAGTTCCTCGCGCCCCTTTCGGGGCTGGCCTCCGCAACAACTCCCAGCCCCTCCGGCGATTGAGGAGCGGGGCCTGGGGCAGGGCCCCAGGGTGCCGGGCTCGTCGTGGCTGGGCGCGCAGTTCCCCGCGCCCCTTACGGGGCTGACCTCCGCGCCAGCTCCCAGCCCCTCCGGCGATTGAGGAGCGGGGGCTGGGGCAGCGCCCCAGAGTGCCGGGTGCGTTGGGGCTGGGGGCGCAGTTCCCCGCGCCCCTTACAGGGCCGCCCCGTGAGGCTTCGGCTCGGGGGTTCTTCTGCCCGGGCAGGATGTTGCGACCGTGGTGGCGAAGGCTTGGGCGGCTGGGGGGAGCGTGGACCAGCGGCGGGCCGCCCAGCCTGCCTGGAGCGGGGGGAGGCAGGGGGCCGGGACGAGGGTGAGGGTGGGGTGGCCGGGGCCGCGCAGCCCGGGCAGGTCGGGGACGAGGGCGCGGCCGAGCCCGAGTTCCGCGAGGTGGACGGCGGTGTCCCAGTCGGCGATGCCGGTGGCGCAGGCGGCGTCCTGGGCGATGCCGAGTTCGGCGAACCGTTCGTCGAGCAGCCCCCGGGACGTGGAGTGTTCCGGCGGCAGGACGAGCCCCCCGGCGGCGAGGTCCGCGGGCTCGACGCGGGCGCGGCCGGCGAGCGGGTCGTCGGCGCGGACGGCGAGGACCCAGGGCAGTTCGACGACCGGGCGCAGTTCGATGCCGCGTTCGGGGGCGCCGAGGGTGATCCAGGCGAGGTCGATGTCGCGGGCGGCCAGCGCGGCGAAGCAGCCCCGGCTGGAGCTGACCGTCTGGAACTCCAGGCTGACCTGCGGATGGCTGCGCCGGAACTCGACGACGGCCTGCGCCATGAAGTGCCGTACGGAGGTGGCGCCGGTGGCCACGCGGACGGCGCCGCCCTCGCCGCGCGCCAGTTCGCCGATCCGGCGCAGGGCCTCGTCCAGGGCCCCGAGGCCGTCGGCGGCGGCGGTGTGCAGGACGCGGCCGGCGGGCGTGGGGGCGACCCCGCGCGCGTGGCGTTCGAGCAGGGGCGTGCCGACGTCCTTCTCCAGCCGCCTGATGTGCTGGCTGACGGCGGACTGCGTGCAGGCCAGTTCGCGGGCGACCGCGCTGAGGCTGCCCGCGCGGCAGACGGCGGCGAAGACGCGCAGGTCGTCGAGGGTCATCGACATCGGCGGGGTTCTCCGGGTGCGGGCGGGGCCGACGTACCCCAAGGCAGAACTTGGGGGTGGCGTAGGAAACCCGAGGATTGACTGGGGTCACGGCTCGGCGCACGATCATCCTCGGGACGGCCCAGGGCGGCAACCCGCCCGGAGGTCGCGGACTCCGGGCGGGTGCCGACCCGTTCACGGGCCCGGCGGACACGGAGGCTCCGGATGCAGGTCGTCGAGGCGGTGGCGGTGGGCGCGGCGGGGCTCGCCGCGGGCGCGATGAACGCGGTGGTCGGGTCGGGGACCCTGATCACGTTCCCCACGCTGCTGGCGTTCGGCTGTCCGCCGGTCCTCGCCAACGTGTCGAACAACGTGGGGCTCGTCCCCGGCGTCCTGAGCGCCGCGTACGGCTACCGCCGGGAACTGCGCGGCCAGCGCGCCCGCCTGCTGCGGCTCGGGGCCGCGTCGCTGCTCGGCGGGCTCGCGGGGGCGCTGCTGCTGCTCACGCTGCCCGGCTCGGCGTTCCGCGCGATCGTGCCGGTGCTGATCCTGACGGCGTGCGTGCTCGTGCTGCTCCAGCCGCGCCTGAACCGGTGGGTGCGGGAGCGGCCCGGCGCCGCGTCGGGGCGCGTCGACGGCGGCCTGCCGATGTGGCTGGGGGTGCTCGGCACGGGCGTGTACGGCGGCTACTTCGGGGCCGCGCAGGGCGTCCTGCTCATGGGCCTGTTCGGGGCGGTGCTCCGCGACGACCTGCAACGCCTGAACGCCGCGAAGAACGTCCTGGCCTGCCTGGTCAACGCGGTCGCCGCGGTCGTCTTCATCATCGCCGCCGACGTCGACTGGACGCTGGCCGCGCTGATCGCCGCGGGCTCCACGGCAGGCGGCCTGCTCGGCGCGCGCCTGGGCCGGCGGCTGCCGCCGGTGGTGCTGCGCGGGGTGATCGTGACGATCGGTGTGACCGCGTCGGTGGTCCTTCTCGTACGGGGCTGAACCGCGTCAGGGCCGCGTACTCGGAGCCCCCGGACCGGGCCTCGTACCGGCCGGCCGCGCCTGCCCGGAGGTCGGGCGGCGCGGCAGGGCACGTACCGGAAGAAACCTGGGCTCTACCGGGAGCGCTGGCCGGTGACGAGGCGGTAGATGAACAGCACGATCACCGAGCCGATGATCGCGGCGATCCATGTCGACAGGTGGAAGAACCCGTTGATGGAGTGCACGCCGAAGATGACCTTGCCCAGCCAGCCGCCGAGCAGACCGCCGATGATGCCGATGATCATCGTGACCAGGCAGCCGCCGGGGTCCTTCCCGGGGGTGAGCGCCTTGGCGATGGCGCCGGCGATGAGGCCGATGAGGATCCAGGCGATGATGCCCACGGTGTGCGTCCTTTTCTCTCGGTGTGCTGTCGGTGTTCAGGCGGTGTGCCGTACGGCCCTACGCATATCCGTTCGGAAGCACTCCACACGGGACCAAGGTCCCGGGCCATCCGACTGGTCCACTCGGCGCAACGCGCGGGGCCTCCGTCAGCGCGTGTAGAAGGCGAGCCGGGCCCGCTTCGGCGGCAGGCGCACCTCGGGCAGGTCCACCTCAGGGAGCACGATCTCGGCCGCGGCCTCGAAGCCGCAGCGGGTGAACAGGGCGAGGGCGCGCTCGTTGCGGGCGTCCGGTTCGACGACGATCCGGCGCCGCCCGAGCCCGTCGAGGACGTACGCGACGAGCGCCCCGACCAGCGCCGGGGTGAACCCGGGCCGGGTGCCGTCCGGGCCTGGCGGGGCGACGAGCAGGTGCACGCCGATGTCGCCGTCGCGCACGGCGTAGCACTCGCTGACGCGGTCGGCCTCGGGCTCGTACGTCTGGAAGAGGGCGACCGGGGTGCCGTCGAGGCGGACGAGGTGGGCGTGGTGGGTGTCGAGCCCGGCCATGTGGGCGTAGATCCCGCGCACGTCCTCGCGGGACAGGCCCGTCATGCCCCAGAACCGGGCGCGGTCCTCGCTCACCCAGGCGTGCAAGGTGTCGATCTCGGGCCCGTCCACGTCGAGCGGCGCGAGCCGGAACGTACCGTGCCCTTCGACGTGGTGCGCGAACTCCCGTACGGCGTGCGTGTCCTCGGCGATCGCATGCTCGGTCATCGCGGGCTCGGTCATCGCGGGCTCGGTCATCGTGTGCTCCTCGGTCCGGGTCAGGCGGGCGAAGTCGGTGGTGACGGGGGCGAGGTCACCGGCGAGCCACAGCGGGAGCTGGTCGCGGTGGTGCGGGCTGCCGGGGATCCCGGACGCGCCGAGCGGCACGATCCAGCGGCTGTCGTCGCGCCGGGCGAGGTCCCACACGTACCGGGCGGCGGGCCCGCGCGCGCTGTGGTCGGTGAGGCCGGGCACGCTGGACGTGGACAGCACGCAGTCGTGGTCGCCCGCGAGGCCGGGCCACGCGGCGCCGGGGTCGGGCAGCGCCTGCCAGGGCGCGAGCCGGTGCAGCTCGCCCCAGGTGCGCCCGGCGCCCTCGGTGCGGGCGACCTCCTCCAGTGCCGTGCGTACGGCGGACAGCCGTTCCCCGTACGGGATGTGATCGCGCGTCAGCAGATTCTCCAGGCCGTACGCGACGCGCGGGACGAGCGCGAGCCAGGGCCGGAAGACGGCCGGGTAGGCGGGCATCAGCTCGGCGAGGGGCGCGAGCGAGGGGTGGGCGGCGATCTCGCGTACGACGGCGGACCGCACGCGCGCGTACGCGGCGGCCGGGGCGCTGTCCGCGTCCATCCGCCGGTCCCAGGCGAGGAGTTCGTCGCGGAGCGCGGCGGCGTCCGCGCCGAGCCCGTCCACCTGCCGTACGAGGTCCAGCAGCGGGACGGCGGAGGCGAGTTCGGTGTCCATGTGGACGGCCGCCATGTCCGGCGCGGACCAGGTCGGGCGTTCGGCGAGCAGGGCGGCGATGCGGCGGGCGCGGTGCGGCGGCGCGAACTCGGTGCCCAGGGGCGCGGCGAGGGAACGCTCGTTGGCCATGACGGCGACGCCGGTCGCCGGGTCGATCCCGGCGCGGGGCAGCGGGTCGTGGACGCCGCGCCAGGCGTACCGCTCCTCCCACGCGGGCACCACGCGCAGGGAGTTGGCCGGGTCGCGCACGGGGACGGTACCGGCGACGCGGTGCAGCAGGCCGCCCTCGGTGTCGGCGGCGAGCACCACGTTCACCGGCTCCGCCCAGGCGTCGAGCGCCCGGTCCACGTCCGCGACGGTACGGGCCCGCAGCAGCGCGGGCAGTGCGGAGAAGCCCAGGTCGCGGTGGACGCGGGCGGGATGGCGCAGCGTGATGCCGGTGCCCTCGTCGGGGCTGCCGGTGACGAGGACGCCGCGCGCGGTCTCGACGACCTCGACGCCGTCGTCGTCGTACGCATCGGCGCGCTCCCAGCCGCCAGGACCGTACGCCTCGACGCCGCCGTCCGGGGTGCGCCGCAGCCGCTCGCGGTAGAGGTCCTGGTAGTCGGCCATCGAGTTGGTGACGGCCCAGGCGACGCCGCCGGTGTGGCCGAAGTGCCCGATGCCGGGGACGCCGGGGACGGCGAGCCCGAGCACGTCGAACTCCGGGCAGGCGAGCCGTATTTGCTGGTAGACGCCGGGGGCCTCGATGAAGCGGTGCGGGTCGCCCGCGAGGAGCGCGCCGCCGTTCTCGGTGCGGGCGGGCGCGAGGAGCCAGCCGTTGCTTCCGGTGGTGCCGGGGCCGTCGGTGGCGAAGAGTTCCACGGCGTCGGCGCCGAGCCGCCGGACGACCTCGTCGCGCCACATCTTGGCGGGGAACCCGGCGAACAGGACATGCGTCGACAGCCACAGCCCGAGCGGCGTCCACGGCTCCCACCCCCCGGGCTCCGCCCCGGCCGCCGCGAACTCGGGGGCGGGGGCTGCGACTTCGGCTCCGGCTCGGGTTCGGGTTCGGGTGAGCCCGTCCTCGACCCCGGCGGCGTACCCGGCGACCCAGGCGCGGGTCTCCTCGTCGAGGGCGTCGTGGCAGCGGCGGGCGGTGTCGGCGAGACGCGCGCGGCGGGCGAAGGCGTCCCAGGCGCTCGTCTCGGGCCCGGCACCGAGCAGCGCGGCGCTCGTGCCGAGGAGGCGGTGCCGTTCGACCTCGATCTGCCAGGCGCGGTCGGCGGCGGTGACCCTGCCCTGCGCGTACGCGAGGCTCAGCGCGTCGGCCGCGCGCAGATGCGGTACGCCCCACGCGTCCCGGAAGACCTCGAACTCCACGCACTCCCCCAACGGTCGCTTTTTAGGGCAGCCTAACCTAACTAATTCGTCCCCCGGGCGCGGGGAGCCGTCCCGCGCGATGATCGACGTACGTGCGTACGTACCTGCCGTGGAGGATCCATGGACGTCACCCTTCACATCGCCCAGGACCCCGCGGCCGACGAACTCCTCGGCCGCAGCCCCCTCGCGCGGACATCACCGGGCCGGGGTCGCCGGCGGCGGTGCGGGCGCGTAAGCGGGAGCTGAAGGCGGGGGGACGGTAGTCGGCGTGTGCCGCAACCCGAAAACGCCCCGCACTTCCGACGCCCCTGGTCAGACTCCCTCACGCCCACGCACGCGGTTCCCCGCGCCCCTGAGGTGAGTGGGTGGCCCCGGCCGGTGGGAATCCGCAGCTCTCGCCGTGGCTAGTCGCGCAGTTCCCCGCGCCCCTAGGCAGGTGGGTGGTACCGGCCGGTGGGAATCCCCGACTCTCGTCGTGGTCGCTCGCGCAGTTCCCCGCGCCCCTACGCAGGTGGGTGGCACCGCCCGGTGGGAATCCGCAGCTTTCGTCGTGGTTCTCGCGCAGTTCCCCGCGCCCCTGAGGGAGCGGGGCCTCGCCCCTGCTCCCCAGGGGAGGAGGTGGCGACGAAGTCGCCCCTCCAGGGGCGCGGGGAACTGCGCGAGAAGCCCCACCGGCCGATAGACGACGAAACCACAGGCAGCCCCACCCACCCAGGGGCGCGGGGAACTGCGCGGCCAGCCACCCACCCGCCGAAAGACGAACAACCACCCCCAGGGGCAGCGCCCCTTCAGGGGCGCGGGGAACTGCGCGAGACGAACCACCGGCCGGTAGACGACGAACCACGGGCAGGCCCACCCACCCAGGGGCGCGGGGAACTGCGCGACCAGCCACCCACCGGCCCGCAGGTGAACGACCACGATCAAGGGGCAGCCCCGCTAAAGGTGCCGCCGGCGATCACCCGTACCGCCCGCTGCCGAGCGCGAGCGCCGGCTCAGCGTCGCCGCGTGCCGAAGATCGACCGCGTGATCTCGCGCCCGAGCTGCGTCCCCACCGACCGCGCCAGCGACTTGAAGATGCCGCTCCCAACCACCTGGTCGACCACGGACACATCCCGCGCGGGCCCAGCCGCCGGCACCTCAGCCACCCGCGCGGACAACTTCTCGTACGCCGACTTCCGGTCCACCCCCTCCGCGTACCGCCCGTACAACTCCGACCCCCGCACCGCCGCCCCCAGCGCCTCCCCCGCCACCGGCCCCATCAACGACTCCGGCGCCCGCAACCGCGTCACCGCGACCGGCGTCGGCGCGCCCGACTCGCTCAGCACGGTGACGACCGCCTCCCCGGTCCCGAGCGAGGTCAGCACCTCCTCCAGGTCGTACGCCGAGTCCGGAAACGTCCTCACCGTCGCCTTCAGCGCCTTCTGGTCGTCCGGCGTGAACGCCCGCAACGCGTGCTGCACCCGGTTCCCGAGCTGCCCGAGCACATCGGCCGGCACGTCCTTCGGCGTCTGCGTCACGAAGAAGACGCCGACGCCCTTGGACCGGATGAGCCGCACGGTCTGCGTGATGGATTCCAGGAACGCCTTGGACGCCCCGTTGAACAGCAGGTGCGCCTCGTCGAAGAAGAAGACCAGCTTCGGCTTCTCCACGTCCCCCACCTCCGGCAGCCGCTGGAAGAGGTCGGCCAGCAGCCACATCAGGAACGTGGAGAACAACTGCGGTTTGTCCTGCACGGCGGGCAGCTCCAGCACGGAGACCACGCCCCGCCCGTCGCCGGCCGTACGCAACAGCTCGCTCGTGTCGAACTCCGGCTCCCCGAAGAAGTCGCTCATGCCCTGCGCCTCGAACGTCGTCAGCGCCCGCAGGATGACCCCGGCCGTCGCCGTGGACAGCCCGCCGATCGCCTTGAGTTCGGGCTTGCCCTCGTCGGAGGTGAGGAAGGTGACGACGGCCCGCAGGTCCTTCAGGTCGTACAGCTCAAGGCCCTTCTGGTCCGCGTAGTGGAAGATCAGGCCGAGGGACTGCTCCTGCGTCTGGTTCAGCCGCAGCACCTTCGCCAGCAGCACCGGCCCGAACTGCGTGATCGTCGCCCGCAGCGGTACGCCCGTGCCGATGCCGCCGAGCGCGTAGAACTCGCAGGGAAAGCCGGTCGCCGTCCACTCCTGGCCGACCTGCCCGGCCCGCTCCCGCACCCGCGCGCCGTCCTTGCCGGGCGCGCTGACCCCGGACAGGTCGCCCTTGACGTCCGCGAGGAACACCGGGACGCCCTGCGCCGACAACTGCTCCGCGACGAGTTGCAGCGTCTTCGTCTTGCCGGTGCCGGTCGCCCCGGCGACGAGCCCGTGCCGGGTGAGCATCGGCAGCGGGATGCGGACCTGCGCCTCGGGGTGCGGCCGCCCCTCCCACAGCAGCGCGCCCAGCTCCAGCGCCGGACCGCTGAAGGCGTACCCGGCGGCGATCTCCGGCGGCGGCGCGGACCCCGGCGTCAACCCGGCGCCCTCCGCTACCCCGGACGGGGCGTCCGCACTCTCCGCTCCGCCCGCGATCGGCTCGCTGTCACCCATGTCAGGCCCCTGTCGCCGGCTTGAACGGTCGTCTTCGCCCCACTTCAGGGCGGTATTTCCCAGCGTCGCACTCGCTCTCCATGGCTGCGCCCGGAGAGCCGGGCCCGGTAGGCTTTCCGTGTGATCTTCAAGCGCATCGGAAACGGCCGGCCGTACCCCGACCACGGCCGGGAAAGCACCCGGCAGTGGGCGGACGTCGCGCCGCGCCCGGTCCGCCTCGATCAGCTCGTGACGACCAAGGGCCAGCTCGACCTGGAGACCCTCCTCGCCGAGGACTCCACGTTCTACGGGGACCTCTTCGCGCATGTCGTGAAGTGGCAGGGCGATCTGTATCTGGAGGACGGGCTGCACCGCGCCGTGCGCGCCGCGCTCCAGCAGCGCCAGGTCCTGCACGCCCGCGTCCTCGAACTGGGCTGACCACCCCCGGACCGCCCCCAGGCCGCCCCCGGACTCGCCAGGCCCCGCCCCGGGGACCGCCGCCCGGCGCCCGTATTGACCCTTTCGGGTTGGACCGGGCCCTCCGGCGTGATCATTTAATAGGCATCGCCGTCACACGGCACTACGCTGCGCTCATGAGCATGCTCACTCCCCCCGGCATGGGCGGCAAGTACCGCATCACGGGGGACCGGTATCCCCGTATGCGGCGCGGACGCTCGCGCAGCAGGATCGTGCTCGCCGTCGTGGCGTCCGTCGCCGCGATCGGCCTGATCGGCTGGGGGTCGCTCCAGCTCGTCGACGTCTTCACCGGCGGTGGCAAGGCCACGGCAGCCGGGGCGGGCGCGGCGCACTGCGCGAGGAAGCCCAGCCCGTCCGCGTCCGGCGCCGCCCACGCGGCGGCGCTGCCCCGCCCGGGCCAGATCAAGGTCAACGTGCTGAACGCGACGCCCCGCGGCGGACTCGCCAAGAAGACCGCCGACGAGCTGAAGAAGCGCGGCTTCACCATCGGCGAAGTGGGCAACGCGACGAAGGCGTACGACAAGAAGGTCAAGGGCGTCGGCGTCCTGCTCGGCGCGAAGGGCGCATCCGACGCGGCCCTCCCGGTCCTCGGTACGCAGCTGTCGGGCGCCGAGCTGAAGACCGACTCGCGCGCCAAGCCGGCCGAGGTGGACCTGATCATCGGCAAGGGGTTCAAGGGCCTCGCCCCGAAGACCACCGCGACGAAGGCGCTGACCGCGCTCACCGCGCCGAGCCCGAAGGCGAGCGCCTCCGCGGCCTCCTGCTGAGCCGCCTGCCTGCTGAGCCCCCGCCCCGGGGGCCCTTCCGGAACCGGAGACGGAAAAAGCCGCGGTCGCCGGCCGCTCGGAGTCCGAGCGCCTGGCGACCGCGGCTTTCGCGGTGCGGGGGGGGGGCGTTACTCCGCCGCGCCGTACATGCGGTCGCCCGCGTCGCCGAGGCCGGGGACGATGTAGCCGCTCTCGTTCAGGCGCTCGTCCACCGAGGCCGTCACCACGGTCACCGGCGTGCCCGCCAGCTCCCGCTCCATGACCTCGACGCCCTCGGGCGCGGCCAGCAGCACCACGGCCGTCACGTCGTCGGCGCCGCGCCGGATCAGCTCCTTGATCGCCGCGACCAGCGTGCCGCCCGTCGCCAGCATCGGGTCGAGGACGTACACCTGGCGCCCGGACAGGTCGTCGGGCATGCGCGTGGCGTACGTCGACGCCTCCAGGGTCTCCTCGTTGCGCACCATGCCGAGGAAGCCGACCTCGGCGGTGGGCAGCAGGCGGACCATGCCGTCGAGCATCCCGAGGCCCGCGCGCAGGATCGGCACCACGAGCGGGCGCGGGTAGGAGAGCTTGACGCCCGTCGTACGCGCCACGGGGGTGTCGAGGTCGACCTGCTCGGTCCGCACGTCCCGGGTCGCCTCGTAGGCGAGCAGGGTGACCAGTTCGTCGGCGAGCCGCCGGAAGGTCGGGGAGTCCGTGCGCCGGTCGCGCAGCGTGGTGAGTTTGTGCGCCACCAGCGGGTGGTCGACGACGTGAATCCGCATGTCCTCCACAGTAACCGGGCCGCACCCCGCCCGGCGCCGCCCGGCGCCGCCCGCACTGGCATCAAAGCCCTGGTCGGGGGGAAAGTGGAAGGAACGTGGCGGCCGAGGTACGTGGGGTGGTGAAGTGGCCATGCCGGACCGCAAGCGCCGAGAACGGCCCGAACCGGAGTCCGACGACACCGGGTGCGAGCCGGAGACCGACGCCGAACGCAGGCGCCGCAGGGCCCTGTTCCTGCGCGAGCTGACGGAGGCCCGCGAGCTGCGCGCCCGCGTCCAGCCGCGCCGCGCGCGAGCCGCCCGGATGCGCCAGCAGATGCGTATGCGCACCTTCCGCTGGTGACCGCGAGGCCGCGACCCGCCGGTCCCTTCGGGTGACGCGCCTCACACCACGGCCCCGTGCTCCCAACGATCCGGCGGCCCCGCGCCCAACACAGCGTGCGGAAGACCTCTCTTGAAGCCGTTCTTTCTGCCACGATTCCGAGTGGGCGGAGGTCGATTCGGACTCCCCGCCTCCAACGACCCCGCCGGGGGGACCCCCGACCGGAACACCTGAGACCAGTGGGAGAGTCACGGTGTACTTCGCCGCACTGCTCGCGCGCACCGAAGACGGGTGGGAAGCGAGCGACACGGAGCTCGACGACGTGGAGACCCTGTCGGACCTGTCCGACCTGGCCCGCGAAGCGGCGGCCGAGGCCGGCGCCGAGGACGACACGGTCCTCGTTCTCATCGAACAGGAGGACGCGTGGTTCGGCGTCGTCCGCGTGGACGGCGAGGAGGACCCCCGTATCTACGTGTCGGACGCGGCGGCCGCCGCCCGCAGCAGCTACGGCGAGATCCTCCTGACCGACGAACTGCTCGGCAAGGACCCGCAGACCGACGACGAGTTGGAGGCCCTGGACCTGGACGGCACCGAGGACGGTGAGCCGGACGAGGACGACGCGGACGCGGACGAGGACGGCGGCGGGGACGAGGGCGCCGGCGCCGAAGCCGTCCCCGCGGGCCCGCTCGGCGACCGCGAGGTCCTCGCCGACCTCGGCGTCCCCGAGAAGGAACTCCTCGCCCTCCACGCCGGCGACGCGGTGAACGAGATCGCCGACGTGCTGGGCGCCGCGGAGGTACTGGAGACCGTGCGCTGAGCCCGCGCGCGCGGCCCGCGCTAGATTCCAGGCCGTGACCACCCCCCGCCCCGGACACCCCGTGCCCGCCCCCGACCCCGCATCCGACCCCGCCCCCGACCCCGTACGCGATCCCTGGAAGCCGTCCATGCGGCAGGCCCTCGCCGAAGCGGGGCTCGCCGCGGCGGCCGGTGACGTGCCGGTCGGCGCCGTCGTGCTCGCGCCCGACGGCGTCACCGTCCTCGCCACCGCGCACAACGAACGTGAACTGACCGGCGACCCCACCGCCCACGCCGAGGTGCTGGCCGTGCGGCGGGCGGCGGCGGCCGTCGGTGAGTGGCGGCTGACCGGGTGCACGCTCGTCGTCACCCTGGAGCCCTGCACGATGTGCGCGGGCGCCCTCGTCCAGTCCCGCGTCGACCGCGTCGTCTACGGCGCCCGCGACGAGAAGGCCGGCGCCGCCGGCTCCCTGTGGGACGTGCTCCGCGACCGCCGCCTCAACCACCGCCCCGAGGTCATCGCCGGTGTCCTCGCCGCCGAGTGCGCCGCGCCCCTGGTCCGCTTCTTCCGCGACCACGATTTCAACCCACGGCCCCCCATGGGCTAGAGTTCCTCTCGGTAGCGTGTCCGAGCGGCCGAAGGAGCTCGCCTCGAAAGCGAGTGTGGGGAAACTCACCGAGGGTTCAAATCCCTCCGCTACCGCTGACAACGCCCCTCTGGACTGCGGAAACGCAGATCGGAGGGGCGTTTTGCGTGCGCCCATGGCAGGGTCGGTCTGCTGTTCCAACTCATCCAGCAGTCCGGCGCGGCCGAGCGCTGTGCCTTGTACAGGGCACTCATGTGGTGTATCCGCTCTTGTGCGGCCTGTGCGGCGATACGCTTCGTGAGGAGCACCGCAGGGAGCGGGCCTTGAGGTCGTACCAAGGAGGGCACCTATGACGACTGCCGCTCTGGGTGGACCAGGGGTCCCCCCCATGCCCGAGAGGACTCCAAGGGCCCTGCGCGAAGCCATCGCCCAGCACGCCCCGCAGCTCCTTGCCGATTTCGATGCCCACTGGAAGCGGGACATCGCCGATGCGTACGACATCGCGCCGGTTCCCGCGTTCATGGCCCGCTGGTGGGGCGAGTACGCCATCGCCCGCGACCCGCTCCTCGAGCAGAAGGTGCACCGTCTGGAGGACGAGGCAGGCGAGGCAAGCGACTCCGCCCGGGCCAAAGCCCTCCTTGAGGAAGCCGGACACCTCCGCCGCGCGGCCCGCCAGACGGAACCCGGCCGGTGACCGACGGCTTCATGGGGCCTCCCTGGCAAGCAGACTGGGTGGAAGCCGCACGTATCTACCGTGACGGTCTCCCTGCCGAGGTGCGGAAGCAGATCAGGGACGGCATGGCGGAACTCATCACCGCCAGGAATCCCTACGTCCCCCTGGGCGAGTTACCGGACGGCTACTACCTTGAGCCAGCCCGCTCCAGCCGTCCGCGAGGCCCTCACATTCTCTACTTCGACCGAGGAAGAGGCTGGTTCCGGTTCACCTTCGTGGGCCGCGTCGAGGATCCGCAGATCGTCGTGGAAGAGATCTTCTGGCAGTGAACTGACGCCAAAACCACGCGAAAAGGCCCCGGGCCTGACCGGGGCGCCGGGGTTTTTTCTTTGTTTGGGCGGGGGGAGCGGCATCGGGGGGACAAGCCGCTCCCCCCGACGAGGACGCGCCACCCGTAAGTCCACGCCGCTTCGGGGGGAAGCCGCGCCGTGGACCCCGCAGTCGGGGCCGCGTCCCTGCCCTTCGGATTCCTGCCAGACCCTCCGGGCTCATCACCTATCCTGCGCCACCGGAACCCGCCCGCGACCCGGCAAACGGCCTGTCCGCGCGGGCCGTTGGTCCTGAAAAGGAGCGGAACCGGCCACGCGGGATAGACTCGCGCCCGGCAACAGGGGCCCCACGGGCGACAGCCGGGGGCGACAGCGGGCGACGGGGAGGCCGGGACGTGGTGCAGACGAAAAAGATTGCTCTGTATGTGGCGGTCGTCTTCGTGCTCTACGTGGTGATCACCGACCCCGCCAAGGCCGCCGGGTACGTCCAGATAGGGTTCGAGGGCGTTTCGGCCGCCGCCCGCTCCATAGGCGACTTCATGACCTGGGTAGCCAACGGCGGCAAGTAGCACCCCGAGCCCCCAGGAGAGCCCCGCCGTGATCCGCCATCTGGTCCTGTTCAAGCTCAACGACGGCGTCAGCCGCGACGAGCCGCGCGTCGCCGAGGGCGTCGCCGCGTTCCGCGCGCTGGGCTCGCAGATCCCCGAGCTGACGTTCTGGGAGTGCGCCTGGAACATCACCGACCGCGACATCGCCTACGACTTCGCCATCAACTCCGCGGTCGAGGACACCGACGCCCTCAAGCGCTACCTGGAGCACCCCGCGCACCAGGCGGGCGTCGCCCTGTGGCGCGAGTTCGCCACCTGGGTGATCGCCGACTACGAGTTCTAGCCCCGCCGCTGCGACGCCGCCACCGCGTCGCCTCAGCGCCGCACACCCCGCCGGGCCCCCGCCCGGCCGCCGGGCCCCCCGTCCCTGTGACGCGGGGGCCTTTTCGCGTACCGGATCTGGGGTTTAAGGACAATCTGCCCGTCAACACGGAGTTATGGGGTGCTTGCACACAGTGCACATGTCTTGTGATGCTATGACCGCTTTTGACCGATGAGTTGACGGAAACAGAGGTGGCGTTGACCGTGCCGGCCAGTACTGCACCTCAAGCGCCGCCCGCGCGGTCCACCCGCGGCGCCGACACCCGAGCCCTCACGCAGATCCTGTTCGCGCAGCTCAAGGAGTTGCCGCCGGGCTGCCCCGAGCACTCCCGGGTGCGCGGGGCGCTGATCGAGGCGAACCTGCCGCTCGTGCGGTACGCGGCGGCCCGCTTCCGCAGCCGCAACGAGCCGATGGAGGACGTGGTCCAGGTCGGGACCATCGGGCTGATCAACGCCATCGACCGCTTCGACCCGGACCGCGGGGTGCAGTTCCCGACGTTCGCCATGCCGACCGTCGTCGGCGAGATCAAGCGCTACTTCCGCGACAACGTACGGACCGTGCACGTCCCCCGGCGCCTGCACGAGCTGTGGGTGCAGGTCAACGGCGCGACCGAGGACCTCACCACCGCGCACGGCCGCTCCCCCACCACCGCCGAGATCGCCGAGCGGCTGCGCATCGGCGAGGACGAGGTGCTGGCCTGCATCGAGGCCGGGCGCTCGTACCACGCCACTTCCCTGGAGGCCGCGCAGGAGGGCGACGGCATGCCGGGCCTGCTCGACCGGCTCGGCTACGAGGACCCCGAGCTGGACGGCGTCGAACACCGCGACCTCGTACGGCATCTGCTCGTCCAGCTGCCCGAGAGGGAACAGCGCATCCTGCTCCTGCGGTACTACAACAACCTCACGCAGTCGCAGATCAGCGCCGAACTCGGGGTCTCGCAGATGCATGTGTCAAGGCTCCTCGCCCGCAGCTTCGCGCGACTCAGATCCGCAAACAGGATCGAAGCGTAGCTGGAACGGGTAGACCGCCCTCGGGCACTTTTCCCGCCGTGTGCGCGCCCGCGCGCGGCCACACCCCTTGTCAACAGCGCGGATTCACCCGATCCATGTCGACATGTCACTACAGCGCGTTGCCGACATGTGACATTCTGCTGGAACCGCGTTTGGCGCAGCCTCACGTCCGGTATTCAGGTGGAGGCTGCGTTCCTACCTGACGGGAGCGTCGCCGCGACCGTCCGCGACCTCAAGGGGGTGGCATGTCCGCAGACCAGGGCAGCTCGAAGGTGCTCACGCTCCCGCCCGGCGCATCCGTCGCGTCCGGCGACGGCGAGTCCGTGACCGCCGCGCTGATCGACACCGTCCCGGCCCCCGAGGCCCTCGACACCGTTGTGGCGCCGGAGGCCATCGACACCGTTGTGACGCCCGAGGCCGTCGAGACGGTCCCCGAGACATCGGGAGCCATCGACACCCGGACCCTGTCCCGCTCCCTGTTCCTGCGGCTCGCCACGCTCGGCGAGGACAGCCCGGAGCGGGCCTACGTCCGCGACACCCTCATCGAGCTGAACCTGCCGCTCGTGCGGTACGCGGCGGCCCGCTTCCGCAGCCGTAACGAGCCGATGGAGGACATCGTCCAGGTCGGCACGATCGGGCTGATCAAGGCGATCGACCGGTTCGACTGCGAGCGGGGCGTCGAGTTCCCGACCTTCGCCATGCCCACGGTCGTCGGCGAGATCAAGCGTTTCTTCCGTGACACGTCCTGGTCGGTACGGGTACCGCGCCGGCTCCAGGAGCTGCGCCTCGCGCTGACCAAGGCCAGTGACGAGCTGGCGCAGAAGCTCGACCGCTCGCCGACCGTGCCGGAGCTGGCGGCTGTGCTCGGCGTCTCCGAGGAGGACGTCGTCGACGGCCTCGCCGTGGGCAACGCGTACACCGCCTCCTCCCTCGACTCCCCCGCCCCCGAGGACGACGGCGGCGAGGGCTCCCTCGCGGACCGCCTCGGCTACGAGGACACCGCGCTCGAAGGCGTCGAGTACCGCGAGTCCCTCAAGCCGCTGCTCGCCAAACTCCCGCCCCGCGAGCGGCGGATCATCATGCTCCGCTTCTTCGCCAACATGACGCAGTCGCAGATCGGCGAGGAGGTCGGCATCTCCCAGATGCACGTCTCCCGGCTGCTCACCCGCACCCTCGCGCAGCTCCGGGACGGACTGATCGCCGACTGAGGCCCACGGGCACCCGGTTCATCTCCCTTCGCGGGGTTCCGAATTGACGGACCGTCAGGGAAACTGGCGCGATGAAGTGGACCTGGGTGCGCGGACCTCGCCGCAGGCTCGTCCTGGCCGGCGCCTGCGCGGGAGTCATCGGTGTCGCGGCGCTCGGGGCCGTCGCCCTGGACGCGGGGGACGCCCCGGACGCGTACGTGGCGGTGGGCGCCGCCGGAGCACCCCCGGGCCCTCCCGCGGGCGGCGTCGCCCCCACCGGGAAGGTCCGGCTCGTCCCGCTGGACGGCACCGGCACGGGCACCCCGGGCTCCGGCACCCCCGGCGCGGACGGCACCCCCGGCGCAAACGGCACGCGGGCCGGCGAGAACGCGGGCGGCGACGGCACAGCCGGCGGCGGCTCATCCACCCCGGGCGCCCCCGGCACCGGCACGGACCCCCAGGCGGGCGGCGCCCCGGGCATGGGCGGCTCGACAGGCACCGGCACCGGCGCGGGCGGCGCGGGCGGCGCGGGCTCCGGCACCGGCGGCGGGGGCGGCACCGGCAGCCCCGGCTCGGGCGGCGGCTCGGCGGGCGGCTCGGGCACGGGCGGGACCTCCGGCGGCGGCACCCCGGGCACCCCCGGATCGGGCGGCGGCTCGGGCGGCGGCACATCCCCCGGCACCCCGGGCTCCGGGACGCCCGGATCAGGCGGCGGATCGGGCGGCGGCGGCAGGCCCCCCGCACCTCCCACCCCCGCTCACCTCCTCGTCAGCGACCCCGAGCGCGCGGGCACCGGCAAGCGCTGGTGCGAGGACGTGACGCTGAAGTTCCGTAACTCCGGTGGCACAGCGGTGCGTTCGGGCACCGTCACGTTCGGCACGCACATCATCGGCTCGCTCGGCATCGACTGGGCGACCATCGAGTCCACCGAGGACCTGCCCGTGCCGCTCGCGGCCGGGGCGAAGACGGAGAAGACCTGGAAGGTGTGCGTCGAGTCCTGGCGCGTACCGCTCGGCATGCACATCGAGACGCGCGACGTCTCCGTGAAGTGGAAGTAGTGTTCGCCCTCGCGGGCGCGGGCGAACGCCGGAAAGGGGCGTGACCGGGGTCGGTGAAGACCCGGGTCCGCCCCGAACTCCCGTACGGGAGAAGTTACTTGAGCGCCAGCCAGGCCACGGCGGCGATCACCACGACGGCGACCACGATGCCGATGATCAGACCCGCGCCGGGGCCGGACTTCGCGGGGGCCTGCCGGCCGCCGGCCGCCTGCGGCTGCTTGTCGTCGACGAAGGCGCGGAACATCTGGGTGCTGCCCGCGGGGTCGTAGTTACCTTCGGGGCCCGGGCCCTGGGGGTTGTGTGCCATGGGGCAGGACCCTAGCGAATCGGCGGCACAGGCGCCACAGCCTGCCCATGGCCCACGTGAGCTGCGGCTTTACCCTCTTACACCCCGCCTTTGCCGTGATTTTAGAGTCGAACGTCCCTTTTAGTTTGCCTGCGGCAACCAACTGCTTCTATGGTTGCCCTAAGCAACAAACCAGGCCAGGAGGGTGCCATGGCCGCGCAGCGTCACTACGACGAACTGGCGCGACAGCTCAGCGCCATCGGCGCTGTGAAGAGGGACATGGCGCGCATCCTGCCCCACGACTGTCCGGCCGGTTCGGCCGCCGTACTCACGCTGCTCGACCGCTACGGCGAGATGCGGATGAGCCGGCTGGCCGAGCTGCTCGCCGTCGACATGTCCGTGACCAGCAGGCACGTCGCGCACGTGGCCGACCGCGGGTGGATCGAACGCCATCCCGACCCGGCCGACAAGCGGTCCCGCATCCTGCACCTCACCGACGAGGGCAGGAAGCAGCTCGCGGTACTGAACACGAGGACGACCGATCTGCTCGCCGACCGGCTGAGCGACTGGTCGGACGAGGAGGTCGGGCAGCTCATCGCGCTCATGACCCGGCTGCGTCAGAGCTTCGGCGACTGCCGGACGTCCGCTTCCCGCGTCCCGCCGCTGTCGCCCGCCGACTCCTCGGCGATCACCCCACAGACCACCCGTACACCCGCGTAAGACGTAAGAGAAGGAATCCCATGGCAACATCCACACCGACCGGTGTGCGGGGCAGCCATGCCAAGCACGGAGGCGCCGCCCCCGACTCCGGCGCTCCGATGACGCATCGCCAGATCATGGAGGCGCTGTCCGGGCTGCTGCTCGGCATGTTCGCCGCGATCATCTCGTCGACGATCGTCTCCAACGCCCTGCCGAAGATCATCGGCGACCTCGGCGGCGGTCAGTCCGCCTATACGTGGGTCGTCACCGCCTCGCTGCTCGCGATGACCGCCACCACGCCCCTGTGGGGCAAGATGGCCGACCTCGTCAGCAAGAAGGCGCTCGTCCAGATAGCCCTGATCGTCTACGTGGTCGGTTCGGTCGTCGCCGGGTTCGCGCAGAACCCGGGGATGCTGATCTCGGCCCGTGCCATCCAGGGCATCGGCGCCGGCGGTCTGTCCGCGCTCGCGCAGATCATCATGGCCGCGATGATCTCCCCCCGGGAGCGCGGCCGTTACTCCGGTTACCTCGGCGCCACCTTCGCCGTCGCCACCGTGGGCGGTCCGCTGCTCGGCGGTGTCATCACCGACACCTCGTGGCTCGGCTGGCGCTACTGCCTGTTCGTCGGTGTGCCGTTCGCGCTGATCGCGCTGTTCGTGCTGCAGAAGACGCTGCACCTGCCGCTGGTCAAGCGGAAGGTCAAGGTCGACTGGGCCGGCGCCTTCTTCATCACGGCCGCCGTCTGCCTGCTGCTGGTCTGGGTCACCTTCGCCGACGACAAGTACGACTGGCTGTCGTGGCAGACCTACACCATGGTCGGCGGCTCGATCGTGCTCGGCCTGATCTTCCTGCTCGTCGAGGCCAAGGCCAGCGAGCCGATCATCCCGCTGCGCCTGTTCAAGAACCGCACGATCACCCTCGCCTCCCTGGCCTCGCTGTTCGTCGGTGTCGCCATGTTCGCGGGCACCGTGTACTTCTCGCAGTACTTCCAGCTCGCCCGGGACAAGACGCCGACCATGTCCGGTGTCATGACGATCCCGATGATCGCCGGTCTGTTCGTCTCCTCCACGGTCTCCGGCCAGGTCATCACCCGGACCGGCAAGTGGAAGGCGTGGCTGGTCTCCGGCGGCGTGCTGCTGACCGCGGGCCTCGGCCTGCTCGGCACCATGCGCTACGACACCCCCTACTGGCGCCTGGCGATCTTCATGGCGCTGATGGGTCTCGGCGTCGGCATGATGATGCAGAACCTCGTGCTCTGCACCCAGAACCAGGTCGCCCCGCAGGACCTCGGCTCCGCCTCGTCCGTCGTGACGTTCTTCCGCTCCCTCGGTGGCGCGGTCGGCGTCTCGGCCCTCGGCTCCGTGATGTCCACCCGTATCCAGCACTACGCGAAGGACTCCATCGGGCAGCTCGACCCGCAGGCGCAAGCTGCCGCCGCGAAGGCGTCCGGCTCCGGGTCCATCCCGGACATGAACATGCTGCCGGCGCCGGTCCGCACCTGGCTGGAGAGCGCCTACGGGCACGGCATCGCCGACATCTTCCTGTACGTCGCGCCGATCGCCCTGCTGGCGTTCCTCGTGACGCTGTTCATCAAGGAGGTCCCGCTGCGTACGTCCGGTGCCCTGGAGCAGGCCGCGCAGAACGACACCGCGACCGCGACGCCCGCCGCCACCGCCGGTGCCCCGTCCGTCGCCGCCGATGAGCCCGTGCCGAGCCTGGTCGGCTCCGCGTCCGAGCCCGTCGGTGACACGCAGACCCAGCGCCTCGCCGCCCCGGCCACGGCCGCCCCGGCCCCGGCCGCCGGCACCACCGGCGGCGGCACCCCGGTCCGCGGCTTCGTGCGCGGCGCCGAGTCCGCGCCGGTGCCCCGCGCCGCCGTCACGCTGATCTCGCTCGGCGGCCGACAGCTCGGCCGCGCGGTCGCCCAGGGCGACGGCTCCTACGCCGTCGACGCCCCGGGCGCGGGTTCCTACGTCCTGATCGCCTCCGCCGACGGCTACCAGCCGCAGGCGTCCACGGTGGTCGTCGGCGAGGAGCCGGTCACGTACGACATCCTGCTCAGCGGGACCAGCGGGCTCAGCGGTGTCGTCAAGGCCGCGGAGACCAAGGAGCCGGTCTCCGGGGCCATGGTGATCGTGACCGACGTGCGCGGTGACGTGCTCGCCACCGGGGTCTCCGGTGACGAGGGCGAGTTCACCTTCGCCGAGCTGGTGCCCGGCCCGGTGACCATCGCCGTGAACGCGGCCGGTCACCGTCCGCTGGCGCTGCCCGTCGAGGTCGGCGGCACGGGTGTCACCCGCGTCGAGGTCGAGCTGAACGCCGGTTCGCAGGTGCAGGGCACCGTGCGCGCCGCGGGCAAGCCGCTGAACGACGCCCGCGTCACGCTGATCGACGCCGCGGGCAACGTGGTGGCGACCTCCACCACCGGTGACGACGGCGCGTACGCCTTCACCGACCTGGACGGCGGTGAGTACACGGTGATCGCCACGGGCTACCCGCCGGTCGCCACGCACCTGACCGTGCAGGGCAGTGGCTACGACGGCCACGACATCGAACTCGCCCACCCCGGCGAGTAGTCAGACCCCGGGCCGCCTGAAGGCTCGCGCGCGCTTCGAGCGGAGACGCGCGCGGGCCGGCCCGGATGTGGGAAATGGGCCCCGGACCCGGTGGCGTCGTTAACGGCAGGGGACGGCCGGGACGTCACGGGACCGGGGCCCTTTCGCGCGGGCGAGCCTCGATGCGCTCCCCCGCGTCAGCGAAACTTGAGCTAGGAGTTGTGAACGATGGGACTCAGTGCGCGGATCCGTACGCGGGACGGGTGGGCTCTGCCGCACGCCGTCGTCACGGTGACCGACATGACCGGTACGCAGGTGCTGCGCGCCGAGGCCGACGACGAGGGCGCCGTGCACGACGCGAGCACCCTGGCCCCCGGCCCGTACACCGTGATCGTGACCGCCGTGGGATACGCCCCGGCCGCCTCCACCGCGCTGGTCACGGCGACCGGGCGGGCCGAGGTGGGGACCGTGGTGCTGGCCCGGCAGGGCGGCGCCGAGCTGCCGCCGCCCGGGCCCTGGACCGTGGACCCGGCGCACTCCGCCGTCGCGGCGACCGCGCAGCACCTGGGGATCACGTCGGTGCACGGCCGCTTCACCGACTTCCGGGCCCGCGTGGACATCGCGCAGGACATCGAGAAGTCGCGGGTGGAGGCGGTCATCCAGGCGGCGTCCATCGACACCGGCAACGGGATGCGCGACGGGCATCTGAAGTCGCCCGACTTCCTGGACGTCGAGTCGTACCCGGAGATCACCTACCGCTCCACCGGCCTGTCCCCCGCGGGCCCCGACCGCTGGACCGTGCACGGCGAGCTGAGCCTGCACGGCGTGGTCCGCCAGGTCGACCTGGACCTCAGCTACCTGGGCACGGGCGCCGACCCGTGGGGCGGCACGCGCGCCGCGTTCAAGGCGACGGCGGAGCTGAAGCGCGAGGACTTCGCCATGAACTACAACCAGGTCGTGCAGGCCGGCATCGCCGCGATCGGCGCGACCCTGCGCGTGGAGCTGGACATCCAGGCCGTGCAGGGCGACGCCCTCCCGGCGGTCTGACCCGGCCCGCGCCCGGCGCTCACGGCGCGTACGGCGCGTACGGCCAAGGCCCCGCGGCCCCGCTTACCCGCGGGGGCGCGGGGCCGCGTCGTAGGGTCGGCGCATGGCACCGAACACCGCGACCAACACCCGTGTGGCGCTGGACGAGTTGCTGGACTTCGTCCGCCCCCGCCACCGCGCCCTGCTGATCACCGCCCGCGCCGACGGCTCCCCGCAGGCGTCGCCGCTGACCTGCGGGGTCGACGGCGAGGGCCGGATCGTCGTCTCCACGTACCCCGAGCGCGCCAAGACCCGCAACGCCAAGCGCGAGCCCGCCGTCAGCGTCGTCGTCCTCAGCGACGAGTGGAACGGGCCGTGGGTGCAGATCGACGGCACCGCCGAGGTCATCGACGCCCCCGACTCGATCGAGCCGCTCGTGGAGTACTTCCGGGTGATCTCGGGCGAGCATCCCGACTGGGACGAGTACCGCGAGGCGATGGCCAGGCAGGGCAAGTCGATCATCCGCGTCACCCCGCGCCGCTGGGGCCCGATCGCCACGGGCGGCTTCCCGGCCCGGCTGGCGGAGGAGCGGTAGGCGTACGGGGATTCAGGCGGCGGTCGTAGCGCGGTACGGGACTTCTCGCGCCCGCGCGGGGGCCTTCCCGTACGGGACTTCTCGCGCCCCGCGCGGAGGAGGTCAGGCCGCCGGTTCTCCCGCCCGTTCCTGGGCGACCAGCGCCTCGATGCCGGCGATCTGGAGGTCGAGGGCGACCTCGAAGTCCAGGTCGCGGATCTCCTCGACCGGCTCGTCGGAGCGGGTCTCCATCATCTTCTCGGCGGCCTTGAAGTCCTCGGCCATCTCCGGCGGCACCCGGAACGCGGCCATCGCCTCGTGGAAGTACTCGTCCTGCGTCATCCCCGCTTCGGCGCACCGCTGCCGGAAGTGGCCCTCGATGGTGCCGTATCCGTAGACGAACTGGAAGACGGAGGCGATGGCGCCGCGCTGGCGCACGAGCGAGAGGCCGGTGCGGCCGATGACGCGCTGCACGGCGCGGGAGAATCCCAGCGAGTTCGGCCCGATGTTCAGGTAGTTGCCGACCAGCGGCGAGATCCACGGGTGGCGCACGATCAACGCCCGGTACTGTGCCGCCAGTTCGCGCAGCTCCGGGCGCCAGTCGGCGGTGTCGGCGGCGGCCGGTTCGGGCACCGTCAGCTCGCCGAAGGCGTGGTCGAGGGCGAGTTCGAGCAGGTCGTCCTTGGTGGCGACGTACCAGTACACGGACATCGCGGTGACGCCCAGCTCGCCCGCGAGGCGCCGCATGGAGAACTTGGCGAGGCCCTCCGCGTCGAGCAGGCGCACGGTCGCCTCGGTGATCCGGCGGCGGTCGAGCCCGCTGGGCTGCTCGCCGCGCCTGCCGCGCGGCTCCTTGGCCGGCTGCCTCTCCAGCCAGACGCTGATCCGCGCTGCCTTCACCATGGCGCACCTTCCCAGGAGTTCGTCGTTCGGGGGCCGGACGGGCGGCACGGGGGACCCCTCGCGGAATCCGTCCGTCCGCCCGTACCCGATGCTATGCGGAGGCCGTGTCCCCGCCCCGCGCGGACGCCGCCCCCGCGGAGTCTGCCCGCTCCGCCCGCCGCAGCAACGCGGCGGCCAGCAGCCCGCCGAGCAGCACGGCCGCGGCGCCCGCCGCCTGGCTGGTCTCCAGGCCCGAGGCGAACGCGTCGGCGACGGCCGCCTTCTCGCTGTCGGTGCGGGCCGCGGCGAGCGCGGCCGGCAGCGAGGTCGCGGCGACGGGGACGAGCGCGGCGAACCGGGCGTTGAGGACGGCGCCGAGGACGGCGACCCCGAGGCCGTTGCCGAACTCGGCGAGCGTGCCGTTGACGCCCGCGCCCACGCCCGCCTTCTCCGGCGGGATCGCGCTCATGATGGCGTTGGCCATGGCCGGCATGGCGAGCGCGATGCCGACGCCCATCACGATCAGGCCGAGCAGCATGCCGCCGTACCCGTGCCGGCCGAGCAGCGCGATGGCGAGCAGGCCCGCCGCGAGTCCCGTCATGCCCACGGCGATGGTCACCGGGGTGCCGAGCTTCGCCACGACCCGCGCGCCGAGTCCGCCGAGGTTGAGGGCGACGACGGTCAGCGCGAGCGGCGCGGTGCGCAGGCCCGCCTCAAGGGGCCCGTAGCCGAGCACGAACTGGAGGTGCTGGGTGAGCAGGAACAGCGAGCCCGTCATGCCGAACGCCACTAGCACCGCGCCCGCGACCGCGCCGGTGAACTTCTGGTTCCGGAAGAAGTGCATGTCGAGCATGGGCTCCGGCACGCGCAGCTCCCACACCACGAACGCGGCGAGCACGACGAGCCCGACCAGCGCCGAGACGGCGACCGGGGCGGACGTCCAGCCGTCGCCGGGCCCGGAGATGATCGCGTAGACGACGCCCGTCATGCCGACGGTCGACAGGAGCGCGCCGAGCAGGTCGGGCCGCTCCCCGCGCGGGTTCTTCGACTCCGGTACGAGGGCGAGCACCGCGACCAGGCCGAGGACGGCGACCGGGATGTTGACGAGGAAGATCGCGCCCCACCAGAAGTGGTCGAGGAGCACCCCGCCGAGCAGCGGTCCGACGGCGAAGCCGAGCGAACTGACCGTCGCCCACAGGCCGATGGCCTTCACCCGCTCGGCCTCGTCGAAGACCTGCACGACGACGGCGAGCGTGGTCGTCATCAGCAGCGCCCCGCCGATGCCCATCCCGGCGCGCGCGGCGATCAGCTGCCCGGTGGACTGGGCGAGCCCGGCGGCCAGCGAGCCCACGCCGAACAGGGCGAGGCCCGCCGCGAGCAGTTTCTTGCGCCCGTAGCGGTCGGCCGAACTGCCCGCGGTGAGCAGCAGCCCGGACTGGACGAGCGAGTAGGCGCTGATCACCCACTGGATGTCGGAGGTGGAGGCGCCCAGATCCCGGGTCAGGGAGGGGATCGCCACGTTCAGGACGGTGTTGTCGAGCAGCACGGTCAACTGGGCGAGGCAGATGACCCCCAGGATGATCCAGCGCTGCGGGTGGGGCCCGGTGGCCCCGGGCTGCCCTGCGGTCTCGGCGGTCGTCGCCATGGTGCGGCCCCCTGGGTGTGGGTGTGTCGGCGTCCGGGTCGGTTGCGGGTGCGGCCGGCGCGCACGGGTACGCGGCCGCGCACTCCTTGTACGGTGCATGGCTCTCACGGCGTTATACACCGTAGAGCTTGTGTCGTACGCCGTACAAGGGCTTTTTCGGCATACCGTTCCGACCATGCCGATCAGAGCCCGCGCACTCACCCGACTGGCCCTGCCCGCCGCCCTCCTGACCCTCCCGCTTCCGCTGACCGCCGCGCCCGCCCACGCGGTCGGCAAGCCGCCGGTGCCGCTGCGCATCGCCACGTACAACATCCACGCCGGTGCCGGCATGGACAACGTCTTCGACCTCGACCGGCAGGCCGCCGCGCTGCGCGCCCTCGACGCCGACGTCATCGGGCTCCAGGAGGTGGACGTGCACTGGGGTGCGCGCAGCCGGGACCTCGACGTGGCGCGGGAGCTGGCGGATCGGCTCGGGATGCGGGTCGCGTTCGCGCCGATCTACAGCCTCGACCCGGTCGAACCGGGGGCGCCGCGCCGGGAGTTCGGCGTCGCGGTCCTCACCCGCGCGCCCATCAGGTCCGCCGTCAACCACGCCATCACGCGCCTGTCGACGCAGGTCCCGAACCCCGTCCCGGCACCCGGCCCCGGCTTCGGCGAGGTCACCCTCAAGGTGCGCGGCGTCCCGCTCCAGGTCTTCGTGACGCACCTGGACTACCGCGCCGACCCCTCCGTACGGGCCGCGCAGGTCGCCGACACCCGGCGCATCATGGCCGCCGAGGCCGCGGGAGGCGCCCGCCAGGTCCTCCTCGGGGACTTCAACGCGCCGCCGACCGCGCCCGAACTGGCCCCGCTCTGGCGCGAACTGCGTGACGCGGGCCCGGCGAACGGCGGCACGTACCCGGCGAACGCCCCGGCCTCGCGCATCGACTACGTGGCGGTCGGCGCGGGCGTGCGGGTGCGCGGCGCGGGCATCCCCGCCGAGCCGGCGGCCTCCGACCACCGCCCGGTCGTGGCCGACGTGGCGCTCACCCGCTGACGGCGCGCGCCGAACGCCTCAGGACACCCGAGGAGGGCGGCCGGTTTGATCAGCCAGCCGGCCTGTTGATGAGGTGGCCGGCCTCAGGACACCGTGGTGGCGGCCGGCTTGATGAGATAGCCGGCCCCCCGGCGGGTGTGGATCATCGGCTCGCGCCCGGCGTCGATCTTGCGGCGCAGGTACGAGATGTACAGCTCGACGACGTTGGCCTGGCCGCCGAAGTCGTAGGACCAGACGCGGTCGAGGATCTGCGCCTTGCTGAGCACGCGCCGCGGGTTGCGCATGAGGAAGCGCAGCAGCTCGAACTCGGTGGCGGTCAGATGGATGTGCGTACCATCGCGCGACACCTCGTGGCTGTCCTCGTCGAGCAGCAGATCACCGACCGCGAGCACGGACTCGCTGCGCCGGTCGGCGGCCCCGCTGCGCCGGATCAGCCCGCGCAGCCGCGCGACGACCTCCTCCATGCTGAACGGCTTGGTGACGTAGTCGTCGCCGCCCGCCGTCAGCCCCGCGATCCGGTCCTCGACGGCGTCCTTCGCCGTCAGGAACAGCACCGGCACGTCCGGCAGCTCCCGGCGCATCCGGCCCAGTACGCTCAGCCCGTCCATGTCCGGCAGCACCATGTCGAGCACGACCGCGTCGGGCCGGAACGCCCGCGCCTCGCGCACCGCGCCCGCGCCCTCGGTCGCGGACCTGATCTCCCAGCCCTCGTAGCGCAGGGCCATGGACAGCAACTCGGTGATGGACTGCTCGTCGTCCACGACGAGCACCCGGACGGGACTCCCGTCCGGCCTCAGCAGTTCGGTGCGCCCCTGGGGCGAGGTCGTGGTCATGCGGACACCCTGGGCGGCGGCTCTGAGAGCGGCCTTTCGGCAACCTGTGAAAACCCTGAGAAAACGCTCGGGGCCACCAGTGCTCTGGGGCGCCCGGTGCCCTCAGGGCCCCCGATCACCCGTCGGCGCCCTCAGAGCCCGAACAGCCGCGCGCCGTTGTCATGGCACACGGCCCGCACCCAGGCGCTGCCGAGCCCGAGCCCTTCGATCACCTCCAGCTGATGCGCGTACGGGTAGGGGATGTTGGGGAAGTCGCTGCCGAGCAGCACCCGGTCGCCGAGGTCGAGGAGCCGGGCCCGCTCGCCGCGCGGGAAGGGCATCGCCCGCTCCACGAAGTCGGTGAACGCCATCGTCGTGTCGAGCGTCACCTTCGGATACCGCTCGGCCAGATCGAGGAACTCCGTGTACTCCGGCATCCCCATGTGCGCGACGACCAGCGGCAGCCGGGGGTGCCGGGCGAGGACGCGGGCCATCGGCTCGGGCCCGGTGTGCTTGCCGGGCGCCGGCCCCGAACCGCAGTGCGTCACGACCGGCACGCCCGCCTCAGCGAGCACCCCCCACACCCCGTCGAGCAGCGGGTCCGCCGGGTCGTACGCCCCCACCTGCACATGCGCCTTGAAGACGCGGGCGCCGCTCTCGACGGCCCGGCGCACATACGCGGGCGCGTCCGGCTCCGGGAAGAACGTGGCCGTGTGCAGACAGTCGGGCGTGCGGGCCGCGAACTCGGCCGCCCATCCGTTCAGCCACTCGGCCATGCCGGCCTTGTGCGGGTAGAGCATCGCCGTGAACGCCCGTACGCCGAAGCCGCGCAGCCGCGCCAGCCGCGCCGCCTCCTCCTCCCGGTACGTGATCGGCCACTCCAGGCCGGTCAGCGGGCCCGCGGAGTCGAAGTACGCCCACACCTTGCGCAGCACCCGCTCGGGCATGAAGTGGGTGTGCACGTCGACGAATCCGTCCCCGAGCCCGTGCCGCTCCCGGAACCGGGCGATCCGCTCGGCCTCCCCCGGCACGGGCTCGGCCGGCACGGGTTCTCCGGCCGCGCCCTCACACACGGCCGTCCGCCGCCTTCTCGTAGCCGTGGCTGCGCTCGACCTTGGCGACGTGCACGGTGTACCGCTCGTACCAGGCGTCCCGGCCGCGCCGCTGCGCCGCCCGGTGCTCGCCGACGGACCGCCACCGCTCGATGGCCTCCACGTCACGGAAGTAGGAGACGGTGATGCCGAGCCCGCCGGGCGTCCGCGCGGCCTCGTGCCCGAGGTACCCGGGGATCTCCTTGACCTGCTCGTCGAGCCGGTCCGATGTCTCCCCGTACCCCTCGTCGTCGCCGGTGCGCACGGACGTGAACACGACGACGTAGTACGGCACTTCATAGGCGGGCAACGGCCGCAGGGCACTCTCGGATCGCTCAGACATGCCCTTACGGTCACGCCCCCGGCGCCCGCTGTCCACCGGATCGGAACAACCTGATCAGAACGCCCCGGCCAGAACAGGGTGATCGACGATCTGATCAGAACGGCCTGATCAGAACAACCCGTCCTGCGCACGCGGCACCTCCCGCACCTCGACGTCCGAGCCGCGCACGCCCTCGGGCGCCCGGCGCAGCGGCCACCCGGACAGCAGCCGCGTGTCCACGACGAGCCGCCGCCCGCCCGCCTCGACCAGATGCAGATCGGGCCCGGCGGCGGCCACCACGGTCCCGGCGACGACCGCGCCCTCGGCGACGGAGGCGACCACCGCGTCCACCCGGTCGATCGCGGCGAGCCCGAACACCCCGGCGTGCGACACGACTTCGCACGGCAGCCGCTCCAGCGACTCCGGCCACCCGGCGAGCCCCGCGGCCACCGCGTGCGCCCGCTCCAGCTCGCCCCGCCCGGCCCCGGCTCCGCCCACCCGGTCCCGCACCGCGCGCTTCTTCTCGTACGGGATCCGGTCGGGCACCCCGAGCGCGCCCCGCAGCAGCTCCTCCGCGCGCCGCGCCGCCATCAACGGGCCGCGCCCCAGCCACGTGTACGCCACGGCTCCCTGCTCCAGCAGCCGGTCGCCGCCCCGGCGCACCCCGGTGATCCCCACTTTCACCAGGCCGTCCCCGAACCACGCCAGGTACACGTGGTACGGCCGCGGATCATCGGCGACGGTGTCGGCCGCGACGGAGTGCGCCCGGTCGAGCCCCGCGCACTCCGCGCACTGCGCCCGAGTCCCCCGTACGGGCACGGCGTCCCGCCCCGCGCACGGCACCCAGCGCCCGCCGCGCCACACCCCGAGACACCGCCGCGCCCCGCTCACCTCAAGCCCCACCCCCTCCCCGAACCGCACCAAGCTCTCCCGCTCCCGCCCACTCTCATCAACCCACGCCACGCCAACCCCGCCCCTCCCCCACCGAACCCCCACGCACCACCACGCCATACCCCCACTCTCCCCCACCCCACTGACAACGCCCCCAAAACGGGGACTTGCGCCCCAGACACCCGCGATGGAGCGTGAGGAACAGCCACAGAGCCCGGCTCCCAGGGGGACGCATGCAATGGTCGACGCTCGCAGCGACGACGGTCGGCGAACCCGCCCCGGCGGACGTCGGCAGGGGGCATGTCTCGATCGCCCGGCACGGGGTCTACGCGGCACAAGTACAACTCGAACTGTTAGCTCCGCCGGGGCTCGTGGCGAAGGCCGGCCGCGCAACCCTCGCCGCGCTCGACTTCCACGACGCAGTGGCGGCAGGTCACCCCGAGACATCCAGGGAGTACGTGCAGGCGTGGCGAGCGGTCCAGCAGGCTCGAACGGCACTGATCGACGAGATGCGAAAGACCTTGCGGGGCTCGGGATGAGCCGCAGGCAAAACGTAAGAGGCCCCGGGTCTCTCCGGGGCCTCTTACCAGTGTGCACTCGGCAGGATTCGAACCTGCAACCTTCTGATCCGTAGTCAGATGCTCTATCCGTTAAGCTACGAGTGCTTGTTTTTTCTTTTGTTGTTGTCTTCGGTTCCGGCCTTTCGGCCTGTCCCGGCGACAGGAAGAACATTACATGACTGCCGCCGTCATGTGAAATCCGTTGGGCGCACCCGTTGTGACCTGCGGAAACGTGCCTTCGGCGGTCACCCGCCACCCCGGCCGGACGGCCGTACGCGTGTGCGACGGAGGCCGCGCAGGGGGCGGAAACGACTCAGGGAGCCTCGTCCGTGGACGGGCTCCCTGAGTGGTGCGCGGAGGCGGAGGGATTTGAACCCTCGATGGGGGGTAAACCCCAAACCGCATTAGCAGTGCGGCGCCATAGACCGGACTAGGCGACGCCTCCAGCACAACCGTCCTTCACGCTCACGCGAGCGCGAGACGGTGCGTGCAGATGATGACACAGCGGAGCGCCGCGCCACCAATCGCCCCCCACGGTACTAGGCGTGCCGCCCCGAGAGCAAAGCAATACGCGGGCGCAACGCACGGGCCCGCGCGGCGTTAGACAGGGCATGTCCTTCCTTCGCCGTCTGCTGCTGACCACCGTCACCTCCGCCTCCTGCGTCGCCGGCCTCGCCGCGCTGCCCGCCGCCGCGCACGCCGACACCGGCCCGTACCTGACGCCCCCGGCCCCCTTCACCTCCCTGGATCTCGGCAAGGCCACCGGCCCCGTCGACCCCACCGACGCCGTCGGCCCCACCGCCCCCGCCCGTCTCACCGTCACCGTCGCCGACGCGGGCCGCGCGGACGGCACGTACGAGCTGCGCTGCGCGCCCGCCGGCGGGACGCACCCGGACCCGCGCGGGGCGTGCGCGCGCCTGGAGGAGCTGGGGGAGCAGGGGCAGGACCCGTTCGCGCCGGTGCCGAGGGATGCGAACTGCACGATGCAGTACGGCGGTGACGCCACCGCGCACGTCGCCGGAACCTGGCAGGGCCGGCCCGTCGACGCGACGTTCAAGAAGACGGACGGCTGCCAGATCGCACGGTGGCACGCGCTGGAGCCGGTGCTGCCCGCGACCGGCGCGTGACCGAGCGTCCCGCGGTCACACCGCCGTGACCTGGCCCTCCCCGGATCCCCACATCCTCTTCGCGGGCTCCCTCACATCCGGGGCCGCGCGCGCGAGCGCTGCCCGTAGACTCCCTGTCGTGACACGTTGCGCGCCGCGGGGCAAGATGGCCTGCGCGGTCGGCACGTCGCGGTAAAGCGGTACATCAGGGAGGAAGCGTCGTCGTGAGCAGCAGGCCATCCCGAGGCGCTGCTCGCCTCGCAGCCATACTCGATGCCCTTCCCGACGCGTTGGTGCTGGTCAACACCAACGGGACCGTCGTCAACGCCAACTCCATCGCCCTGGAGGCGTTCGAGGCCCCGGGCACCGCGCTCGTCGGGCGGGGGCTGCTCGACCTGCTGCCCGACTTCGACTCGCGGCTGATCCCCGGCTCGATGCGGCGCCCCGACACGGCCACCGACGAGCGCGGCCGCACCAAGCCGACGCGGATGATGGCCCGCCGCACGGACGGCGGCGAGTTCCCCGTCGAGGTCACCTCGGCGAACCTCGTCGACAGCGCGCGCGACGCCGTCGACCCGTACGCCTCCAGCGCGGGCCCGGGCAGCTACAGCGGCTCCGAGCTGCTGATGCTCGTCGTACGCGACCTCTCCGGAACGCTCGACACCGAGGCCGAGCTGGCCCGTTCGCAGCGCCAGACGGAGATGATCCTGCGGGCCGCCGCCGAGGGCGTCGTCGGCACCGACACCGACGGCCGGATCGTCCTGGTCAACCCGGCCGCCGCCCAGATCCTCGGCTTCCGCGCCAGCGACCTCGGCGGCCAGGAACTGCACCCGCTGGTGCTGCACTCGCGCGCGGACGGCGACCCCTTCCCGTACGAGGAATCGCCCCTGGCCGACACGCTGCGCTCGGGGCGCAAGCACCGGGTGCGCGGGCAGGTGCTGTGGGACCGCAAGGGCGAGCGGGTGCCCGTCGACATGACGACGGCCCCCGTGCGCGACGGGGATCAACTGGTCGGCGCGGTGATGACGTTCACCGACCGCCGCCCCTACGACAAGCTCGTCGCCGACCACGCCGCCGAACTGGAGCGGCGCGACGCCGCCGAGGCCGAGGAGCGCGAGCGGCACGCCGCCGAGCTCGAACGGCTGCGCGCCGAGCACGCCGACGAGCTGACCGCCGTACGCGAGCGCCTGACCGGCGAGCTGGAGGCCGCGCGCGAGCAGCACACCGAGGAGCTGTCGGCCGAGCGCGAGCGCGGCGCCTCCTTCGCGGAGCGCGAGAAGGACCGGTACGAGGCGCTGGCCGCCCGGCACTCGCAGTTGCTGGCGGTGCTCGGGCAGTCGCTGCGCGGGCCGCTGGAGGAACTGCGCCGCGAGCTGGGCCAGCTCGCCGCCGACGACGCCGGACAGCTCTGGCCGGAAGCCAACCAGGTGCTGCACCACCTGTCGGCCGGCTACTCCCGGATGACGACCCTCGTCGACAACGTCCTCGCCTACCAGTCGCTCGACGCCGGCCTGGACTCCGGCGGCGAGCAGCTCGCCCGTACGAAGGTGATGCTGGACGCCGTCGTCGCCGCCGGTGTCGAGGGCGCCATCGAGCTGATCGGGCCGGGCCGGGTCCAGTTCGCCGTGCACGCGCCGCCGATCGAGGCCGAGGTGGACGCGGGCCGGCTGGCGACCGCGCTGGCCCATCTGATCGCGGACGTCGCCGGCATCGACGCCACGGGCAACGCGCGCGTGCCCGCGAGCGCCGGGTACGCCGACTCGACCGTCGTCGTCGCGGCCGCGCTGCGCGGCGAGAGCGTACGGATCGAGGTGCGCGGCCCGTACACGGGCGGCGACCCGGTCCACGAGCCGATCGTGCGGGGCATCGTGCGGGCGCACGGCGGTGTCCTCCAGACGCACGAGGTGCCGGGCATGGGCGGCAGCGCGTACGTCCTCGACGTACCGATCGGCGAGGGCGCGGGCGCCGTCGCGGCACCGCCCGGCACCGGCCTGGAGATCGCCTCCGCCTACGCGCAGGAGCAGGGCCACGCGCAGGAGCAGGGCCACGGGAACGGGTACGGGGATCTGCGGCCGGCCGCTGCCCAGGGCGCGCCGGGACTCTCCCCGACGCAGGCCGGCGACACGGCGTCCGGCGGGCGGCGGCGCCGCGCCCGGCGGGCCGAGGGTCCGTCCGTGGACGCGTTCCTGGAGAGCGGGCACGCGGCGGCGCCGAGCGGCGGCACGGGTCGCCGCCGCGGGCGGCGCGCGGCCGACGAGGCCGCCGCGAACCCGGCCGTCCCCGACGCTGCGAACGACCCCGCCCCGCAGGAGGCCGCTGCCGGGCACGCCTCCGGGGGCACCGGCCGGCGCCGGGCGCGGCCCGCGCAGGGCGCGTCGGCGTCCGAGGGCGCGGTCATGACGGCGGCGGAACACGCGGCCGGTTCACCTGCGTTGGGTGACACCGTGCCGCCGCAAGGCGTTCCCGCGCCCGCCGGTACGGGACGTCGGGCGCGGCACGCCGAGGGCGGCGGCCAGGCGGCGCTGCCCGCGCTGCCGTCGGGCGCCGGCGCGGCCGTGGACCCCGGATCGGTCGGGGGTTCCGTGGCTGTCGTCGACTCCGTCGCGCGCGGCGCGGGGCTCGGCGTCGTGGCGGCTACGGAGGCGCCGTCGTCGCCGCTCCCGCAGGCCGAACCGGCTGGTCAGCAGGGTCCCGCCGGGGTCTCGGGGCAGCCTCAGCCGTCCGGGCGGCGGGCCCGCAGGGCGCTGGGTACGGCGGCGCAGGCGCAGGCACCGGCCGAGGGTCAGCAGCAGGCGGGGGGCGCGGGGGCCCGGGAGGCGTTCGCGCTGCCGCCGGCCGCGGCGGACCAGGCCGTTCAGACGGGCCAGGCCGTACCAGCGGGCCAGGCGGGCCTTCCGGGGTACGCCGAACCGGCGCAAGGCATCGCGGCGCAGGTCCAGGCGGGCCGGCCGCAGGCGGTTCCGGTGGGCGAGATCGCCGGGCTCGCGGGGGCGTCGTCGGCGCCGGGCGGCGCTCAGGCGGGCGGCACGGCCGGGGGCCAGGCGGGGGTTCCGGCCGCAGGCCAGGCGGGTGTTCCGGTGAGCGGTACGCAGCCGCAGCCGCAGCCCGCCCAGGCTCCCGAGGGCGCTGCAAACACCCCGGGCACTCAGGCCGCCCAGGGCGTACAGCCGCAGGTCACCGCCCCGGGCGCCCCCGGCGACGTACAAGCCGCGCAGCCGAACGCGCCGCAGCACCCCGGTGCGCCCCAGCGCCCCGGCTCACCCCAGCACGCCGCCTCGCCGCACGACGCGGACGACCACACGCCGATGCCGCCGCACCCGGCGCAGCACACCCCCGCCCAGGGCATGCCCGCGCAGGGCGGTCAGCCACAGGGCGCCGAGGCCCAGGGTCCGACCACGCAGGCCGGCCCCGCCCCGCTCCCCCCGGAGAACGGGGTCGCCCCGCGCCCCGCCCAGCCCCTCGCCCAGCCGCTCCCCGCCGAGTCGGCCCAGGCGCAGGCACAGGCGCAGGCACAGGCGCAGGCACAGCGGCCCCCGGCGCAACAGGCCCCGCAGCAGCCGCAGCACGCCTCGCAACAGGCCGGCCGCCAGGCACCCCCGCAGGCCCCGGCGGCGCCCGGCACCCCGCTGGACCCGAATTCGACGCAGGGCCGCGCCTTCAGCGTGCGCACGCTCGGGCAGGGCGTGCCGTTCGGTCGGCAGGTCGCTGACCAGCAGCGGATGCCCGGCGCTCCGCAGGGTGGCGCGCAGCCGATGCCGCCGCACACGCCCGCGCAGGGCGTGCCGAGGCCGCCCGAGGGGCAGACGCTGGGCGGTTCGGGCGCGGGCGCGCTCGGCGGTTCCGGGCGGCGCCGCAAGCTGTCGACGCGGCCCGAGCAGGCGGAGCCGACCGGCGCGGGCACCCCGCCGCAGGGGACGGCCGCGCCGACGCCGCCGCAGGGGACCGGCGCCCGGCCGCACCCCCAGCAGGCCGCGCAGCCGCAGCCACCGTTGCCGCCGCAGCAGCCGTTGCTGGCGTCGAACTCGTCGGAGGGCGCCGGCCGCGCCTACGCCATAGGCGCCCCCGATCAGAACGCCGCCGAGGGCCCCGAACCGCTCGACGGTCCCGGCGGCGCCGTGGAGGTCGCCAACCGGCCGCAGCCGCAGCCCATGGACGACGAGCTGCCTCCGGAGCCGCTGGACAACCCGCGCCGCCTCCTCGTGTGGCCCGCGCCGGACGTGACGACGCAGCAGGCGCTGAGCGAGCGCGGCTACCGCCCGGTGACCGTGCACTCCCGTGAAGAGGTCGACGCGCAGATCGCGGCGTTCCCCGCCGCGCTGTTCGTGGACCCGCTCACCGGCCCGATCACGCGCACCGCGCTCCAGTCGCTGCGCCAGGCCGCCGTCGCCGCCGAGGTCCCGGTCCTGGTGACGGCCGGTCTCGGACAGGCGACGCGCGAGGCCGCGTACGGGGCCGATCCCGCCGTACTCCTGAAGGCGCTCGCCCCGCGCGACAGCGAGCAGCACCCGCCGCGCGTCCTGCTGATCGAGGAGCACGAGGAGATCGCCCTCGCGCTGACGGCCGCGCTGGAGCGGCGCGGGATGCAGGTGGCGCGGGCCTCCAGCGACGCCGACGCGGTGACGCTGGCCGCGCAGATGCGGCCGAACCTCGTCGTCATGGACCTGCTCCAGGTACGCAGGCGCCGCGCGGGCATCATCGACTGGCTGCGCGCCAACGGGCAGTTGAACCGTACGCCGCTCGTCGTCTACACCGCCGCCGTCGAGCACGCGGACCTGCCGAGGCTCGCGGCGGGGGAGACGGTCCTGTTCCTCGCGGAGCGGTCGACGAGCGCCGAGGTGCAGACGCGGATCGTGGACCTGCTGGCGAAGATCGGCACGAACTGACAGCCGTCGAGGCGTAAGAACCGTCCGGGCATGAGGGTGCGGGGCCGTTTCACGTGAAACGGCCCCGCGCTGTTTCACGTGAAACAGTCCCTCGACCCTTCCCGGGCACCGGCCCGTAGGATGGTGCGTAGGACGGTCCGTACGCCGGCGGTCAGAGCCGGGTGACGTCCAACTCGCCCTCCGCGTACTGCTTGCGCAGCACCTTCTTGTCGAACTTGCCGACGCTCGTCTTGGGGACGGTAGGCACGATCGTCCAGCGCTCGGGAAGCTGCCACCTGGCGATCTTCTCCGCGAGGAACGCGCGCAGTGTCTCGAAGTCCGCGCTCGCGCCCTCCTTCAACACGACCGTGGCGAGCGGCCGTTCGCCCCACTTGTCGTCGGGGACGGCGACCACGGCGGCCTCGGCGACGTCCGGGTGCGCCATCAGCGCGTTCTCCAGCTCGACGCTGGAGATCCACTCGCCGCCGGACTTGATGACGTCCTTGGCGCGGTCGGTGAGCGTGAGGAAGCCGTCGGGGCTGATGGTGCCGACGTCACCGGTCTTCAGCCAGCCGTCTGCGCTGAACTTGTCGTCGGGGCGCAGCGGTTCACTGTCCGGGCCGCCGTAGTAGGCACCGGCGATCCAGTTGCCGCGCACCTCCAGCTCGCCCGCCGACTCGCCGTCCCAGGGCAGGATCTCGCCGCCGGGCCCGCACAGCCGCGCCTCGACGCCCGCGGGGAACCGTCCCTGCGTCAGCCGGTACGCGAACTCCTCCTCGCTGTCCCGCTCGACGTGTGCCGGGGGCCGCGCGATCGTGCCGAGCGGGGACGTCTCGGTCATGCCCCAGGCGTGGCAGACGCGCATGCCGAGGTCGTCGAACGCCTTCATCAGCGAGGGCGGGCACGCCGAACCGCCGATCGTGACCTGGGTGAGCGAGGAGACGTCCCGGGGCTTGGCGGTCAGCTCGGCGAGCAGGCCCTGCCAGATGGTCGGGACGGCGGCGGCGTGCGTGGGCCGCTCGGACTCGATCATCTCGGCGAGCGGCGCGGGCTGGAGGAAACGGTCCGGCATCAGCATGTTCACGCCGGTCATGAACGTGGCGTGCGGCAGCCCCCATGCGTTCACATGGAACTGCGGCACCACCACGAGCGAGGTGTCGGCGTCCGTCAGACCCATCGACTGCGCCATGTTGACCTGCATGGAGTGCAGGTAGATGGAACGGTGCGAGTACACGACCCCCTTCGGGTCGCCCGTCGTCCCCGACGTGTAACACATGGCCGCGGCCCGCCGCTCGTCCAGCTCCGGCCAGTCGTACGTGGTCGCCTTCCCCGCCAGCAGTTCCTCGTACTCGTGCACCCGCGCGGCGGCGCTGTCCAGTACGGAACGGTCGCCGGGCCCGGAGACCACGATGTGCTCGACCGTCGTGAGCGCGGGCAGCAGGGGCGCGAGCAGCGGCAGCAACGAACCGTTGACGATGATCACGCGGTCCGCCGCGTGGTTGACGATCCAGGTGAGCTGGTCGGCGGGCAGCCGGAGGTTGAGCGTGTGCAGCACGGCGCCCATCGCGGGGGCGGCGAAGTACGCCTCGACGTGCTCGGCGTTGTTCCACATGAGGGTCGCAACCCGGTCGTCGTCGCGGACGCCGAGGTCGTCCCGCAGGGCGTGCGCGAGCTGCGCCACACGGGCGCCCACCTCGGCGAACGTACGGCGATGCGGTTCGCCCTCACCCGTCCACGTGGTGATCGTCGAGGTGCCGTGCACCGTCACCCCGTGGTTCAGGATGCGGGTCACGGTCAGCGGTACGTCCTGCATCGTGCTCAGCACGGCGTCCTCCCGGTGGGCGCTACGGAGCAGTAGGGTTCCGCCGATTCTCGCCGCATACCGCGTGGTATGTCACTAGTCCCGGGAATGATCGATCAGCCGTCGGCCCCGGCGAACCCCAGATCAGCCGCGTCCGCACGGGGCGGGAAGAACGCGCGGGGGCCGAGGACGCCCCGTTCGGGGGGTGCGTTTTCAGCCGGGGGCGGGGGCCGCTCGGGGACGGGGGCCCGTTGGGGACGGTCGGGGGGTACGGGTGGGCCGGGCGCGGGACCGCTCAGGCCGCTGCCGCCGGGCGGAGTTCGGGGTCCTCGCGGAGCTTGCCGAGGGCGCGGGACACCGCGCTCTTGACCGTGCCGACGGAGACGCCGAGCACCTCCGCCGTCTGTGCCTCGCTCAGATCCTCGTAGTACCGCAGGACGACCATGGCCCGCTGGCGCGCGGGCAGCTTGAGGATCGCGCGCCACATCGCGTCGTGCAGCGCCTGCTGCTCGGCCGGGTCGGCGGGCGCCGGCACATACGTCGGCTCGGGCAGCTCCTCGCACGCGAACTCGTCGACCTTGCGCTTGCGCCACTGCGACGTCCGCGTGTTCACCAGGGCCCGGCGGACATAGCCGTCAAGGGCGCGGTGGTCCTCGATGCGGTCCCACGCCACGTACGTCTTGGCGAGCGCGGTCTGCAACAGGTCCTCGGCGTCGCACGGATTCGCCGTCAGCGACCGCGCCGTGCGCAGCAGCACCGGCTGACGCGCCCTGACGTACGACGCGAACGACGGGTACGAGGGGTACACCGAGTGCGCAGCGGGGGCTGCGGAAGCGGCAGGCGCCAGGGTTGCGGTCATGTCTCCACGCTATGAGCGCCCCCTCCCGTCAGGGATCGGCCGGAGGTCCCGAAGCCGCGTCCGCCTCAGGTTGTACGAGGGGTGGTAGCCCCACCTCCTTTGGGTGGAGGGCGCGACGACGATCCCTGAGGGTTCGCCCCTGAGAGCCCCCTCTCCGCGAGGCCCGCGCCCCGGCGCACGCCCGGCCCGCGGCCACGCCCCGCACGCCCTGCGCACCCCTCCCGCGCAACCCGCCCGCGCTCATCCGTCGGCCCCGAGGATCAGGCCCGATGTGGGGACGCCGGTGCCGGCGGTGACCAGGGCGGTGGAGGCGCCCGCTATCTGGTTCACCGCGGTGCCGCGGATCTGGCGGACGCCTTCCGCTATCCCGTTCATCCCGTGCAGGTACGCCTCGCCGAGCTGCCCGCCGTGCGTGTTGACGGGGAGCCGCCGCTCCGCGACGAACCCGGCCGCCTCCCCGGGCGCGCAGAACCCGAACTCCTCCAACTGCATCAGCACGAACGGCGTGAAGTGGTCGTACAGGATCCCGACGTCCACCTCCCCGGGCCCGAGCCCCGCCGTGCGCCACAACTGGCGGGCGACGACGCTCATCTCCGGCAGTCCGGTCAGGTCGTCCCGGTAGAAGCTCGTCATCTGCTCCTGCGCCCGGCCGGCCCCCTGCGCCGCCGCCCGGATCACGGCCGGCGGCCGGGCCAGGTCGCGGGCCCGCTCCACGCTCGTGACGACGAGGGCCTGCCCGCCGTCCGTCTCCTGGCAGCAGTCGAGCAGCCGCAGCGGTTCGACGATCCAGCGGGAGGCCGCGTGGTCGGCCAGGGTGATCGGCTTGCCGTGGAAGTACGCCGCCGGGTTCGTCGCCGCGTACTCCCGGTCCACGACGGCCACCTGCCCGAACGCCTCGGACGTCAGCCCGTACGTGTGCAGATAACGCTGCGCCGCCATCGCCACCCAGGACGCCGGGGTGAGCAGCCCGAACGGCAGCGCCCAGCCGAGCGCCGCGCCCTCCGCCGACGGCTCCCGCCGCTGCACGCCCGACCCGAATCTGCGGCCCGACCGCTCGTTGAACGCGCGGTAGCAGACCACCACCTCCGCGACCCCGCTCGCCACCGCGAGAGCCGCCTGCTGGACGGTGCCACAGGCCGCGCCGCCGCCGTAGTGCACACGGGAGAAGAAGGACAGCTCCCCGATGCCGGCCGCCTGCGCCACGGTGATCTCCGGGCTGGTGTCCATGGTGAACGTGACCATGCCGTCCACGTCCGCCGGCGTGAGCCCCGCGTCGTCCAGCGCGGCGTGCACCGCCTCCACCGCCAGCTTCAGCTCGCTGCGCCCGGAGTCCTTGGAGAACTCCGTCGCGCCGATCCCCGCGATGGCCGCCCGCCCGCCGAGCCGGTCCTTGTTCCGTACGCTCATGACCGGACCTCCCCGGGCCCGTCCTCGGCCTCGGTCCTGCTCGCGGCCTTGCTCGCGTCCGCCCCCGTGCTCGCATCCGGTCCGGGGACCGTGACCGTGACCGTGCCGGTGACGTGGTGGCCCAGGCCGTTGCGCCCGACGACGCGGACGAGGGCCGTGTCGCCGTCCGTGACGCCGGTGACTTCGCCGCTCAACACCATGGTGTCTCCGGGGTAGTTGGGCGCGCCGAGCCGTATCACCACCTTGCGGAGTATCGCGGTCGGGCCGAAGTGGTCGGTGATGTAGCGGCCCACCAGCCCGTTCGTCGTGAGGATGTTCATGAAGATGTCCGGTGAGCCCTTCTCCCTCGCCAGTTCCGCGTCGTGGTGCACGTCCTGGTAGTCGCGGGACGCGATCGCCCCGGCGACGATCAGCGTCCGCGTGACCGGGATCTCCAGCTCCGGCAGCACCTCCCCGACCTTCATGCCGCCGCACCTCCCCGCGCCGCGTCGGCGCTCTGCCCCAGGTCGTCCGCCGCGATCAACTCGCCCAGCTCCTCCAGGAGTTCCGCCCCGGCGCCCAGGTAGCCGTCGAGCTGTCTGCCCCACAGGAAGTGCCGGTGGACGGGGTGATCCAGGTCGGCGCCTGTGCCGCCGTGCAGGTGCTGGCCGGTGTGGACGACGCGGCGGCCCGCTTCCGACGCCCACCACGCCGTGGTCAGGGCGTGGGTGCGGAACGCCAGCCCCTCGTCCCGCCGCCAGGCCGCCTCGTACGCGGTGACCCGGATCGCCTCGATGTCCATATGGGCGTCCGCCGCGCGGAGTTGGACGCCCTGCTTGGCCGCGAGGGGCTTGCCGAACTGCTCCCGCTCGTTCGCATGGGCCACCGCTCTGGCCAGCGAGCCGGCGCACACGCCTGCCTGGAGCCCGGCGAACGCGGTTCTGGCCGCCGCCAGCACCTCCGCGTACGCCCCGCCGCTCCCTTCCACGGGGGCGCCGTCGCTCTCCGCCGGGGTGCGGGGATCTTCGGCCGGGGTGCCGAGCCGCTCCGCCGGAGTGCCAGCCAGGGTGAGCCGCCCCGCCGACCAGGGCGCCGTCAGCTCCACCGGCTCCCAGATGACGTCATCCGCCCGCGCCATCCACAGGCTGTGGGTAACTTTTCTGGGCGCCACCACCTCCCGCACCGGCACCAGGACATGCGTCGCCTCTCTCAGCCACGGCACCCAGGGCACGGTCCCGGTCAGCCGCGCCCTCACCCCGCCCGGTGCCCCCGAGCCGGCGCCCGGGTCGGCATCCGGGTCCGGGGCCGCGTCCACGCCCGGGCCCGCATCCGGGATCGGCGCCAGGCCCTGATCCAGGTCCAGGTCCAGGGCCACCACGATCCCACCGCGCGCCGGGAACGCCCCCGTCGCCACGGCCGTCCCGTCCCTGAATCCCGGCAGCAGCCGCTCCCGCTGCTCGGCGCTCCCGTGCGCGGCCACCGCCAGCAGCCCGTACACACAGCTCGCCGCGAACGGGACTTGCGCGGTCGTGCGCCCCTGCTCCTCCAGCATGAGCACGAGCCCGAGCAGCCCGACCTCTTCGACGGCCGCCAGAAGTCCCGCGTCGCCTAGCGCTTTCCACAGGCCGGTGTCCGTGCCGGTGCCGAGGCCGGCCAGGCGCTGCGGGGTGGACAGGTCGCCGAAGATCCGCGCGGCCAGTTCGCGTGCCGCCTCCTGCTCCTGCGTGGGCGTGAAGTCCATGGTCAGGCCCCCTCCCTCTCGACCGCGCGAAACACCGGCAGCTCCAACTCAGCGTCCGCCCGCAGGAATTCGAGCCGTACGGGCATCCCGATACGGACCTCGTCGCAGGGCACCCCCACCACGTTGCTGAGGACGCGGACGCCTTCCGCCAGCTCGATCAGGCCCACCGCGTAGGGCGGGTCGAACGCGGGGAAAGGCGGGTGGTGCATCACCACGTAACTGAAGACCGTGCCCTCGCCGCTCGCCTCGACGGTGTCCCACTCCTGGCCACCGCACGCGTTGCACCCGGGCAGCCAGGGGAAACGCAGCGTGGCGCAGGTCGTGCAGCGCTGGATGAGCAGCCGGTGCTCGGCGACCCCGTCCCAGAATCCGGCGTTGTCCCTATTGATCACGGGACGCGGCCGCAACGCCTTCGCCCCCGACTCGGCCCCGCGCTCCGCCCCGGGCCCCCGCCCCGCCCCGACCCCGACCCCGGCCCCAGAACCCGCCCCCGACTCCGCTCGCCGAGCAGGCGCGTACTTCAGGATGCGGAACCGATGGCGGCCCGCCAACTCCCCGTCCCCGTAGACGTCCATCCGTGTCGTCACGAAGTGCCCTGCGCCGAGCTTCGTCGTCTTCAGCGGCGACACGGACTCGATCACGGAGTCGTACGTGATGGCCTGCCCGGGCCGCAGCGCACGTACGTACTCCTGCTCGCAGTCCGTGGCGACGACCGACGTGCAGCCCGCGCCGTCCAGGAGCGCGAACAACTCGTCGTGGGCCGGGGAGCGCCCCTCGTACCCGGACAGCCCGCCCATCGTCCACGCCTGCAACATGGTCGGCGGCGCTATCGCGTCCGGCCCCGCGTACGCCGGGTTCGTGTCGCCCATGGCCTCGCACCAGTGCCGGATCATCGGCAGGTTCACCGGGTCCTTCCCGGTGCCGCCCGCCGCCGCGACCCGCCCCTCGAACGCCTTCAGCGCATCCGCGTCCAGCCCCGCCCGCACCTGTACATCCGACTCGGCCCGCGCTCCCGCATCCGCCCGTGCCCGCCCGTCCGCCTCGGCCCGCACCCGCTCCACCCCCGTCACCGCTTCCCCCGCTTCATCCCCAGCCGCATCTGCGCGACGATCTCCCGCTGGACCTCGCTCACGCCGCCCCCGAACGTGTTGATCTGGGCCGCGCGATTCATCCGCTCCAACTCCCCGCTCCCCACGGCGATCCCCGTCCCCCCGACTCCGTCCGCTCCCCCGAACGCCCCCGGCGATCCGGCCCTGATCCAGCCGGTGTCGCCCGTGATGTGCTGACACAGTCGATACGTCTCGATCGCGGATTCCGTTCCCGCGAACTTCACCCCGCTGGCGTCCCCCGGGGCCAGCGAACCCGCCCCCACGTCCCCCACCAAACGCCAGTTGAGCAGGCGCGATGCCGCCAGCCGGGCATGCGCCTCGGCCAGTTGGGAACGGACCCAAGTCGAGTCAATGCGGCGCTCGTTCGTCACTGGATCGGGTGTACGAGCGGCGGTGAGAGCGGCCTCGTAGAAATCCTCGGCCTGCATGCCGATCGCGGCGAGCGCGACCCGTTCGTGGTTGAGCTGGTTGGTGATCAGGCCCCAGCCGCCGTTCTCCTCGCCGACGAGGTGCGCGGCGGGCACGCGGACGCGGTCGTAGTAGGTGGCGGTCGTGGTGAGGCCGCCGACGGTCTCGATGGGCGTCCAGGAGAAGCCGGGCGCGTCCGTCGGGACGAGGATGATCGAGATGCCGCGGTGCTTGGGCGCGTCCGGGTCGGTGCGGCAGGCGAGCCAGATCCAGTCGGCGTTCTGGGCGTTCGACGTGAAGATCTTCTGCCCGTCGACGAGCCAGTCGCCGGTGGCCGTGTCGCGCACCGCGCGCGTACGCAGCGACGCGAGATCGGTGCCGGCGGACGGCTCGCTGTAGCCGATGGCGAAGATGAGGTCGCCGCTGAGGATGCGCGGCAGGAAGCGGGCCTTCTGCTCCTCGGTGCCGTACTTCATGAGGGTGGGACCCACGGTGTTCAGCGTGACCATGGAGACGGGTGCGCCCGCGCGGTACGCCTCGTCGAAGAAGACGAACTGCTCGTCGGCGCCGCGCCCCTGACCGCCGTACTCGACGGGCCAGCCGAGCCCGAGCAGGCCCTCCTCGCCCAGCCGGCGCAGCACACGGCGCTGGGCGGCGGGGTCGTCGGCGGCGGGCGGCCCGTCCGGCATCAGCGCGGCGAAACGGGCCCGCAGTTCGGCGCGTAGTTCTCGCTGGCGTTCGGTGGGAGCGAGGTGCACGGCGGCGGCCCTCCCGGGGGTCTGACCTCGGAGCGACAAGGTTACTGACTGTCCGTCAGATACGCCTGGCTGTCAAGAGATCACGCGCCCGCCCGATCCCGCCACCGGTCGCACGCCGCTGATCGCACGCCCCGCGCGGACGCGCCCCGCGCCCACCCGCGCCGACCCACCCCGCGCGGACGCGCCCCGCGCCCACCCGCGCCGACCCGCCCCCGAAACGCCGACGCGGCGGCGCCGAAGCACCGCCGCGCGACTGTCACGCACCCCACTGACGACCCCCGCGGAGCGGGAGCGCCGGGGCTACCAGAGCGGGGAGAAGCGCACGGCGACGTTCGAGTTGCCCTGCTGGATCGCCGTGAACGCCGAACCGTTCACCTGGGCGGTATTGCTCTGGTTCGAGGCGCCGTTGCCGACCGCCTGCTGCTGCGTGGTGGACGAGTTGCCGCTGTTGTTGTGCCCGACCCCGCTGCCGCTGACGGTCGCCACGCCAGCGTTCGATCCGTGGCCCGCGAACGCGCCGTTGTCGGCCACCGCGACCCCGGAGAACAGGGCCGCCGCGAGGGGCAGCGCGGCGACGGCGGCGAGGGCGCGGGCGGTACGGATGGAAGCCATGTCTATTCCTCCAGAAGTGGTACGCGCCGGGTGACGGACGGGTCCGGGCCCGGGTGGTACGGGAAGTACGGGTTGCCCCAAGGCAGTTGGCCGACCGCCTCGGCGATGTTCACGACGTCGCACGACCAGAGTTGCCCACGCCGACCCCGGCGAACCACCCCGGAAGCCCCTATTCGCTCGCAAGCGTGAGGACATGTCGATAAACGTGCTTCGCACCCACAAAACCCCAGCTCATCCCGAACGCGCCGCCCCTCATGACCCGGATCCCGGTCCCCCCACGAGGGGAAGCGTTTCGGCACATAGTCGGTAAATCCGCGCTCGGCGTACCCTGCCCTCCCCACCCCTTCCCTCTATCGAACACTCGTACGAAAATAAGCCCATGGCCACCACCGACCGACACCCGTCCTCCTACGGGCCGCCCCGCCCGGCGGGCCCCTCCGCCGCCTCGCCCGCGTCGCCGGCGGCCCTGGCCCTCGCGCACGCCCTGACCGCCGCCGAACGCGGCCTCGCCGTCATCCCCCTCACCCGCCGCAAGCTGCCCGCCCTGCCCTCGCCGCACCGCGACGACCCGCCGTGGGCGCCGCGCTGCCACGGGGAGTGCGGGCTGCCCGGGCACGGCGTGTACGACGCGTCGAGCGACCCGCGTCGCGTGCGCGCGCTGTTCGCGGCAGCGCCGAGGGCGACCGGGTACGGCATCGCCTGCGGCCTGCCCCCGTACCACCTCATCGGCGTCGACCTCGACACCAAGCCGGGTACGGACGCCTCCGCCGCCCTGCGCGAACTGGCCTTACGGCACCTCTTCACGATCCCCGACACCGTGGTCGTCGCCACGCCGAGCGGCGGCCGGCACCTGTGGCTGACGGGATCGCCGCACGTCGTGGTGCCCAATTCCGCGAGCCGCCTCGCCCCCGGCATCGACATCCGCGGCGCCGGCGGCTACCTCGTCGGCCCCGGCTCCCGCACCGAGCACGGCGTCTACACCCTGGTCCCCGGCACCGGCCACCTCGCGCCCGCGCCCTGCCCCCCGGCGCTCCTGCGGCTGCTCACGCCCCCCGCGCGCACGCCCCACCCGGCCGGCGGGCGCCCCGCGCACCACGGCGCGGGCCTGGTGCAGTTCGTCCTCTCCGCGCACGAGGGCCAGCGCAACACGCGCCTCTTCTGGGCGGCCTGCCGCGCCTACGAGAGCGGCCTGGGCGACGTCCTCGCCGACGCCCTCACCACAGCGGCCCTCCAGACGGGCCTCACCGCCCGAGAGGCCCGCACGGCAATCGCCTCGGCGGCCCGCTTGACGGCAGGCCAGTGAAGAACGGCCCACCCTGCTTCCACGTGGACGACCGGCGAGCACGCCGAAGGCCCCCGACCGATGTTCCTGGTCAGGGGCCTTCGAGAGGTGCGGTGGGTGTGGGATTTGAACCCACGGTGACTTGCGCCACGACGGTTTTCAAGACCGACGGGCGAACAGGTTGTTCGCCCAGCTCAGGCGTAGTGCGGGCCCTTTCAGTCGGCGCTCTGGCCCGTGTGTGGCCCACGAGGTCAGGGATCGGCCCTGGAACGCGTCCGCCAAGGGGCCTGCCGGAACGACATAGTCGTACCGGTAGTTGGTGCCCCCAGCTCATGCGAGCCGCTATCGACGCCACCCACGGGGGCGAAGCGGGCTGCCTCCCTTTCACGGGTGGCTGTCCCGCTGTGACGTAAGGGATGGCAGTCGCGTCCGCTGCAAACCCTCAGACCTGGGCGCTTCGACGGCACTTCTTCATACGTAGGCCACTGCGCACCCCGTGTGTGATTTACACCTCTTGCACGAAAGGGGCTGGCACGGCGTACCAAACACGCCATCAAAGGTTCACGCTGGTCGGGGCGTTGAGTGCCACCCGGGTGGGGTGGCGAACAGGGGTGGCTAGCACCTGCGCGGCACGCAGTGCCTTCGAAGCGCTCCTCAGGGCTACAGCCGGCAGGCGCCGGAGGGCCCTTGGGCCCGGGTAGGGTACCGCCTAACAATGCACCCCCTAGGGTCCGCGCTCCCTCGTGCGCCTCCCGGGAGTCCATGATGGTCATGGGCCCAGAAAGGGGTGGATCCCGATGGCTGACCAGCCTGAGGGGCACTGCCGCTGCTGCAGCAGGCGCGACCACGCATACAAAGTGACGCGCTGGCTGGGGCCGGTCTACACGATCTACAAGATCGCGCGAGATCACTGGCCCTTCTAACGCGAAGAGCCCCGACCTAAAGGTCGGGGCGTCGCTGCAGACGGTGTGCTGAAGAAGGGCCCTGCCTTGTAGCTTCGCGGGCGACAGGCGGGGCCTTTCCCATGTCCGGATGCGGTTACCGCGACGTAGAGCAAGCAAAGCCCGGAAAATGTGACCCTGATCACGTACCGGCGCGGCAATGTTCCCCATCTTGCCTTGTCCGCCGGCTCTTGTGTAGCAGGGGTTCGCATGTTGATCTGCGGCGTTACGCCCAGGGCACCGAGAAGGGCGCAGCTCACTGGGGATTTGGGAACGAAATCACAATTCCACCTGTGCGGCACATCACACCATGTGAGTGACGACCCGCACACCTGAACGGCTGCGATTTGGTCGGATTTTGTCGGGAATCCCCATCCACGGTCACGCCTGGATACGAACCTTCCGCGAACAGCGGCCGTAGCGTACCGGCTCCCACTGACAAAGGGGCGACCTTCCGATTCGCAGGCGATCCCTGGCTCGGGCGGCGGCTCCCCCTCGTGACACTGCTGAGGGAGCTGAAGGAATAGCACCACATGGGCTTCCGGCCCATCTGGCTCGGCCTCGCTGCCTGCCCTGCCTCGTCTCTCCGCGCTCCCAGCGCTGAGTGGGAAGGTCAGTCGATAGAACCAGCACGCTGACGCTGCTTGAAGACTTGACGCAAGGCCGCCCAAAGCAGCGGTGACGTCCTAGGGTGCTGGATCGTCGCTCGTCCTCGGTCGCCTAGCGGTTGGCGACTGTGTACCCCGCGACTGCGCAGCTGTTACAGCGAGAGCTCCTGGCAGTTGGCCTGTGGCAACCTTGCAGATGGAGCTTCGAAGACGAGGGGGAAGAGTGGCCGATCCGAGCCCGCGCGGCACGTACATGGTGATCGCTGACGCCTTGCGCACCACCCTGAATGAGGAAAGCGCGCCGGAGCGGCTCCCGTCCGAGAACGAGCTGATCGCGCAGTACAACGTCTCCCGTGGCACGATCCGCCGCGCTCTGCGCACCCTCAAGGACGAGGGGCTGATCGAGGCCCAGCACGGTGCCGGCTGGCGACGCGCGACGCCGGGAACCGACCGGCGGTCGCTCGTCGAACGCATCGAGGACATGATGCGCGCCGAGGCGACCGTGGGCGGGCCCTTCCTCTCGGAAGCGAAGCTCTGCGAGCGCTTCGGTGTCTCTCGGGTGGCACTGCGGGACGCTCTCGCCCAGCTTCAAGGGCGCGGATTCCTGGAGTCGCAGCCGGGCAAGCCCCGGGTGGTACGCGCCCTCCCGCCCGTTCGCTCTGACTCCTAAGGTGAATCGCATGTCTCTGACGAGCTGGGCATACGACCTGTCCGAGTCCGTCTTGGCGGAGGCCCTGCCCCGTCGATGGGCTCACGTCCAAGGTGTGGCGCGTCGCGCTCGGGAGCTCCGCCCGATCCTGTCGGAAACCGATGCGGAGGTGATGGAGGCCGCCGCGATCCTGCACGACATCGGCTATGCGCCGGCCCTGGTGCAAACCGGCTTCCATCCGCTCGACGGGGCCCGGTTTCTCAGGCAGACCGAACACGCGGATGAGCGGGTCGTGAACCTCGTCGCTCACCACTCCTGCGCACTCCTGGAGGCCGAGGAGCGCGGGCTACGCGGGGAGTTGGAAGAGGAGTTCGCGTTGGAGCGTCCCGAGTTGGTGGACGCTCTTGTGTACTGCGACATGACGACCACGCCGGACGGCACCCCCACGGACTCACACGCTCGCGTGCAGGAGATCGTGAACCGCTACGGCCCCGACACCATCGTCGGGCGGTTCATTCAACGGGCGGCACCCGAGATCCATGCCGCGTCCGGTCGGGTCCTTTCTCGTCTTGAGCACGCCGAAAGCCGCCCGGTCAGGTGACTCCAGCCAGCACCCCTAGCCGATATAGGGCTGGGTCTGAGTAGCGTCCAAGCCGTGCTCGATCCGAAGCCGAATGGACGGGTGGATGTTGAGCGCGGCGAGGTCGGCCGGCGGCACCCAACGGACCTCTTTGGACTCTGAGCTTGTCCTGAGTTCTCCCCCGACCGGTCGGGCCCGGAAGCAGATCGAGAACTGCTGGCGGACTTCACCGTCGTCGTACTCCATGACGTGACGCGGGTTCGTGTACAGCCCCACGACGTCCTGCACGACGACCTTGATGCCGGTCTCTTCCTCCACCTCACGAACAACGGTTTCCGCGATGCTCTCTCCTACGTCGTGACCGCCGCCCGGAATGGCCCACAGATCGTTATCAGTCCGGTGAATCATCAGCAACTCACCCGAGGGGTTGACGACGACCGCAGTCACCGACGGAATCACCGAGTTTGCCTGCGGAGCGTTCGGGTCGTTGTAGTAGTCGATGCGACTCATGAGGCTGGCCCTCCGAGGTCAGTGGGTGATGTGATGCGTCGGGCCGAGTCCCAGACGCGCTCGAAACTCTCCGCGTAGGAGTCGAAAAGCTCACCCCCGGGGATGCGCTGGATGTGCAGCACAGGGGCCATGTAGGCACCCACGCCGTAGAGGTGGCCATTGGCCAGCATCTCGTCATCCGCGCGATACAGTGAGTTGTAGAGAACGGTCGAGTGCAGCCTGAACTCCACGCCCGGAAGCCCAAAGAACCCGGCGTAGTTGAGAAGGGCGTTACGAATTTTCAGCCCCATGGCGGCGCCGATCCCTTCATCCTCTCCACGTTGCGCGACAGCTTCACAGTCCGGGTCGCCGAGCAGGAACCGGACAGGCACGCCGGCAGCAGCCTTTTCTTTCACTATGCGATGAAACGCCGCGTCCTCCGTGAGCCAGAAGCCCGAGTAGACGAGCACGTCGAAATGGTGGGTCGCCTTCGCGTACAGCTTGGGCCACGTCGCGTTCGGTACGACGGATCGGTGCGGGTAGAGCTTCACCAATTCGGCATTACCCGTCTCCGCTACCTCCGCTGACGTCGCCTCATCCGGCCACAGGTACGAGACGTCCTGCTGCAACAACGACGCGATGGCGTACTGAAAGCGCCGATACGGCTTACGGCGCGGCATGTTGATCCAGCGCTCGACTGTCTTGGGGTCCACGCCGATCCGTGTTGCAACCTGCTCGATCGTCAGACCGGCTTCGGTGATCGCTCCCCGCAGGCGCTCATTCGCCATGTGCTCATCCTCCCCCGACTGGGACGAGTTGGGACGACTTCACGCTACCCGGGGACGGCTCAAGTCGTACAGGACTCGTCCGGGACGTGCGTCCGACGTCTCGCCTGATCGCGCGAGGGTTGTGGACAGCACGACGGAGCGACGCGCGACCGAACTTCCCGAAGGGGTTGACGCCGCGAATCCTCCACCCCATGATGGAGAACAAGTAATACAGGTACCGCATCGCGGGACCGCTTGCTTGACCTGCAAGAACACGCCGTCAGGTCCCGTTCCCACGAACGGGAGCCCCCGGGGTTACCGCGCCTGCCGGGAGTGTTCGTCGCTTGAGAACTGAATAGGTGGGCCCCGCCTCCCCGAGTCGAAAAGGCGGACCCGCGCGGCATGGAGCCGCGTCCCATGTCCCTGCGAATGCGGGAGGTCGGTGTGTACCGACGACTACCAGGGCGCCGCCGGTAGGGACCGGCCGGCGGCGCCGTCCATGTTCGGTCCGTCCAGGTGCGCGGCGCTCGCCGCGCCCGGCTGCCTCTCCCGCCCGTCCGTCCCGCGCACAGCGTGAGGACGTACGGGCGGGAGCGCGGGGAGCCGGATCTACCGACTTCAACGGCGCGCGGCCCCGGTGCTGGAACACCGGGGCCGCTGTTCGGGCCGTTGCCACCTGCTAGGGAGAACACGACCCATGGACCACATCGTTACTGTTCAGGACGCCGTTACCGCGTCCGAGTGCTTCGACTTCATGGAGCCCACCGACGCGGAGCTGGACGCCATCGAGCGGGAGATGCCCGCCATCCGCGCGGAGATGGACCTGCTGGACGCGCAGATCGTCGTTATCGACCGCACGCCGGCCGAGCTGGACGAGCGGCGCGTCCGCCGGGCCCGCCGCCGGGTGCTGGCCGCCCACCGCGACCAGTTCAACGGCCGCGTCGGCCAGGCGGGGGACGCGGCATGATCCGGATCGTCACCAGGAAGCGGCTCGCCCGCCTGGAGGCCGACACCGCCGCCGCGTTCGACCGGGCCCGCCAGACCACCCAGGCAGCGGACACCGCGCTCGCCCGGCGCGCGGTCGCTCTGGCCGCCGCGACCGAGCGCGCCGAGCGGGCAGAGGCCACAGCCGCCCAGCTCGGTGGACTCCTGTCCAACGCGGTGAAGGAACTGTCCGTCGCACAGCAGGAGCTTCTGCTGAAGACGTTCGAGATGCGCCGGTTGAAGGGCGAACTGAGCCGGGGTCCGCGTGAGGGCGAGACGGTGACGGTGCTGCTGCACTACGGCGAGCCCTACGCCGTCTACGCCTCCCGCGAGGACGCGCACGCCGACACCGCCACCCACGGTTTTCCGGCGGACCACGTGTGGAAGCCGTGCGGTGACCACCCGGCGCAGGCGTTCAAGTGGCGCTGCGAGGCGTTCACGTACAACGCGGCGACCAACGCGTTCTACCGTTCCCGCCCGGCTGCCGGCCGGGAGCTGGGGGGTGCCGCGTGAACAGTGTTCAGACCCGTTCAGCGGAGCGTGCCCTGTCGGCCGGCACGTGGCTGATCGTGTGCGGGGCGATGCTCTACTCGATCCTCACCGTCACCCCGCTCATGGCCGACCACACGGCCCGCGCGTGGGGGTGGACGGCGCCGATCCTGCCGCTCGTCGTGGACGCGGCGGTCGTCATCGTGGTCAAGCTCGATGACGTGCTGGCCCGCCTGGGCGGGAACGGTGGCCGTTGGCCGCTGGCCCTGCGCTGGATGACCGGCCTGATGACCCTGGCCCTGAACACCGCCGACTCCGCGCTGAGGAAAGACCTGGTCGGTGTGGCTGTTCACTCGGTGGCGCCGCTCCTGCTCATCGTCACCGCAGAGACGAGCCTGGCCTATCGGCGGGCCATCACCGCCGCCGTGGCCGCCCAGGACGCCGAGCGTAAAGCCGAACGGGAGAAGGCCCTTGAGGCGGCCCGGGAGCGTGAGGAGCGGGCCCGCGCCGAGGCCCGCGAGGAGCGCGAGCACGCCGCCGCCCTGGCGCGTGAACAGCGCGAGCACGAAGCCTGCTTGGCCCGTGAACAGGCCGAGCGGGAGGAGCGCCGACTGCGTGAGGAACGCGAAGCCCGCGAGCGCGCGGAAGCGGCGGAGCGCGAGGCGCGTGAACGCCGTGAACGCGAGCGTGAACATCATGAACGCGAGGCCCGCGAGCGTGAACAGCAGGCCCGCCAGCGCGCGGAAGCCGAGCGCCGCGCCCGCGCCGCAGCAGCGGAGCGTGAACGCCGTGAACGAGCGGAGCAGGCCGAGCGTGAACGCGCCGCACTCCTGAGCCGGGGCCCCGCCGAGGACAAGATGCCCGAGGACGAGGCGCGTCGCATCGTGGCCGCCGCCTTCACGGCCACCCTGTCCGTGCGGCAGGCGGCGGAACTGTGCGGCTGGTCGGTCGGCTGGGTCTCCAGCCGGTACGCCGAACTGCGCGGTGCCGACGATTCGGGACGCGGTCTGGCGGTGGTCTCATGAGCGAGCCCAGGATGCGTGTGCTGTCGTTGGGGGCGGGCGTGCAGTCAACTGCGCTGCTGCTGCTCGCGGCGCAGGGCAGGTTGCCGCGCTTGGATGCGGCGATCTTCGCCGATACCGGCTGGGAGCCCCAGACGGTCTACCGCCACCTCGACCGGCTGGAGCGGGAGGTTGCCCAGCCTGCCGGTATTCCGATCATCCGTACCGGTGGCGGGAACATCCGCGCCGACGCGCTGAATCCTGCCCACCGGTTTGCGTCCATGCCGTTGTTCGTCCGCAACCCGGACGGCACGGTCGGGATGATCCGCCGCCAGTGCACCGACGAGTACAAGCTGAAGAAGATCAAACGGAAGGTACGGGCTCTGCTCGGGTATCCGGGCTCGCGCCGCCTGCCCGCCGGGGTGTTTGCCGAGCAGTGGGTCGGGATCAGCCGGGATGAGTTCACCCGGGCCAAGGACTCCGGCATCCGCTACGCAGTCAACCGGCACCCGCTGCTGGAGCTGGGCTGGGAGCGCACCGACTGCCTGCGGTTCCTGGCCCGCCACGGCTGGCAGTCCACGCCGAAGTCGGCGTGTATCGGTTGCCCGTTCCACTCCAACGCGCAGTGGCGTCACATGCGCGACCACCAGCCCGAGGAGTGGGCGGATGCGGTCGCGTTCGACCACGCGATCCGGGCGGGCAACGTGCGCGGCACGGCCACCGGCTCGCCGCTGCTGGGGCAGGCGTACCTGCACCGCTCGTGCCTGCCGCTGGACCAGGCACCGATCGACAAGGTCACCGCGCACGAATGGGGCCAGCGGCAGGGCTCCCTGCTCGACCTGCTGGCCGACGAGGACGAGCCGTCCGGGTGTTCGCCCTGGACCTGCCGAGGCGAAGACCCCGACGCACGCGCGGGGGTGGCGGCATGAGCGAACCACTCGCCGCTCAAGACGTATGGCGACCGGTCATGGAGGCCGCCGGCCACCGCTGCCAGTGCACCGGCCAGTGCGGCAACGCTCACGCCAAGGCCAAGGGCCGCTGCCCGCGCGAGCACGACCACTACACCAGCAAGCACGGCCGCCGGGTCCGCCTCATCGCGGCGCCCGCCGACCCGCTCGTCTCCACCGTCACGGCGGCCGGCCTGCCCCCGTACGACCTGCGGGCCTGGTGCCCCGACTGCCACGCCGGCGCCGCCCGCACCGCCCGGCGCAACACCCCCGCCGTCCTGGACGGACAGGGCAGCCTGTTCGACCTCTAGCGGCACCGTCCGGTTCTCTTCGGCAACTTCCCTCACTCACCTGGGAGTTTCGCTGTGTCGTCCCGTACCTCTTCCCGTGCGCGCACCGCGAAGGTGCCCGCCGGGGCCACCGTCATCAAGCTGCCCCGCCAGCGCCGTTCCGGCCGTGCCGGGCAGCCGTTCGTCGTCGTCGTTCCCGCGCACGGCCACTCGTGGAAGCAGCGGCTTGCCGCCGCCACGGGGCGCGCCGTCTGGCGCCACCGCCGGGACCTGAGCCCCTCGTTCGCCGCCGTGGCCGCGCTCCCCCTCACCGTCGTACTGCACGCCGTGGCCTGGTGGTCCGGGCTGGTGCTGGCGCCGCTGGCGGCCGGTCCGCTGGTGTGGCTGCTGCTCATGCAGCGCCGCCGTCCCGCCCCGGAGCGGTCCGTGCTCGTCTGGCGGATCGGGCTCGCGCTGCTGGTCACCGCCGCTCTGGCGTGGGTCGCGCTGGCCGCCGCCTTCGGCCTGCTCGCGGGCCCGCTCGGCCTGCTGTGGCTGCTGCTGTGGGTGCTCGCCCAGACCGGCTGGCTCATCGTCCAGCACGCTCGCTGACCTGAGGAGAAGCAGTCATGGCACAGACTCGTTCCTGGAACACCGCCGGCACGGGCTCCCGCGCCGCCACCCGCCCTCGCGCCGGGGCCAACGGCACCCAGAGCAAGGTCAACTCGAAGAAGTTCGGGGCCACGTTCTCCCCCGGCTTGAACATCAACATCAACGCGGGCGGCGCCGCCCACGGTGGGGGCTTCGGCTCCGGGGCCGGCGGGGGCTCGTCGGCCTCGCTGCCCGCCCCCGAGTTCAACTCGCCTGCGCAGATCCGCAATTACTGCAACCACCTGCGCGCCACGGCGGTTTCGCTGTCGCTGGAAGTCGCCATGGCCGCCGAGATCATGAAGGCCGTGCTGTCCACCGTGCCCGACCCCGAGGGCCGCCTCGGCGGGTCGCGGGTGCGGGCGAACAAGGTGGCGCGCAAGCTCCGCAAGTCCGGTGACGCGCTGGTCGGCGCGGCCAAGAACGCCGCCGCCTGCTACGCCACCTTCCAGCAGCAGTACGAGGAAGAGATCAACCGCGTCCGCCACCGTGCCCGCCGCCCCCAGGGGCCGCGCATGGACTGGGCCCAGCAGTAAGGAGGAGGAGAGATGGCCGAGCGTGACGCACAGCAGCAACTCGCTGAACTGCTGGAAGCACAGCTCCAGGGCGGCTCGAACGGCGGCGGGGTGGGCAACTACCTGCTGCACCGGGCTAAGCCCCACATCCCGCCGTGGCTGGGCCTGGGCGGACTCGGTCTGGCCGGCGTGCTGGGTCACCTGAAGTGGGCCGACAGCGTGCCCGCCGCCACCGGGCTCACCCTCACCTCGGTCGCCGTGACCGGCGGGGCGTACCTGATCGGGAAGACGACCAGCAAACAGCGGCGCGTCCACTCGGCCATCACCACCGCCCTCGGCTCCGCCTGGCTCACCGCCGCCTGCCTGGCAGGGCCGAGCGCCGGCCCGCTGGACGACCTGTACCTGATGGGCGGCCCGGCGGTCGCCCTGTCGTGGAACGTACGCCAGTTGATGCGGCACAACCCCGAGGGCCACGCCTCCAGCGGTGACGCGGGCCTGATGGAGAAGATCGGGCTTGCCCGCGCGCAGATCGGTGCCGCGAAGGTGGAGCCCAACCGGGTCACCGCACCCCTCACCCTGGCCGCCGGCGAGCAGACCAACGAGGACGTGGCCAAGGCCCTCAAGCTGCTCGCCTCCGCCACCGACCTGCCCTCCCGGGCCGTGCGCTACCTGCCCCACCCCGACTCTGAGCGGCGCGGCGAGCTGGTCATCGTCCCCGAGGACATGCTGGCCCAGCCCGTCGAGTGGCAAGGGCCCTCCGCCCTCGGCGGCTCCATTGCCGATCCCCTGGTCATCGGCCGCTACGACGATGGGGCGCCGCTGCTGCTGTGGCTGCCCGGCGACCCCGACGCGGGCCGCAACAGCACCCACGTCCTGGTGGCCGGCCAGTCCGGTTCCGGCAAGGGCGATGCGGCCCTGAACCTGCTGACCGAAGTCGTCTCGCGCCGCGACGTCATCGTGTGGATGTCCGACCCCAAGATGTTCCAGGACTTCGGCCCACTGCGCCCCGCCCTGGACTGGGCCGTCGAGGGCGGCACCGCCACCGAAATCATGATCAAGGCCGTAGAGACGGCGATCCCACAGCGGACGAAGTGGCTGGGCCAGCACGGCTACCGCCAGTGGGCCCCGCAAGCAGCGCAGGCGCAGAACGACCCCGCGCACACCTGCCGCACGGACGGCAAGGCGTGCGGCTGCCCCGGCATGCCGTTCCTGGTGGCCTGGATGGAGGAAGCCGCCAACACCCTGCGGGCCCTGGGCGACGACGCCTTCACCGGCATCGCCCAGGAAGCCCGCTCCGCCGGTATCTCCCTGGTGGTCTCGCTCCAGCGCCCCTCCTACGACCAAATGTCCACCAGCACCCGCGCCTCCCTGCCCTCGGTCATCGCGCTCGGCTGCGACCCGCGCGACGAAGGATTCGTCCTGCCGGACACGGTCATCGACCAGGGCGCCCACCCGGGCGCCTGGGGCAACCGCAAGCCCGGATACTGCTACCTCGTCTCCCCGGGCATCGATGAGAGCCGCTACCCCTCACCGGGTCGCACCCAGCAGTTCACCCACCGCGCTACGACGGCCATGGAGCAACTTGCCGCCTGGGCCCAGACCAACGGTGCGAGCGCGGACCCCGTTACCGCGGGCGCCGCCGGCGCCGTCGCGGGCCAGCACTACACCGGCCGCACCGCGCCCGACGCCGACGCAACACACGCCCCGGGCCGCCACACGGCCCCCGGCTTCCCCCAGGCAGCCTGGGGACAGGAGGGAGACGACATGGGCGCCGACACCTACGAGATGCTCACCGACCCCGAGGACGAGCACATCGACCCCGAGGCCGACCTGCCCGGTGACCAGCCCGGCGACGACCAGCCCCTCTTCGGCACCGACACCGGCCGCAAGCCCTCCCCCGAAGAGGCCCGCCGCCTGTTCGTCGCCGCGCTCGCGGAGTTCGAGAGCCAGGGGCAGATGATCGTGGGCCCCAAGGACTTCATGGACTGGTGCGAGCGCAACAACCTCTCCCGCCCCTGGGTCTCCGAGCGGCTCAAGGAAGCCGCCCTGGACGGCCGCCTGGAGCCGACGAACACCACCGGACGGTGGCGCATCATCCCCCACCACGAGCCCACCCTGCTCGCCGCCTGACACCTGACACCGCCTGACACCGTCAGACCGGCCTGACACCCAAAACCCTAGGCACACGCGCTGTCAGCAACGCGTGACGCCCCTGCCTGACACCCACACCCAAGCGCCCTGACACCCGCCCCGCGCGCTCGCGCCCCTACCCGGGCGCGAGCGCGCACCCATCTCCCGGGAGCCACCATGGCCCACCCCGAGCAACCCGCCACGTCCATCGAAATCCACCACCCCCAGCCGCTCCCCCCGCACCCCGCGCCGGCGCCGCTCATCCCCACGCAGCCCGCAGCCGCGCCGACCGTACAGAGCGTCGTCCTGCCCGATGGACGGGTCGTCACCGGCTACGCCATCAACCCCGTCCAGCCCGAGCCGCCCGCCGCCAAGCCGGCCGTGTCCCGGGCAGCGGTGAACGTCGCCCTCGGCGGCGCCGGCTTCCTCGCCGTGTGCGGCGGCCTGCTGCTGCTCACCACGTTCATCGCCGCGCTCACCGCGCTCATCACCCAGCTCATCACCCTCGCCGCCGTCCTCTTCGGCGGCTGGATCGCCGTGCAGATCCTCGGCGGCTCGCGCAGCGGGATCGGGACCACGGTCAACATTCGCAAGGCCGTCTTCAAGCGCAATCACTTCCACGGCTAGCTACGCCAAGGGCGGCCCCCTCAACTCGGCAAAGTCTGGGGCCGCCCTCGCCATCCAGCCCGCTGATGACGAACTGGAGACCCCCAGCATGACGCAACCCGCCCTCATCCGGCGAGACGGCAGCCGGCCGTTACTCCTTGACCTGTTCTCCTGCGCCGGCGGCGCCGCCATGGGCTACGTCCGCGCCGGGTTCACCGTCCACGGATGCGACATCGCCCACCGCCCCAACTACCCCTTCACCTGGCACCGGGGCGACGCCCTCGAATACCTCGCCCACCTCATCGACACCGGCGAGATCGAGCGATACACGGCCGTCCACGCCTCCCCGCCCTGCCAGGACAAGTGCGCACTGACCGTGGGCACCAACCGGTCGCAGGGATGGGGTGGCACCCACGTAGACCTCGTGGCCCCCACCCGAGCCCTTCTCGACACGACGGGCCTGCCCTACGTCATCGAGCAGCCCAACGGACAGGCCGAGATCCGCAAGGATCTGACCCTGTGCGGCGAGATGTTCGGCCTCGGCGTCATCCGCCACCGCAACTTCGAGCTGGGCGCCTGGACCACCCCGCAGCCGGCGCACGTGCCGCACCGGGGCCGCGTACGCGGCTACCGCCACGGCAAGTTCTACGACGGCCCCTACGTCGCCGCCTACGGCAACGGCGGCGGCAAGCCCACCGTGCCCGAGCTGCAAGCCGCCCTCGGCATCACCTGGACGAACGTGCGCGAGGAACTGACCGAGGCCATCCCGCCCGCCTACACCCAGCACATCGGCCAAGCCCTCCTCGCCTCCCGCACGCTGGGGGTGGCGGCATGAACGAGCACCTGCACACCGCCGCACCCCTCGCCGCTTCCGGCATTCCCGTGCTGCCCTTGCGGGCCGGGAAGGTGCCGTTCCGCAACTGCCCCGCGTGTGCGGGCAACGCGTGCGGCGGCCGGCCGAACATGAAAACCCCCGGCCCCTGCACCTGCCCGCGCCCCTGCCACGCGTGGGCCGCCGCCACCACCGACCCGACCGTCCTCAACTCGCCCGCTTGGGCGGGAGCGTGGCGGCGGGCGGTGTGCGTCGGCTACCACCCCGGCGGCGCCGGCCTGACCGTGGTCGACCTGGACGACGCCGACGCCATCGCATGGGCCCGCGCCACCCTGCCCGCGACCCGGACCGTGGCGACGACGCGCGGCGAGCACTGGATCTACCGGGGCGCCATGACCTCCCGCAACGCGGTACGGCCCGGCGTCGACATCAAGTCGGCCATGGCCTACGCCCGCTACCTCGGCCCCGGCACCGGAACCCTCACCGCCCTCCCCGACGCGGTACGCGCCCTCACCGCGCACAAGCCCGCCGCCCGGCCGGTGACGCCCGCCCGCGCGGTGGCCGCCGGGAGCGGCGGCGGGCCGTGCCCGCACCGCACGGCCGTGTTCCTGGAACGCGGTATCGCCATGGCCGAGCAGACCATCACCGCCGCGACCGCCGGCGTCCACGCGACCGTCTACCGCGCGTTCCTCGCCGTGCTGTCCCGCCACGGTCGCTGCGGCTGCCTCACCGACACCCACGTCGATCGGCTGTTCACGGTCGCGCAGGCCAAGGGCGAGACGGCACGGCACTGCACCGATGCCTGGAACAACGCACGCGCCACGTTGGGACTGTGAGCATGGCTGACGACGACAAGAACCCCGCCCGCGAGGTCATCACCGACTACGCCAAGACGCACTTCCGCTACTTCCGCACCCCGGACGGCACCGTCTACGCGCAGAAGAACGGCCGCCCCGTGGCCCGCCCGATCCGCTCGCAGGGCACCACCGGCAGCCACCGCCAAGAACTCATGGTCGGCATGTTCAGGGAAGGCGTAGGCGTCTTCAACGGCACCGCCCTCAAGGAAGCGCTGGACTTGATCGAAGCGCTCGCGCTGACGGAGGACACCCAGGCCGTGCACATCCGCGTCGCGCCCGGCTTCGACGGAGCGACCTGGCTCGACCTGGGCCGCGACGACGGACAGTCGGTGCGCATCCACCCCACCGGCTGGGAGATCACCGTTCCCGACCCGCGCGAGGTCTGCTGGAAGCGCACCCAGCTCACCGGGGAACTCCCCCTGCCGGCCAAGGACACGGACGGCAAGGGCATCGACCTGCTGCTGCGGCTGTGCAACTTCGCCAACGCCGCCACCGAATCCCTCGCCATCGCGTGGCTGATCGGCTGCCTCGGCCCCTCCGTGCCCGTCCCCGCCCCGTTCCTCACCGGCCCCCAGGGCGCGGGCAAGTCCACGGGCGGGCGGATGCTCATGCGGATCGTGGAGGGCATGAGCGGCGACCTGCGCCGCGCCCCGAAAGACGAAGCGAACCTGATCGCGGCCGTCGCCGCCGGGTGGGTCACCGCACTGGACAACCTCTCCCACATGAGCCCGGACCTCTCGGATGCGATGTGCTGCATCGTCACCGGCGCCGAGGACGTCAAACGGGCGCTGTTCACGGACGGGGACGTGTTCCGCACCGGCTACCGCCGCCCGCTGCTCCTGACCGGGATCGACGTCGGAGTCATCCGGCCCGACCTTGCCGAACGGCTCCTTCCGCTGCGTCTGGAGCGGCCCAAGGTCCGGCGCACGGAGGCGGAGCTGTGGGCGGAGTACGCCGAGATCCTGCCCGTCGTGCTCGGCTCGCTCCTGGACCTCACCGTCACCGTCCGCGCCGCTGAGGCCGAGACGCCGACCGACCTGCGCATGGCGGACTTCGCGCACCTGTGCGCGCAGCTCGACGCCGCGACCGGCCTCGGCTCGCTCGCCGCGTACCGGGCCAGCCTGGACGACCTCAACGACGACGTGATCGAGGGTGACCTGCTCGCACAGACCGTCCTCAAGCACGCCGAGAGCATCGGGCCGGGCGCCTACGAGCGCCGGACGTCCACGGAGTGGCTGGCGCACCTCAGCGCCCTCTACAGCGGCGAGGACTTCCGTCCCCTGCCCAAAGGGTGGCCGACCACCGGCAAGGTCCTCTCCGACCGTCTCAAGCGCATCCAGCCCACCCTCGCCGCACGCGGTGTCGTCATCGACTCCGGGCGCACCGCTGAGGGCCGCTACATCGAGATCGCCCGCCCCGGCCCCCCGCCGCCACCGGAACACGAGCCCATGTTCTGACCCGCCCGCACTCGAAAAGGCAAGAGGAGCACGCATCGCCGCGCCGGGTGCTCCTCTTGCTGTTCGGCGCCTCGGCGCCGCTCGAAGGACGCGCCGCGAAGCGGCTCCTTCTTCGCTCTTCAACAGGCGCACTACCTACAGACACCCCCTCTCTTTTTCCTAAGAGGGAAGACCCTGCGTCATCTGCGTCATGAACGCCCCGAAAACGGCCCGCCACCTGCACAGACAGGCATGACGCAGACGGAAATCCCTGCGTCATCCCGCGTCATCTGCGTCATGGCCTACCCCGCCGATGACGCAGACCATGACGCACGCATGACGCAGACCCACAGCCCTGCGACATGCAAAACAGCAGCTCACAAGCCTGCATGACGCTGATGACGCAATGACGCAGAAATCCCCAGTTCGGACACGCGCGAGCCCTCACCCACCCGACACCCGAAGGAGTCGAACGTGGCCCGCCCCCAGATGCTCAAGCTCCCCGAAGTCCTCGAAGAGATCCAGATGAGCCGCGCCGCCTTCTACCGCATGCGCGCCCGTGGCAAGGCCCCCCGCCTCCGCAAGCTCCCCAACGGTCAACTGCGCGTCAGCCGCTCCGACCTGGACCGCTGGTGGGAGTCCTGCGAGCAGAACGCCGCCTGAGTCCACCCTGCGTACAGGCGCCCGCCACCGGACTGCCGGGGGCGGGCGCCGCTTCACCTGGAGAGACATGCTCACGTACGACGTCGTCTTTTGGTCCATTCGGAAACGCTCAGGCCGGCCGAAACCGTGGGAGCTGCGGTGGCGGGTCGGGACAGAGCCGCACTCCAAGAGCTACAAACTCAAGCCCCAGGCCGATGGGCGCCTGTCGGAGCTGATGACGGCTCTGCGGGAGGGGCAGCAGTTCGACGTGGAGACCGGCCTGCCCGCCAAGGAGTTGGCCGCCCTCGCCATGCCCACGTGGTTCGACCACGCCAAGGCGTACGCCGTCATGAAGTGGCCCGGAGCGGCAGCAAAGCACCGGGCGAGCATCGCGGAATCCCTGGCGGTCGTGACCCCGGTGTTCGTCAGCACGAACAAGGGGCGCCCGGACCCCAAGATCCTGCGCGCCGCCCTCTACCAGTGGGCGTTCCGTGCAGCGCTGACCCAGGACGGCGAGCACGTCGCCCGCTGCGAGGTCGAAGACGTTCCGGAGGAGGTCAAGCGCGCCCTCGACTGGATCGCAAAGAACTCGCTGAGGGTCGACGAGGCAGCTCAGCCCGAGCGCGTCCGCGCCGCCTTCGCCGCCCTCTCGAAGCTGCTCAACGGGAAGCAGGCTGCGGAGAACACCGCCAACCGCAAGCGCATGGTCCTGAGCAACGCCTTTCGCTACGCGGTCGAAGAACGCGCCTTGCTCACCCGCCATCCGTTCCTCGCCGTCGACTGGTCCGCGCCCGCTTCCTCGGATGAGGTGGATTTCCGCTACGTTCCGGGTCCCAAGCTGGCTCGCAAACTGCTCGATGCAGTCGCACAAGAAGGGCCACGCGGACGCCATTTGCTGGCGTTCTTCGGGAGCATCTACTACGTCGCCACCCGGCCTGGGGAAGCGGTGACGCTCAGGAAGAAGGACTTCATCCTTCCTCCCGAGGACGAACCCGACGCCTGGGGCGAAGTGCTCGTCTCGGAGAGCCACCCGGAGGTGGGTTCGGGCTGGACAGACGGCGGCAAGTCGCACGACGAACGCGGACTCAAGCACCGCGCCCGCAACGCCGTCCGCTCAGTGCCGATGCCGCCGGCGTACGTGCGCATGATCCGGGCCCACATCAACGAGTTCGGTGTCGCTGATGACGGACGACTCTTCCGGGCGGCCCGTGACGGGCGGGTCACCTCGAACGAGTACTGCGACGTATGGAGTGCGGCACGCGAGAAAGCCCTGAGCCCGGAAGAGGCGAAGACAGGCATGGCCGAGGTGCCCTACTGCCTACGGCACGCGGCGGTCTCGTTCTGGATCAAGAGCGGAGTGGACCCGGTGGAAGTCGCCTACCGCGCCGGCCACAGCGTCGCCGTCCTCTACCGCTTCTACGCCAAGATCCTCAAGGGCGCCTCAGAGCACGCGAACCGACTGATTCAGAAGGCGTTCGAGGCAGAGGACAGCGGGTGATCCTGGCCCACGACTGGCCCACACGTACTGGTCAGAGGCGGTACACGCCCGATTCAAGGTGAGACAAGGTGAACGAGAAGGGCGCGAACCCCATCGGGATTCGCGCCCTCTGACCAGCTAGTTCGCTGACCTGCATGCGGTGGGTGTGGGATTTGAACCCACGGTGACTTGCGCCACGACGGTTTTCAAGACCGTTCCCTTAGGCCGCTCGGGCAACCCACCCCGCCCCGCCCGGCGGCGCGCCGGGCAACGGGCGGCTACAGCCTACCGGCTGGCGGGGCAGGCGCTGCGACCTGTCCTTCGGATCTTGCCGCCTGATCCGAAGGGCCGGCGCTAGCTGTCGCCCTTGCGTTCGCCCAGGGTGACGTCGACCGTGTGGTCGCGGCCGTCGCGCGTGTACGTGATCTTCACCGTGTCGCCCGGCTTGTGCGTCCAGATCTGGCCGATCAGGGTCGGGCCCGAGTCGACCACCGTGTCGTCGAGCTTCGTGATGACGTCGCCGGGCTTGAGGCCCGCCTTCGCCGCCGGCCCGTTCGGCGTGACCGCCGCCGAGCCGCTCGCCCCCTGCTCGGTGATCTTCGCGCCGCCCGTGCCCTCCTCCAGGGAGACGGACGCGCCGATCACCGGGTAGACCGGCTCACCGGTCTTGATGAGCTGCGTGGCGACCATCTTGGCCTGGTTGATGGGGATGGCGAAGCCGAGGCCGATGGAGCCGGACTGGCCGCCGGAGCCGCCGAGACCGCCGCTGGAGGCGGACTGGATCGCGGAGTTGATGCCGATGACGCGCCCGCTTCCGTCGAGCAGGGGGCCGCCGGAGTTGCCCGGGTTGATCGACGCGTCGGTCTGCAACGCGCTCATGTACGACGCCTTGCTGCTGCCCGATCCGTCGCTCGACGCCACCGGGCGGTCCTTGGCCGAGATGATGCCCGTCGTCACCGTGTTCGACAGGCCGAAGGGCGCGCCGATGGCGATGGTCGAGTCGCCGACCGCGACCTTGTCGGAGTCGCCGAGGGTCAGCGGTTGGAGGTTGCGCGGCGCGTTCTTCAGCTTGATGACGGCCACGTCGTAGCCCTGCGCGTGACCGATGACCTCGGCGTCGTACTTCTTGCCGTTCGAGAAGGTCGCCGTCAGCTTGCCGCTGTCCACGGCCTCCGCCACCACGTGGTTGTTGGTGAGGATGTGGCCTTCCTTGTCGTACACGAAGCCGGTGCCGGTGCCGCCCTCGCCGTTGTTGCCCTCGGCCTCGATGGTGACCGTGCTCGGCAGCGCCTTCGCGGCGACGCCCGCGACCGTGCCCGGGTCGCGCTTGAGGTCGGCCGGGTTCGACGCGGTGACCGTCGTGGAACCGGTGCCCGCGTCATCCCCGCGCTCAGCGGCCCAGTAGCCGACGCCACCGCCGACCACGCCCGCGATCAGCGCCGCGGCGATCACACCGGCGAGCAGTCCGCCGCGCCGGCCGCCGGACTTCGGCTGGGGCTGCTGGTAGGGCGCGCCCCAGCCGGAACCGCCGCCGCCGGACCAGCCGGAACCGCCGGACCAGCCGGTGCCGCCATCGCCATGCCCATGCCCCTGCCCGGCGTGACCCTGGCCGGGGCCCGCGCCCACCCCGGAGGCGTACGCGGGGACGGCCGGCGGGGGCGGGGGCGGCCAGTCACCGGCCGGGGCCGCGCCGCCGGGGTGCGGGGGCGTGTGCGGGGCGGGAGCCGGGGTCTCGTGCGCCGCTGAGGCCGGGGCGGGCGCCACTGCGGCGGGCTGCTCGGGGGCGCTCTCGTGGACGCTCTCAGGGGCCGCGTCCTGCGTCGCCTCGCCCGAAGCCGCCGACGGGGCGGCCGACGGGGCGGGTCCGGCCGGGGCCTGCGCGGGAGCAGCGGGAGCGTCCACCGGCACGGGAGGTGCGGACGGGGCCGGGGGGACCGCAGTGCCCTCGTTCTCGGTGCTCACAGCTTTCTCTCCTCGATCCACGGCTGTCGTCGCCGGTCCGGTGAATCCGGCATGGTCCTGTCACAGTCCGGCTGATGCTGTGCTCTTGTACTCGTCGGCTCTTGTACTCGTTGCGGGTGCGCTCATCGCTGGTGCACTCGTTCAGCTTTTGTACTCGTTCAGCTTTTCCCATAACGCGTCAGGGCACGATAAGCCGAGCCTGTGCGTCCCCCGCCATCCTTTATCCCGGACGAAACGGACGCATCCGCTAGGCCGAACTTTTCTCGGCGACACCGCGCGCGGTGGCACCATGACGCGGTGACCCACGCACGACAGCAACGCATCCAGGTCGTCGCCCACCGCGGCGCCTCGGATGACGCCCCCGAGCACACTCTGGCCGCGTACAAGAAGGCGATCGAGGACGGGGCCGACGCCCTGGAATGCGACGTACGGCTCACCGCGGACGGCCATCTTGTCTGCGTGCACGACCGCCGTGTCAACCGTACGTCGAACGGCCGCGGGGCCGTCTCCGCCCTGGAGCTCGCCGATCTCGCCGCCCTCGACTTCGGCTCCTGGAAGTTCTCCGACGCGGGCCCCGACGACGGCCCCGACGAGGCCCCGGACTGGGCGGGCGGCGGCCCCGACACCTCCGTGCTGACGCTGGAGCGGCTGCTCGAACTGGTCGCCGACGCCGGCCGTCCCGTAGAGCTGGCCATCGAGACGAAGCACCCCACGCGGTGGGCCGGGCAGGTCGAGGAGCGGCTACTGCTCCTGCTCAAGCGGTTCGGCCTGGACGCGCCGCCGGCCGAGGGCCCCTCGCCGGTGCGCGTGATGAGCTTTTCGGCCCGCTCTCTGCTGCGCGTGCAGGAGGCGTCGCCGACGCTGCCGACGGTCTACCTGATGCAGTTCGTCTCGCCGCGCCACCGCGAGGGACGGCTCCCCAAGGGCGTACGGATCGCGGGCCCCGGCATCCGGATCGTGCGCAACCACCCCGCCTACATCCAGAAGCTCACGCGCGCGGGGCACAAAGTCCACGTCTGGACCGTGAACGAGCCCGAGGACGTCGACCTCTGTGTCGAGCTGGGCGTCGACGCGATCATCACCAACCGGCCGGCCGCCGTGCTGCACCGGCTCGGCAGGGGCTGATTCCGGCCACGTTCGCGCCGTCATGTCACGGGGAGTGCACCGGCGCGTTCGATCCGTATTCGATCGTCACGAGTGCGTCACCCGGCTCGGGCCGGCCGGTTTCCGGTCCAGTCCAGTGGGGCATTGACACCGTGGCGTGGGGCAAAGGAGGTCTCGGGGGTGGCGTTGGTGGTGGCACAGGAGGTGCCCGCGTCGTCGAGCATGGCCGTTCCCCATGGCCCTGCGGGCGTGGGCGAGGCACGGCATCGTATGCGTGATCAGTTGTGCGGGCGCGGGGTCCCGGAGTCGGTCGTCGACGACGCGGTCCTGATCCTGTCCGAGCTGCTCAGCAACGCGTGCCGGCACGGCAGGCCGCTCGGCGGCGATCCGGTGGGCGACGGCGGCGTACGGGCGGCGTGGCGCATCGACGACCGCGGATGTCTGACGGTCGAGGTCACGGACGGCGGCGGGCCGACCCGTCCGGTTCCGGCCACACCGTCGGTCACCGCGCACGGCGGCCGCGGGCTCAACATCATCACGGCGCTCGCCGACGACTGGGGCGTACGCGACGACGCCCGCGGCGAGGTCACGGTCTGGGTCGTCGTGCACAAGGACGTGCACGCCGAGGCGGCCGCGCACCGCAGGGACGACTTCGCCAGCCGCGTCATCGCCCCGCCCGTGTCGGAACTGGCGGACCTGGACTTCGCGGACGCCTTCGACGACATGAACTGACAGCGGCCCGGAACTTGAGCTGACAGCGGCCCAGGACCTGAGCTGACAGTGGCCCGGGACCCGAGCTGACGGCGGCCCGGCCGGGCCCGGTGGGCGAAACGCTCTCGCGGGCAGCGCACTTGGTCCGCATCCCTCTCTTGTCAGTACGAGCGGCTAGGCTCGCGCCCGTACGTACTTGAGCCGTATCCGGGAGACCTTCAGATGGCGAAGAAGCGCCCTCAGCCCAAGGGCAAGCCGCAAGTCACCAGTGGAGAGATCCCGGTCGTGGGAGCGCGCGAGCCCTGCCCCTGCGGCAGTGGCCGCCGCTACAAGGCATGCCACGGGCGCGAGGCGGCGCACGCGGTGACCGAGCTGGTGCAGCGCCCGTTCGAGGGCCTGGCCGGCGAGGGGGACTGGGTCGCGCTGCGCGAGCTGGTGCCCGCCGCGACGGTCGCGCTGACCCTCAAGGACGGCCTGCCCGAGGGCGTTCCGTCCGTCACCCTGGCGACCGTGCTGCCGATGGCGTGGCCCGCGCTGCGCCGCGACGACGGCTCGGTCCTGCTCGGCCTGCAGAACGAGACGGCCTCCGGCGACATCAGCCGCGACCTGGCCGACACGCTGCTGCGCGCGCTGGAGGCCGAGCCGGGCTCGCCCGTGCCCTCGCGCCGGGCGCCCGCCGAGGGTCCGCGCCTGCAGGACGTGCTGGACCCGCGCGCGGAGTTCGCGCCGGTCGTGCACACGGGCTTCGAGTTCTGGGTGCCGGACGCGGAGAGCGCGTCGGGCGAGGTGGCCGCGTCCCTGGAGCGGGCGAACGCGGCGGCGATCCCGACCGTGAAGCTGTCCGGCGTGGACAGCGCCTACTGGTGCGAGACGCCGGAGAAGAACCACCTGCGGTGGGTCATGCCGCACGCGGAGGAGAAGCTGCTCGACGCGCTCGCGCGGCTGCACGCTGCCGGTACGTCGTCGCTGGGCGAGGGCACGCGGCTGGTCGGCTCGTTCCGCGCGCACGGCCTGACCGTGCCGGTGTGGGACCTGCCGACGACGATGAAGGCCGAGGACGTGGAGAAGCCGGCCGCCGAGTTCGCCGAGCGGCTGACCGCCGCGCTGGCCACCGACGCGCCACTGACCGCCGACGAGCGACGCGCGCGTGGCGGACTCACCAACCGCCAGGTCACCCTGAGCTGACGACGACGCTCACCCTGAGCTGACGCTCACCCTGAGCCGACGCCAGGGCCGTTCGTCCCGAGTCGGTCGGCACCGAGGACCCCGATCCTCAGGTGCTGACCGACTGATCAGTACAACGGGGGAGAGGAATCCGCTTCCGGACCTCCGGAACGGGTGACTCCAGTCACAACTCGCCGTGGTCACAGGTAAATCCACGAACGAATGGAAGAGATCGAATTTGCTAACCGCCGATCTCTTGTTACGGTTCAGATAGCCCGGTTGCTGGTGCATCCCCCGTCGCCAGCAACCGGGCGCTTTCATGCCCGCGTCCGGTCGTCGGCCCGCTCAATCCCCGTGCGGGGGCGCCGAGTTGCTGCCCGAGCGCAGCAGCAGCGGCCCGCCGGTGCCCCTCGCGTACTCCGCGAACGCCGTATAGGCGCCGAGGCCGCCCCGGATCCGCTCGCGCGGCGTCTCGCACATCCCCGGCTCGTCCTCCGCGCCGACCGCGCAGTCGATCTGCACGGTCCGCCCGCCGGGCGCCAGCAGGGTCAGCGCCGTGCTCAGCGGCCCGCCGGTGGTGTTGCGGTAATAAGTACGGGCCCAGGCGTCGCCGGCGCGCTCCAGTACGCAGGTCTGCGCCTCGATGCCGTCGGGTGAGGTGAGTTGGGGCCCGCAGCGCACCGCTGTCCCCGTACGGGACGTCGGCGCCGGGGAGTCCGTCTGGCGCCCGGAGCCCGACACCTGCTGCGCATCCTGTGGCCCCTGCGCCTCCTGTGACCCCGCGGAACCCGGCGCCCCGGGCACACCCTGCGGCACCGCTGAATCTGGCGCCCCGGGCACACCCTGCGGCACCGCTGAATCTGGCGCCCCCGGCGCCCCCGTACGCCCCGGCTCCCCCAACGGCCCCAGGGACCCCAGCGCCCGCAACGCGCCCCGGGCCGTCACCGGGCCCGCCGCCGCGCCCGCGAGGGGCAGCGCCGCCGTGAGGACGACGACGGCGACGATTCCGAACAGGCGCAGGCGCGAAGAGGGTCTCCCCTGGTCGGGCCCGTCCGGACGCGGGGGGAGCGAGGGCGCGGCAGGCATGCGCCGAACATATCGGCGCATGCCGCGCACGGCGGGGCGCCGCGCGCCTGATACCGCCGCAACCGCTACAACTCCGGCGCGCTCACACCCGTACGAGTGAGTGCGTCGACGACCGCGTCGACCACGGCCTCCACATCCGGCACCCAGGGCGCGGCCGAACCGGGCAGCGGCGCGCGCTCCCAGCGGACCTGGCCCGCGCCCGTCGTGGACGGCGGCAGCGCGAGGTAGCCGCCCTCGCCGTGGAAGCGGAGCGAGCCGGGGACGAAGTCCTTGGCGTACAGCAGCTCGCCCAGTTGTTCCATGGAGTAGGGCGCGACGAGGATCGACAGTCTCTCGGGCGTGGCGATCACCGGGCCGAGCCGGATGCCGGTGCGGTCGAGCACCGCGAGCGCGCGGGCGCCGGCGAGGGCGGGCAGGCTGACGGCGCACGGGGCGCGGCCGCCCGTGCCGGAGGGGGCGCCGGTGGCGAGGACGAGCGGCGCGTCGGGCCGGTTGGTCCACCACCAGCGGACCATGCGCGCGTCCGTCGTGGCGGCGAGCAGCCCGGGGTCGAACGGGTGCGCGCCGGGAACCGTGCACTGAGGGTCGGGGCAGGCGCAGCGGACGCCGTCGCGGCGGCCCGCCGTCTCGTGCCCTATGCCCGGCAGGATCGGCCACCGCCACGCCGTCGCGCACGTGAGGGCCGCGCTGAGCAGGTCAGACTTCCCGTTGTCACGCTTGGACAGGAGCCTGCGTCGCCTTCCGAGGATCTCGCGCATGAGCGCTCGTTCCTTTCCGTTGAACGCCGATGGCCACATCACACCATGTGTCGAACAGTCACTGTGCGTACGTGCTGAAGCGTCTGACCCCGGCCTGAGATTGCCGGCCCGGGGCAGGGTTTGACCCCTATAGTCCGAGCGCTTGCCGTGTCCTTCGAAAGCCTGGCGCGGGGTGGCGGCGCCTGGCGTTTACCGTCGCGCGTATTACTCGCCGTCTCCCCCGCGGGAGGATGGGGCACGGTCGTCGATGGTTAAGACGCCCGGGTCCGTCGCCAGGTTCCGGGCTGATCCCAACTGCCCCTGGTCTTCACCGAGTACGTACCCATCACGACCGCTATGACGCTCCGTCGACCGCAGCCGAACGAGGCCAGTCGACCGCAATACACCGTTCCCTCAGTCAGTTTTTGGCCAACTTGGAACGGTCACGATCAAGGCGAGAGCGAGCAGAAGAACGGTGATCGCATTACCTCGGAAGCCACTTGGGCCTCACGGACACCAGGAATCCCCGCAGGACAATGCTGGACATCCCCTCTCCAGTCCGTGTACATGTGGAGACATTGCTAGCGGCGCAGCGCCGAAAAGGCTGACATGGGGGTTTGCGATGCTATCGAGCAATACGCGCCGGTCGGAAAGCCGGAAGCCATGACAGCCCCGCGCCTCCCGAAAGTGGCTGGAATCGATTCACGGTCTGGACAGGTTCCCCCACCCGCGCACACCGTCGCGCCCGCGGAGCCGCCGGCCGCCGACTCCCCGGCGGCGCCCACCGCGGTGATCCAGGACCGGCTCGCCGGCTGGGTCTCCGACCTCACGACCCTGCACGAACTGACCGAGCGGCTGGCCCGGACCTCCGCTCTCGACGACGCCCTGCACGAACTCCTGCGCGCCGGTGCCGCCCTGGTGGGCGCCCGGCGCGGTCTCGTCGTGCTCGAACCCGGGGACGGGCTCGGCCCGGACACCACCATCGGCCTCGGCCTGTCCCGGCCCGACCTCGGGCACATCGAGACCGTGCCGCGCGGCGCGACCTCGTACGGGCGCATCCTCGACGGGCTGAGCACGGACCCCGAGTCGCGCGCCGATCTGCTCTCCGAGGACGGCCTCGACCCCCGGCACCGCGAGGTCGCCGCCCGCCTCGGCTACGCGGCGAGCTACGCGCTGCCCCTGCACACCGACGCGGCGGGCCGGCTCGGCGCCGCCGTCTGGCTCTACGACGAGCCCGCCGAACCCGTCGAGCGCCAGCGCCACCTCATCGGGCTATACGCGCGCTACGCGACCGAGCACCTGGCCCGCCTGGTCGAGGGTGAGCGCACGCGCGCGTGGTCCCACACCGTCGCCGAGGAGCTGCTGCCGTCGCGGCTGCCCCGCGTCACCGGCGTGCAGCTCGCCGCCCGGCACCGCACCGGGCCGCGCGGCGGCGGCGACTGGTACGACGCGCTGCCGCTGCCCGAGGGCGCCCTCGGGCTCGCCGTCGGCTCGGTCACCGGCTCGGGCGCGAGCGCGGTCGCCGCGATGGGCCGGCTGCGTGCCTCCTTGCGCGCGTACGCCGTCATGGAGGGCGAGGACCCGGTCGCCGTCCTGTCCGACCTGGAGCTGCTGCTGCGGCTGACCGAGCCCGCGCGCAGCGCGACCGCCCTGTTCGCCTACTGCGAGCCGGCCCAGCGCAAGATCGTGCTCGCGGGCGCGGGGCACAGTCCGCCGCTGGTGATCGGCGAGCGGCGCACGGAGTACGCGGAGACCACGCTGTCCGCGCCGCTCGGGATGCTGGCCTGCTGGGAGGCGCCGAGCGTGGAGATCACGCCCGAGCCGGGCGAGACGGTTCTGCTGTACACGGACGGGCTGCTGCACCGTACCGGTGACGCCATGGACCGCGCGTTCGCACGGCTGCACGCCGCCGCCGCGAGCGTGCCCCGGGCGCTGCGCGACGACCCGGGCGCCATCGCCGACCACGTGCTGCACACGGTGCTGCCCGAAGGGCTCGACACGGCGGACAGCGACGAGGACGTCGTGCTTCTTGCGGCACGTTTCGCGTAGACGCGCGGACAGGCCACATAGAGCGGCACGTTTCGCGTACGCGGATGCGTACGGGCCGTGAGGGGTCCGGTGGCGGGAGAACCCGTACCGGGCCCCTACGCGCACGCTCGTACGATGGGAGGGGGGCCATCGCCCCATTCAGGCCGTAACCAGGAGGAACCGTGTCGGAGGAGCTCACCACCCCGGGCTGTGCCGAGAACGCCGCTACCGCGGCAGGGCCGGAAGACGAGCCCATCAAGCAGCGCAAGAACGGCCTCTACCCGGGCGTCTCCGACGAGCTCGCCGAGAACATGAAGTCGGGCTGGGCCGACACCGAGCTGCACGACCTGCGGCCGATCGCCCAGGCGTCCGAGACCGCCGCCCGCCGTGCCGCCCTGTCCGCCCGTTTCCCGGGTGAGCGCCTGGTCGTGCCCGCGGGCAACCTGAAGACCCGGTCGAACGACACGGAGTACGCCTTCCGCGCCTCCGTCGAGTACGCGTACCTCACGGGCAACCAGACCGAGGACGGTGTCCTCGTCATGGAGCCGGTGTCGGACGGCCACAAGGCCACGATCTACCTGCTGCCCCGCTCGAACCGCGAGAACGGCGAGTTCTGGCTCGACGGCCAGGGCGAGCTGTGGGTCGGCCGCCGGCACTCGCTGACCGAGGCCGAGAAGCTGTACGGCATCCCCGCGTCCGACGTGCGCGAGCTGCCTGACGCGCTGCGCGAGGCCACCGGCCCGGTCCGCGTCGTGCGCGGCCATGACGCCGGCATCGAGGCCGCACTCGCCGACAAGGTCACCGCCGAGCGCGACGAGGAACTGCGCGTCTTCCTGTCCGAGGCCCGCATCGTGAAGGACGCCTTCGAGGTCGGCGAGCTGCAGAAGGCGGTCGACTCGACCGTGCGCGGCTTCGAGGACGTCGTGAAGGTGCTCGACAAGGCCGAGGCGACCAGCGAGCGCTACATCGAGGGCACGTTCTTCCTCCGCGCGCGCGTGGAGGGCAACGACATCGGATACGGCTCGATCTGCGCCGCAGGACCGCACGCCTGCACGCTGCACTGGGTGCGCAACGACGGCGCGGTCCGCTCCGGCGACCTGCTCCTGCTGGACGCGGGCGTGGAGACGCACACGTACTACACGGCCGACGTCACCCGCACGCTGCCGATCAACGGCACGTACAGCGACATCCAGCGCAAGATCTACGACGCCGTGTACGAGGCGCAGGAGGCCGGTATCGCGGCCGTGAAGCCGGGCGCCAAGTTCCGCGACTTCCACGACGCCGCGCAGCGCGTGCTCGCCGAGAAGCTGGTCGAGTGGGGGCTCGTCGAGGGTCCCGTCGAGCGCGTCCTGGAGCTGGGTCTCCAGCGCCGCTGGACGCTGCACGGCACCGGCCACATGCTCGGCATGGACGTCCACGACTGCGCGGCCGCGCGGACCGAGGCGTACGTCGACGGCACGCTGGAGCCCGGCATGGTCCTCACCGTCGAGCCCGGCCTGTACTTCCAGGCCGACGACCTGACCGTGCCCGAGGAGTACCGGGGCATCGGCGTCCGCATCGAGGACGACATCCTCGTCACCGAGGACGGCAACCGGAACATGTCGCAGGCCCTGCCGCGCCGCTCCGACGAGGTCGAGGCGTGGATGGCCGGCCTCAAGGGCTGACCTCGCGCGCGTAGTGACATGAAACGCGTAGCTACGTGAAAGAGGGCCGTGGACGATCCCCACGGCCCTCTTTCACGTGGCCGAGGCGTTTTTCACGTAACCAAGGCGTGTTTCACGTGACCGAGGCGTTCAGACCGCCACCAGCGGAGCGTCCTCGCGCCACTTGAGCATCTTGTCGAAGCTGACGACGGCGCCGCCCCGGCCGGGCCGGTTCACGAAGTGGACGTGGTCGGCGAGCTGCTCGATGAGGCACAGGCCCCGCCCGTTCTCGTCCTCGTCGCCGGGCAGGCCGCGCCGCCCGGGCAGGTCCGGCACCGCGCGCAGGGCGGGGCGCGCGGGGGCGACGGGGAAACCGGGGCCGGAATCGGCCACCTCGATGCGGCACTTCTCGCCGTCCAGATACGCGGTGACGCGGTAGGCGGCCGATGCCTCGCTCGCGGTGCCGCCGCCGTGCTCGACGGCGTTCGCACACGCCTCGCTGAGGGCCACCGACAGGTCGTAGGAGATGTCGGGATCGACGCCCGCGGTCTCCATCGTGCCCATGAGCAGGCGCCGGGCGAGCGGCACGCTGGCAGCCTCGCGCCGCAGATGCAGGGACCACCAGATGCTCATGCTCCAGCCTCCTGGCCGCGGCTCGACATACCGATACCTATTGCCATCACCGCCCGCGCGCAATCGCGCAGTTGACGTGATACCGCCCATACGGCCGACGCGAAAAGGCCACCTGGCCCGGTAAGGGAGATTCCGGACCTTGTGGACCTGCCGTATGGAGGGCGTGAGGCTGGTGCGATGATGAGGCGGCCATGACTGCCCCCCACCAGCGCGAGACGCACAGCGCGGCCGATGTGAGGCTGCTGAGGGCCGCGGTGTTCGCCGCGGTCTGCGTCGTGCTGTCCGCGGCGGGGCACGTCCTCGGCTCGAACGCGACAGTGCCCTGGTGGACACTGGGCCTCGGGCTCGTCGTCGCCCTCACCGTCGCCGTCCCGCTGGCCGGCCGTGAGCGGTCGCTGCCCGGGATCGCCGCGCTGCTGGGCGCCGGGCAGATCGCGCTGCACAGCCTGTTCGGGCTCGGCCAGCAGCACGCGGGGATGGCGATGGGCGGCTCCGCGCAGCCCTCGGTCGTCGAGCGTGCGGCGCGGCTGATGTGCGGGGCGGGCGCCTCGACACTCAGCCCCGTACAGGCGCAGCACATCCTCGACCGCGCGCGCGTGCCCTCGGGCGCCGGTGAGGCGCAGAGCCATCTGGCGGCGGGTGCGGCGGGGTCCGCGATGCCGCTGCTGCCGTCGCTGCCCATGCTGATCGGCCACCTGCTGGCCGCCGTCGCCGCCGGCTGGCTGATGCGCCGCGGTGACGTGGCCCTCGGCCGTGTCGTACGGCTGTCCCGCCTGTCGGCGCACGCGGTCGCGGACGGGGCGCTCGTACGGGCCCTGCGCGCCGCCCTCTTCTTCGTACGCGCCCTGCTGGCCGGGCTGACCGGTGCCCGCCTCGCGCCCGTGACGCGGCGCGGGGACGCGTACCCCGAGCCGCCCGCGCCGCGCGCGCGGGTGCTGCTGCACGCGGTGATCCGGCGCGGGCCACCCCCGGCCGCCGCGTTCCTTCTCGCTGCCTGAACGGCGCCCTGCTCCACCGCGTGATCGCGGGGTGAGGTGTGCCGTGGGCACGCGCGCGTAGCCGCGTGTTTCCCGCCGCCCGACCGGGGCCGGCCGGACGCGGACGCGCCCCTTCATCCTTCGCTGGATCCCGCAGAACGTGGAGTTCTCCTGTCATGAAGAAGATGTCCCGCGCCGCTCTCGTCGGTGCCGCCGCCGTCTCCTCCGTCGTCGTCCTCTCCGCCCCCGCCTTCGCGCACGTGAGCGTGCAGCCGGAGGGCGCGGCCGCCAAGGGCGGTTACGCCGTGGTCGACTTCAAGGTGCCCAACGAGCGTGACGACGCCGCGACGACCAAGCTCGAGGTCTCCTTCCCGACCGACCACCCGCTCGCCTCGGTGATGCCGGAGCCGGTGCCGGGCTGGAAGGCCGAGGTCACCAAGTCCAAGCTGGACAAGCCGCTGGAGATGCACGGCGAGAAGATCACCGAGGCCGTCACCAAGGTGACCTGGACCGCGACCGGTTCGGGTGACGACAAGGGCGTACGGCCCGGCTACTTCCAGAAGTTCCCGGTGTCCATCGGCCAGTTGCCGACCGACGCCGACCAGCTCGTGTTCAAGGCGCTCCAGACGTACGACGACAAGAAGGTCGTGCGCTGGATCGAGCCGCAGCAGAAGGGCCAGGAGGAGCCGGAGAACCCGGCGCCGACGCTGGCGCTGACCGCGGCGGCGGACGACGAGCACGGCGCGTCCGGCGCCTCGTCGGACGGCGGGAAGGACAAGGGGGCCACGACCACGGCCTCCGACAGCTCCGGCGGTTCCGACAGCTCCGGCAGCGACACCACCGCCCGCGTCCTCGGCGTCGTCGGCATCCTCGTCGGCGCCGCGGGTGTGGCGTTCGGCGTGCTGGCCGGCCGTCGGCGCACCCACAGCTGAGCCACCGGCCGTCGCGGGCCGGGGCCGCGGTGGGCGACCCCGGCCCGTGCCGGCCCCCTCCACCACAGGGACATCTCTCCATGCGCAAGACCATCAAGACCACCGAGACCGCCTCCGGGACCGCCGGTACGGACATGACCTCCGGGACCGCCGGTACGGACATGACCTCCGGGACCCCCGCGCCCCGCGCGCGGCGCCGTAAGACCCTGCTCGCCGCCGTCGGCCTGGTCACCGCCGCCGCGTTCGCGCTGACCGCCTGCGGCGGTGGCGACGACAGCGGCAAGTCCGTCGCGGACGTCTCCTCCGACGCGGGCTCCAAGAAGGCCGCCACGGTCCTCGACAAGCCGTTCGAGAAGCCGGACCTCGTCCTGACCGACACCCACGGCAAGAAGTTCGATCTGCGCGAGCAGACCAAAGGCAGGCCGACGCTGATCTACTTCGGCTACACGCACTGCCCGGACGTCTGCCCGCTGACCATGAGCAACATCGCCGTGGCGAAGAAGGCGCTGCCCAAGGCCGAGCAGGACAAGCTGCGGGTCGTCTTCGTCACCACCGACCCCGACCGCGACAAGCCGGCCGTGCTCGGCAAGTGGCTCAAGGCCCAGGACCCCGACTTCATCGGTCTGACCGGCGACTTCGCCACCATCCAGGGCGGCGCCCGCACGCTCGGCATCTCCATCGAGCCGACGCGGAAGGACAAGAACGGCAAGCTCGTCTCGATGCACGGCACGCAGGTCATCGCCTTCTCGCCGAAGACGGACGCCGGTTACGTGCTCTACGGCGAGGACGCCACCGCCGACGACTACACCAAGGACCTGCCCAAGATCATCAAGGGGGCGAAGCCGTGAGGCCCGCACCGCACCCGCCCCGCGCGTCCCGTACGCCCCTGACCCTGGGCGCGATAGCGCTGGCCGGCGCCCTCGCCCTGACCGCCTGCGGCTCCGGCGAGGGCAGCGGCGACACCGGGTCCGACGGCGCGAAGCCCGCCCTGAAGATCGAGGGCGCGTTCATCCCCGCGCCCGCCTCCGGCGACATGGCGGCCGGCTTCTTCACGGTGCGCAACAGCGGCGGCGCCGACACCCTCACCTCGGTGAGCAGCCCCGCCGCCGGCAAGGTCACCCTGCACTCCACCGAGAAGGGCGTGATGAAGGAACGTACGTCCTTCCCCGTGCCCGCGAACGGCGAGCTGGACTTCGAACGCGGACGCAACCACCTGATGTTCGAGGGCATCAAGCACCGGCCGAAGGAGGGCGACAAGGTGACGGTCACGCTGCACTTCGCCGAGTCGGGCGCCATGAAGGTCGCCTTCCCGGTGAAGGCCGCCACCTACAACCCGTCGCACGCGTCGCACTGAGGGGCTGACCGTACGTGAAGACCTCCGCTCCCCGCCTGGTCCATCTGGTGCTGCTGTTCGTCGCCGTGACCGGCGCGCTGCTCACCGGCGCCGCCCCCGCGTCCGCGCACGCCGCGCTGACCGGCAGCGACCCGAAGCAGGGCGCGGTGGTCCAGCAGGCGCCGAAGAAGGTGTCCCTGACGTTCTCCGAGGAGGTCGCGCTCTCCGGCGGTGCCGTACGCGTCCTCGACCCGGCCGGCAAGCGCGTCGACGACGGCAAGATCGGCCGCCCCGGCGGCACGACGTACACCGTGGGCCTGCACGCGGGCCTGCCGGACGGCACGTTCACCGTGGCCTACCAGGTCGTCTCGGCGGACAGCCATCCCGTCTCCGGCGCGTTCACCTTCTCCGTGGGCGCGCCCTCGAAGGCCTCCGCCGTGATCGGCGACCAGAACGCGGGCGGCGGGGTCGTCGGCGGGCTCTACGGCGTCGCGCGCTATGTCTCGTACGCGGGATTCGTGCTGCTCGTGGGCGGCGCCGCGTTCGTCCTCGGGTGCTGGCGGCGGGGTGCCGGGATCCGGCCCGTGCAGCGGGTCGTGGTCACCGGCTGGACCGCGCTGACGGCGGCGACGCTCGCGCTGCTGCTGATGCGCGGCTCGTACACCGGGTCGGGCAAGGTCGGCGACATCTTCGACATGACGCTGCTCGGCCAGGTCCTCCAGACGAAGACCGGCGCGGCGCTCACCTCCCGGCTGCTGCTGCTCGCGGCGGCGGCACTGTTCATCGCGGTCCTGTTCGGCGCGTACGTGAAGCGCGCGGAGGAGGTCGCCGCCGAGGGCGCCGTCCCGGACGGGCAGCGGGCGCGGGAGGCCGGTGACGCGACGCAGGCCACCGATCCGCGCAAGGAGCTGCGGGACCTGACGTTCGGGCTCGCGGTCGGCGGCGCGGTCGTCGCGGCCGGGCTCGCCGCGACCTGGGCGATGGCCGAGCACGCCTCGACCGGGTTGCAGCCGGGGCTCGCCATGCCGGTGGACGTGCTGCATCTGCTGGCCGTGGCCGCCTGGCTCGGCGGGCTGACCACGCTGCTCGTCGCCCTGTACCGGGCGCCTTCCATCGAGGGCACCGCCGTACGCCGTTTCTCGCGCGTGGCGTTCGGCAGTGTGTGCGTGCTGGCCGCGACGGGCCTGTACCAGTCCTGGCGGCAGGTCGGCTCGTGGTCGGCGCTGACCGACACGCGGTACGGGCAGTTGCTGCTGGTCAAGGTGGGTCTCGTCGTCCTGCTCGTGGGCATGGCGTGGATCTCGCGGCGCTGGACCGGCCGGCTCTCCGAGACGCTGGAGTCCCATGCGGCCGAGGAAGCGGACACGGAGGCCGCGTCCGGCGCCGAGGAGGACGCGGCCCTTCCCGCGCCGCGCAAGAAGGAGCCGGTCACCGTCGGCGCCGGCGCGGAGGGCGACTCCGAGCGGGCCGCGCAGCTCGCCCGGCAGCGCGCCGCGATGGCGAGCGCCCGCCAGAAGCGCGTCCGTGACGGCGATCCGAACCGCTTCGGGCTGCGCCGCTCGGTGCTCGCCGAGGCGGGCGTCGCGGTGGTGCTGCTCGCGGTGACCACCGTGCTGACCTCGACCGAGCCGGGCCGTACGGAGGAGGAGGCGCAGGCCGCGACCTCCGCCGCGCAGACCCAGTCCGGGCCGCTCTCGCTGGAGCTGCCGTTCGACACCGGCGGCAAGGACGGCAAGGGCACCCTCGGCCTCGACCTGGACCCGGGGCGCACCGGCGACAACGACCTGCACGTCTACGTGGAGCGGCCCAACGGCAAGGCGTTCGACGTCCCCGAGGTGAAGGTCGCCCTCACCCTGGAGTCGAAGAACATCGGCCCGCTCACCGTCACCCCCGACCGCATCGCCACCGGACACTGGTCGGCGAGCGGGGTGCAGGTGCCCGTGGCGGGAGACTGGAAGATCGCGGTCACCGTGCGCACCTCCGACATCGACCAAGTGACCGTCACCAAGAACGCGAAGATCGGCTGAACGACCATGGCTGACACCGAGAGCCGCATCGAGTCCCCCGCACAGAGCCCGGGGATCTCGCGGCGCAGGCTGATCGGGACGGCGGGCGCCACGGGCGTCGCGCTCGGCGCCGTCGGCGCGGGCGCGGGCTACGCGGTGGGCGCCTCGCGCGCCCCCGAGCAGTCCGCCGCGCTGACGACGCTCGGCTCGGACCGGGCGATGTTCCACGTGAAACATCAGCCCGGCATCATCACCCCGATGCAGGCGACGGGGCATCTCGTCGCCTTCGACCTCACCCCCGGCACCGGCCGCCGCGAGGCCGCCGCCCTGCTGCGCCGCTGGTCAGGGACGGCGGAGCGGCTGATGGCGGGGGAACCGGCGGGCGCCGGCGACACGGATGTGGCGCGGGACGCGGGCCCTTCGTCGCTGACCGTCACGTTCGGTCTCGGGCACAGTTTCTTCTCCCGTACGGGGCTGGAGAAGCAGCGGCCCGCGGAGCTCGACCCGCTGCCGGACTTCTTCTCCGACCGGCTCGACAAGGCCCGCAGCAACGGTGATCTGTGGGTGCAGATCGGCGCCGACGACGCGCTGGTCGCCTTCCACGCGCTGCGCGCGCTCCAGAAGGACGCGGGCGGGGCGGCGCGGGTGCGCTGGCAGATGAACGGCTTCAACCGTTCGCCCGGCGCCACCCCGCACCCGATGACGACCCGCAATCTGATGGGCCAGATCGACGGCACGAACAACCCCAAGCCGTCCGAGTCCGACTTCGACAAGCGGATCTTCGTCCCCGCCTCCGGGTCGCCGGAGTGGATGGCGCACGGCTCGTACGTCGTCGTACGGCGGATCCGGATGCTCCTCGACGACTGGGAGAAGCTGTCGACGGGCGCGCAGGAGGCGGTCATCGGGCGCAAGAAGTCGACGGGCGCGCCGCTGACGGGCGGCGACGAGAGCACCGAGCCGGACCTGGAGAAGACGGACGCGTCCGGCGATCTCGTCATCCCGCTCAACGCCCACGCGCGCATCACCCGTCCCGATCAGAACGGCGGGGCCGCGATGCTGCGCCGCCCGTTCTCCTACCACGACGGCATCGACCGGGACGGCGTGCCGGACACGGGCCTGCTGTTCGTGTGCTGGCAGGCGGATCCGCTGCGCGGCTTCGTCCCCGTCCAGCGCAAGCTCGACCGCGGCGACGCCCTCTCCCGCTTCATCCGCCACGAGGCCAGCGGCCTGTTCGCGGTGCCGGGGGGCGCGGAGCGCGGCGGGTATGTGGGGCAGGCGCTGCTGGAGGGGTGACGGTTCTTCCCGGGGGGCGCGTCGTGCGGTTCTTCCCCGGGGCGGGCTCCGGAGGGCGGGGACGCCGGCGGGCCGTCCCGGTGGCGCGTCGTGCGGGATCGGGCGGGCGGGGGTGCGTGCGGGTGGTGCGGGGGCGATCCGTGGGTTCGGGGGGCGCGGGCCCATTAGGGTGACGTCATGCCAGCCAGCTACGCGTATCTCGGCCCCGAGGGCACCTTCACCGAAGTCGCCCTGCGCACGCTCCCGGAGGCCGCCACCCGGGAACTCGTCCCCATGGTGTCCGTCCCCGCGGCGCTCGACGCCGTCCGCAGCGGTGAGGCCGAGGCCGCGTTCGTGCCGATCGAGAACTCCGTCGAGGGCGGCATCACGACGACCCTGGACGAGCTGGTCGCGGGCGCGCCGCTGATGATCTACCGCGAGGTGCTGCTCGACATCACCTTCGCGCTGCTGGTGCGGCCCGGCACGAAGCTGACCGACATCAAGACGGTCACCGCGCACCCGGCGGCCCAGCCCCAGGTGCGCAACTGGATGAAGGCCCACCTCGCCGACGACGTCGTCTGGGAGTCCGCCGCGTCGAACGCGGACGGCGCCCGGCTGGTCCAGGAGGGCCGCTACGACGCCGCGTTCGCGGGCGAGTTCGCCGCCGAGCGCTACGGGCTCGTTCCGCTGGTCACCGAGATCCACGACGCGCAGAACGCGCAGACGCGGTTCGTGCTGGTGGGCCGCCCGGCCCGGCCGGCGGCCCCGACGGGCGCGGACAAGACGTCGGTCGTCATCTGGCAGCGCGAGGACCACCCCGGTGCCCTGATGGAACTGCTCCAGGAGTTCGCCATCCGCGGCGTCAACCTGATGCTGCTCCAGTCCCGGCCCACCGGGAAGGGCATCGGCGACTACCTGTTCGCCATCGACGCGGAGGGCCACATCAGCGACCGCCGCGTGGCCGAGGCCCTGATGGGCCTGAAGCGGGTCTGCCCGAAGGTGCGCTATCTGGGCTCGTACCCGCGCGCGGGCGTCGCCCCCGCGGACGTACGGCCGCCGCGGGCGGGGACCACGGACGGTGAGTTCGTGGAGGCGTCCGACTGGCTGGCGCGCTGCCAGGACGGCCGCTTCTAGCCGCTCGCTGCCGCTCGCACGGCACTGCCACCCCGCGCGTTCGTACGGCGCCGCCACCCCTGCCGTTCGTACGGCACCGCCGGGCCCGGGTTCTCCACCGCCGGGCCCGGGTTCTTCGTGCGCGCGCACCCGGTCCTACCAGCGGATTTTCTTCGTCCACAAGAGTTATCCACAGGTGACCTTCTCGACCTGGGGACAAGTCGACAGGAAGGCGTGACATGGTCGACAAATCGCCCTACAGCGCACAAGATCGTCCACAGTCCCCCACGTCACCCCTCGTCCACCTGTTTACGGCGATCAACGCTTTGGAGTGACGGGTATCCCCCCGAAAGTGAGCATGGGTCGGGTTTGGATCGGGAACCGTTCGCACCGGATGCGGCTTTCGGGACTCACCCCTCCGGCATCCACAGCACTTTCTCACAGCCTGTGGATAACTTTTCGAGGGGGCCGCACACTGTGGATCACTGTGGACAACAGCCGCCCAAGTCCCGCCCGCCGCAAGGGAATCACGTCAAGGCGACACCCGACGCCTGCCTCTTTCCAGGGAAATCGACCGGTTTTATTGACGCGGCGCGCGGGCGCATTCCCCCATTGATTCACATTCCGACAAATAGGGCGCAAAGCGGCGCAACGGATATCGGGTCGTGAGCCCGAAGCGCGCACCGGTAGCCTTGAGGGGTGATTGACCTTCGCCTGCTCCGTGAGGACCCCGACCGTGTTCGCGCCTCCCAGCGCGCCCGTGGAGAGGACGTCGCGCTCGTCGACGCCGTCCTGTCCGCCGACGAGCGGCGCAGGTCGTCCGGTCTCCGCTTCGACGAACTGCGCTCCGAGCAGAAGTCGCTCGGCAAGCTGATCCCCAAGGCCTCCCCCGAGGAGCGCCAGGAGCTGCTGAAGAGGACCGGCGAGCTGTCCGCCGCGGTCAAGGCCGCCGAGGCCGAGCAGCGCGACGCCGAGGAGGAGACCCAGCGTCTCGCCCTCCAGCTCGGGAACATCGTGCACGCCGACGTCCCGCGCGGCGGCGAAGAGGACTTCGTCGTCCTGGAGACGCACGGCACGATCCGCGACTTCGGCGCCGAGGGCTTCGAGCCCAAGGACCACCTGGAGCTGGGCGAGGCGCTCGGCGCCATCGACGTCGAGCGCGGCGCGAAGGTCTCCGGCTCGCGCTTCTACTACCTGACCGGCGTCGGCGCCCTGCTGGAGCTGGCCCTGGTCAACGCGGCGATCGCGCAGGCCACCGAGGCCGGCTTCACGCCCATGCTGACCCCCGCTCTGGTGCGCCCGCGCGCCATGGAGGGCACCGGCTTCCTCGGCCAGGCCGCGGAGAACGTGTACCACCTGGAGAAGGACGACTACTACCTCGTCGGCACCTCCGAGGTCCCGCTCGCCGCGTACCACATGGACGAGATCGTCGACGCGGACCAGCTCCCGCTGCGCTACGCCGGCTTCTCCCCCTGCTTCCGGCGCGAGGCGGGCACGTACGGCAAGGACACCCGCGGCATCTTCCGCGTCCACCAGTTCGACAAGGTCGAGATGTTCTCGTACGTCGATCCCGCGGACGCGGAGAACGAGCACCGGCGCCTGCTGGAGTGGGAGAAGCAGTGGCTGACCGCGCTTGAGCTGCCGTTCCAGGTGATCGACGTCGCCACCGGTGACCTCGGCGCCTCGGCCTCCCGCAAGTTCGACTGCGAGGCGTGGATCCCGACGCAGGGCAAGTACCGCGAGCTGACGTCCGCGTCGAACTGCGACGGCTTCCAGGCGCGCCGGCTCTCCATCCGCATGCGCGACGGCAAGAAGGTCCAGCCGCTGGCCACGCTGAACGGCACGCTGTGCGCGGTCCCCCGCACGATCGTCGCCATCCTGGAGAATCACCAGCAGGCCGACGGCTCCGTGCGCGTGCCGGAGATGCTGCGGCCGTACCTCGGGGGACGCGCCACTCTTGACCCCAAGTAACCGCTGTCTGGAGCCGATCACCAAGTGAGCCAGCCCGCTCCCTCCGCACCCGCCTTCCCCTACAAGCTCGTCGCCACCGACCTCGACGGGACGCTGCTGCGCTCCGACCACACGGTCTCGGCGCGCACCCGGGACGCCCTCGCCGCGGTCACCGCGGCGGGCGCCGCGCACATCGTCGTGACCGGCAGGTCCGTGGCCTGGACCCGCCACATCCTCGACGACCTCGGCTACGAGGGGCTCGCGGTGTGCGGGCAGGGCGCGCAGGTGTACCACGCGGGGGAGCACCGGCTGCTCACGTCCGTGACGCTGGACCGCCAGCTCGCGGGGCTCGCCCTGTCGAAGATCGAGGCCGAGACGGGTCCGCTGGCGCTCGCCGCGAGCCGCGACGGCATCGAGGGGGACGTCATCGTCGGCCCCGGCTACCAGGTGACGGAGGGGCCGCTCCCCGTCACCCCGTTCACCGACGTCTCCGACCTGTGGGCCGCCCCGCTCAACAAGGTGTACGTCCAGCACCCCACCCTCACCGACGACGAACTCGCGGCGGTCGCGCGGGCCGTCGCCGGTGACCTGGTGGGCGTCACCATGGCCGGCGAGGGCATCGTCGAACTGCTGCCGCTCGGGCTCACGAAGGCGACGGGGCTGTCCCTGGCCGCCCGCCGCCTCGGCGCCAAGGCCGTCGACACGATCGCCTTCGGCGACATGCCCAACGACGTCCCGATGTTCGGCTGGGCGTCCTACGGCGTCGCCATGGAGAACGCCCACGCGGAGCTGAAGGCTGTCGCCGACGAGGTCACGTCCTCCAACGAGAACGACGGCATCGCCCAAACCCTGACCCGCCTACTCCCGTAACCAACCCCGCCCGCCGAAGGGGCGCGAGGAACCGCGCACGCCAAGGTCAGCCGGCCGGACCCGGAATCTCGGCCGAGGCCAACCCCGAAAAGGGGCGCGAGGAACCGCGCACGCCGAGGCCAACCGGGCAGAACCCGGAGACTCCGACGCGCCCGGCGCCCTACGCCTACTCCTCCCCGGCCAGGGTCAACGCCCGCAACCGCTGCCCCGCATACCAAGTGGCAAGCACGGTCACGACAACCAGCAACACCGTCGCCGCGGGCAGCCCCACATCCGAACTCACGAGATCCCCACCGGCGACCTTCTGCGCGACGGCGAGCGCCCACTGCTGCACGCTGAGGGTCCGCGCCCCCGCGACGAGCGAACCGAACAGCGCCTCCCACACCAGCGCGTAGACGAGCCCGAAGACGACGGCGTGCCGGGTGACCGTCCCGAGGAGCAGGAAGATCGCGGCGTACGCGATGGACGCGACCAGCGCCGCGATCGTGTAGGCGACGGCGATCTGCTGCCCGTTGCCATTGAGGATCAGCCCCGCGATCAGCGTCGGGACCGCGGAGAAGACCATGGTGACGCCGATGGCGACGATGAGCTTGGTGAAGATGATCGTGGGCCGCTTGACCGGCTTGGACAGCAGATAGACCACGGAACCGTCGTCGATCTCCGGCCCGATCGCCCCCGTACCGGCGATGACACCGATCAGCGGCACCATCGTGGCGAGGGCGAACCCGCCGAGGACATCGACCGCGGTCTGGTCGTCGGCTCCGGTCAGCCCCCGCACCAGCCCGGCGATCACGATGAGCAGCACGGGCAGCGCGAACAGGATGAGGGCCCGGCGCCGGCCGAGCAGCGCCCGGTAGGTGAGCCGGGCGACAGTGGGGTCGTACATCAGGGCCTCCTACGCCGCGACGAGATACGAGAAGACGGACTCGAGGGACTCGTCGGACGGCGAGACCGTGAGGAGCCGGATGCCATGCGCCCGCGCGACCTCGGGGAGCAGGGTGGTGAACCGTCCGAAGTCGACGGCCTGGACCCGCAACGCGCCTTCCGTCAGGTCGACTTCGATGCCCGCGGTCGACGGGTCCGCGATGAGGGCCGCCGCGAGGGCGCGGTCGTCGCTGGAGCGGATGAGGTAGCGGTGCGGCCGGTCGGTCATCAGCCGGCGGATCTTGCGGAAGTCGCCGCTGGCCGCGTGCCGTCCGGCCACGATGACCTCGATGTGCGAGGCGAGTTGCTCGACCTCTTCGAGGATGTGCGAGGAGAACAGGACGGTGCGGCCCTCGTCCCCCATGCTCCGCAGCAGGTCCATGAGTTGCATGCGCTGGCGCGGGTCCATGCCGTTGAACGGTTCGTCCAGGAGCAGCACCGACGGTTCGTGCACGAGCGCGGAGGCCATCTTGACCCGCTGCCGCATGCCCTTGGAGTACGTGGAGATCTTGCGGTCCTGCGCGTACTCCATCTCGACGGTGGCGAGCGCGCGCTGCGCCTCCTTCGCGCCGAGGCCCTGCAACTCCGCGTTGGCCACGACGAATTCACGGCCGGTGAGGAAGTCGTACATGGCCTCCCGCTCGGGTACGAGGCCGAGGTCGCGGTAGATCTGTTCGTTGCGCCAGATCTGCCGGCCGTCGAGGGTGACCGTCCCGTTCGACGGGGCGAGGAAGCCGCCCATCATGTTGATGAGGGTGGACTTGCCCGCGCCGTTCGGTCCGAGCAGGCCGGTGACGCCGGGGCCGATGGTCATGGTGATGTCGTTGACGGCGACGACGTTGCCGAACCAGCGGGAGACGTGGTCGATTTCGAGGGTGGTCACAGCCCCACCTTCCGGTAGCGGCGCATCAGCAGTCCGTAGGAGCCGGCGATGAGCGCGAGGACGACGAGCAGGTACAGGGCTCCGAGGCCGGCGGACGGGCCGTGCGCGCCGGGGAAGCTGGAGGCAGCGCCGAGGAACGCGGTCTGGACGCCGTCGATGAGGGTGATCGGCGAGAAGAGGCCGAGCCAGGTGACCGCGCTCGCGTTGTCCTGGGAGAAGGCGATGGCCTGGACGGTGCTGATCGCGCCATAGGGGATGGTCAGCACGGCGACGACGGCGGCGATGCCGAAGCCGCGGCGCGGGGTGACGGCGGAGACGACGAGCCCGATGCCGGCGAACAGCAGGGACAGCAGCGCCACGGAGACCAGTCCTTCGGCGAATCCTCGGGTCTGGTCGCCGAAGTCCAGCTTGGCGAGCAGAGCACCTGCGTACAGGATGACGAGCGGCGCGGCGGTGAGCACGAAGAGGGCGGACGCCAGCGCGGCGTACTTCGCCACGACGTAGTCGACGCGCTCGATGGGGCGGGAGAAGTACAGGGGGACGGTCTTGAAGCGCAGGTCGCGCGAGACCGCCTGGGGTGCCTGGGAGGCGACGTAGAGGCCGATGACGGCCTGGAGGAGGATCGCGTAGCGCGTGTAGTCGACGGGGAGGTCCTTGGCCTTCGTGGCGACGGCGACCGCGACCATGATCAGCGCGGGCAGGCACATCACGACGAAGAGGAGCATCGGGAGCACCTTCGACTTCACCGAGCGCCCGAGGCCGTACGCGCCGCGCAGGCTCTGCGAGTACAGCGAGCGGCGTGCGTAGGCCCGGCCGAGGCGCTGGCCGTCGTAGTGGCGGTAGCCGATGTTGTGGATCTGGGTGGACGCGCGGTCCGCCAGGCTCTGTCCTGCGGTCGTCGGGCCGGTAGTCGTGGGGTCAGTGGTCATCGGAGCGGGCTCCCGTCTGCTGTGCCGCCGCGGAGGTGAGCTGCTCCGGCCGGGTCTCCGCCGGGCGGAAAACCTCGGCGATGTGGTGCCGGCGCTGCTCCATACGGACCAGGCCGAGGCCGAGGTCGGCGACGGTGTCGCGCACGATGTCGTACGTCTCCTCGCCCTGGGCGGTGACGAGGAGGGTGTGGCCCGCGCCGGGCAGTTCGCCGCCGGTGCCGGTCTCGATGCCGCGCAGGGCGAGGGCGTCGCGCAGGGCCCGGGTGCCGTCGGGGTGCGTGTCGCTGTCGGTGACCTCGATGGCGAGGGTGGCGGTGGACTGGGTGAAGTCCTTGGTGGAGCTGGCGCGCAGCAGCTTGCCGCCGTCGATGACGACGACGTGGTCGCAGGTGCGCTCCAGCTCGCCGAGCAGGTGGGAGGTGACGAGGACGGAGATGCCGAAGTCGGAGTGGACGCGGCGGATCAGATCGAGCATGTCGTCGCGGCCCGAGGGGTCCAGGCCGTTCGTCGGCTCGTCCAGGAAGACCAGTTGGGGGTCGTGGACGAGGGCCTGGGCGAGCTTCACGCGCTGCTTCATGCCCGTCGAGTAGCCGCCGATGGGGCGGTAGCGCTCCTCGTACAGACCGACGTGGCGCAGGGTGTCCGCGGTGCGCTCGCGGGCCGCGGTGGGCGGCAGGCCCGACATGCGTGCCATGTGGACGACGAACTCGGTGGCCGAGACGTCGGGTGGCAGGCAGTCATGCTCGGGCATGTACCCGACGCGCTCGCGGATCTCGGCGCCCTTGGTCGCAACGTCGAGCCCGAGCACTTCGGCACGGCCCTCCGAGGCGGGGGACAGACCCAGCAGGATCTTGATCATGGTGGACTTGCCGGCTCCATTGGCTCCGACGAGTCCGGTCACCCCGGGCTCGATGTCCATGGTCAGCCGGTCAAGAGCGGTCACCCGGGGGAACCGCTTGCTCAGGCTTTCGGTTGCGATCACAGTCACGATTCGAAGGTAGTGGCGCACGCCACACCAGTCGTCAGACCCTGGGGTCGACCTCGTGTAAGACCTGAGTATTACAAGGCCCTAGGGGTCGTACCCGGGTATCGCATCGGGCCTCGGGGTCGGCGCGTAAGGGTGGCGGCGTTGTGCACAACCGCAGGGTTTTCCACAGTCTTCCGCCGACCCCTTGACGCCGCCGCCAGGCATTGTCACATTCATCAGTGTCAAGTTACGAGCGCGTACGGCGACCGCCCGGTCACGGGCGGCCGGGACACGGACGGACGGTGGCATGACCTCTGCAGCAGTAGGGGAACTCTCCGCGGAGCTGCGGGGATTCCGGGAAGTCCAAAGGCTCGCGTACGCCTGCGCCGAGGCGGTCGCTGCCCAGCTCAAGCCCGGCGTCACCGAGCGCGAGGCCGCGCGGATGCAGCGGGAGTGGCTGCGCGAGCGGGGGGTGCGGGACTGGTTCCATCTGCCGTTCGCCTGGTTCGGGGACCGCACGGCCTTCGTGAACTTCCGTGTGCCCTTGCAGTTCTTCCCCACGAACCGCCGGCTCGAGGCGGGCATGCCCTTCATCCTCGACATGGCCCCCGTGCACAACGGCTTCACGGCCGACATCGGCTACTCGGGCTGCCTCGGCCTCGATCCCCTGCACGACAAGCTCCTGTCGGACCTGGGCGCGCACCGCGAGCTGATCCTGCGCGAGGTCCGCGAACGCCGCACACTGCGGGAGATATACGAGGACGTGGACCGCCTGATGGTCCGCCAGGGATATGCGAACCGGCATCGGGCGTACCCCTTCGGCGTCATCGCGCACAAGATCGACCGCGTCCGCGAGCGCCGGGTGAACCCCACGCTGTTCGGTTTCGGACTCCAGTCCCTCAAGGGCCTGGCGAGCGACGCGCTGCATGGTCACCGGGACGGCTGGTCGCCGCTCTGGTCGCCGTACCGCTTCTCCGACCACCCGCCCAGACCCGGCCTGTGGGCGGTCGAGCCGCACCTGGGATTCCGCGGCACCGGCGCCAAGTTCGAGGAGATCCTCGTCGTCACCGACTCCAAGGACCCCGAGCAGAGCGCCTTCTGGCTGGACGACGATCTGCCGCATGTGCGGCGCTGGGCGGAGGACATCTGATGACGGACCTGACGACGCTGCACGGAGCGCGCGAGCGCCGGGTGCGCACAGGCGGGATCGAGCTGTGCGTGGTCGAGCTGGGCGACGCGGCGCGGCCCACGGTCGTCCTCGTGCACGGCTACCCGGACTCCAAGGAGGTGTGGTCGGAGGTGGCCACGCGCCTCGCCGACCGCTTCCACGTCGTGCTCTACGACGTGCGCGGCATGGGCCGTTCCACCGCGCCGACACCCCTGCGCGGCGGCTTCACGCTGGAGAAGCTGACCGACGACTTCCTCGCCGTCGTCGACGAGGTCAGCCCGGACGCGCCGGTCCATCTCGTGGGCCACGACTGGGGTTCGGTGCAGGCGTGGGAGTTCGTCACCGTCCCCCGCACCGAGGGACGCGTCGCGTCGTTCACCTCGATGTCCGGCCCCTCCCTCGACCACTTCGGGCACTGGATCAAGCGCCGCATGAAGCGGCCCACGCCCCGCAAGGTGGGCCAGCTCCTCGGCCAGGGCGCCAAGTCCTGGTACGTGTACATGCTGCACACGCCCGTGCTGCCGGAACTGGCCTGGCGCGGCCCGCTCGGCAAGCGCTGGCCCGGCATCCTGGAGCGCGTGGAGCGTGTCCCGGCCGGCGACTACCCGACGCCGTCGCTGCCCACGGACGCCGCGCACGGCGCCTGGCTCTACCGGGACAATGTGCGCGCCCGCCTGTCCCGTCCCCGCGAGGACGCGTACGCGCACGCGCCCGTGCAGCTCATCACGCCGCTCGGCGACGCCTTCCTGTCGCCCCAGCTCTACGACGACCTGGAGCGGTGGGCGCCGGATCTGACGCGCCGCTCGCTGCCGGCCAAACACTGGATACCCCGTACCCGGCCCGACCAGCTCACCGCGTGGATCGGCGAGTTCGTCACCGCGCAGGAGGAGCGGGCCGCCGGGGCTCCCCGTAAGCAGGCGCCCGACGGCAAGTACGCGGAGCGCTTCGGCGGGCGGCTCGTCCTGGTGACGGGGGCGGGCAGCGGGATCGGCCGGGCCACGGCGTTCGCGTTCGCGGAGGCCGGCGCGCGGGTGATCGCGGTGGACCGGGACGCGGAGAGCGCCGCGCGCACCGCCGAGATGGCCCGGCTGCTCGGAGCGGCCGACGCCTGGGACGAGGTCGTGGACGTGGCCGACGAGCAGGCCATGGAGAAGCTCGCCGAGAAGGTGGCGAGGGAGTACGGCGTGGTGGACGTCCTCGTGAACAACGCGGGCATCGGCCTGTCGGGCTCGTTCTTCGACACCTCCACCCAGGACTGGAAGAAGGTCCTGGACGTCAATCTGTGGGGCGTCATCCACGGCTGCCGGCTGTTCGGGCGGCAGATGGCGGAGCGCGGCCAGGGCGGGCACATCGTCAACACGGCGTCGGCTGCCGCGTTCCAGCCCTCCAAGGTGCTCCCCGCGTACTCCACGTCCAAGGCGGCCGTCCTCATGCTCAGCGAGTGTCTGCGCGCGGAGCTGGCGGGTCAGGGCATCGGCGTCTCCGCGATATGCCCCGGCCTCGTCAACACCAACATCACGGCCACGGCCCGTTTCGCCGGCGCCGACGCGGAGGAGGAGAAGCGCCGCCAGAAGAAGTCCTCGCGCCTGTACGGCCTGCGCAACTACCCGCCGGAGAAGGTCGCCGACGCGATCCTGGACGCCGTGGCGCGCGACAAGGCGGTCGTCCCGGTCACGCCCGAGGCGCGCGGCGCCCACTTCATGTCCCGCTTCACGCCGCGCGCGTTGCGGGCCGTCGCCCGGCTCCAGCCGCCGGTGTGAGCGGCGCCCCGGGCCCGGCGCCGGCCGTACGATCCCTCGCAGGAGGGGCCGGGCCAGTGACGGGCGCGGGGGATAACGGACGTGGGCCGGTGACGGGCGCGGGCGGATAACGGACGTGGGCCGGGCAGCGGGGACGTACGACCGAGGGGCGTGAGGTGTGACGGAGCAGTCGGCCGAGGTCGCGGAGTACCGCATCGAGGACCTGGCGCATCACAGTGGCGCCACGGTGCGCACGATCCGCGCCTATCAGGACCGCGGGCTGTTGCCCCGGCCCGAGCGACGCGGCCGGGCCAATGTATACACCGACACGCATCTGGCCAGGTTGCGGCAGATCGCGGACCTCCTGGACCGCGGTTACACACTGGCCTCCATCAAGGAGTTGCTGGAGGCGTGGGACGCTGGCCGGGGTCTCGGCGGGGTGCTCGGTCTGGTCGCCGAGGTGGACGGGCCGTGGACGGACGAGCGGGCGGGGCGGATCACGCGCGCGGAGCTGGACGAGACGTTCGGCGTCGGCCCGGCGGCGGCGAACGACGGGCAGAGCACGCCGAGTTCGCAAGGGGGGTCGGCGGAGGAGCTGTCGGAGGGACTGACCGCGGCGGAGGCCGCCGTACGGGACGCGATCGAACTGGGGGTGCTGGAGCGGGTGCCGGGCAGGGACGACGAGTTCCTGGTGCCGAGCCCTCAAGAGCTGGCGGTGGCAGCGGAGTTGCACGCGGCAGGGGTCCCGCTGGCGGCGATCTCGGACCATTTGCGGGAGTTGAGGGGACAGATCGAGCATATCGCCGCCCGTTTCCTGGAGTTCACGACCGAGCATGTGTTCGCGCGCTATTTGGGTCCGCAGCCGCCGACCGACGCGGAAGCCGCCGAGGCGGCAGCGCTCGTACGGCGACTGAGACCGCTGGCGCAGCAGTCGGTCGATGCCGAACTGGCTCGGGCTATGCGGAGGTTCGCCACGCAGCACCTGCACCGGCATCTCGCGGAGGGGCCGACGGTGCGGTCAGCCGACGCGCCGCAGTCGGTGCGGCTTCCGGCCGAGACGATTCGGGCTGTGCGCAGGCTTGTTGGGGAGGAGAACGTCGCGGAGTTTGTCGCTGTCGCCGCCGAACGGGAGGTGCAGGCAAGGACATTGGATGCATTGGCGTCAAATCGCCCACAGCATAACTAAGTTGATCAAAAGCCCTTTATCGCAGCGCAGTTGTCCACAGAATCGCCAATTAGCCTGTGGATAACTGCACTTGGCTGTGGATCAAACATGCGAGTCGACATCAGCGACGGAAGCCCGGCGGAAATCCAGGTGCACGGCGAGTGACTTCACCTGCCCAGTCGAACGTACCGGCGGACCACGCTGGCCGCACCCCGGGCCGCTCGGGCAGGATCGGCGGCATGGACCACCCGCATCTGCCCACCACGGAAGCCGCCGTCGAGGCTGTACGCGCCCTCGCCCGGGAGTTCTCGCTCGCCGTCGAGGTGACCCACGACATCGGCGCCGACCAGACCTCGCGCCGCTCCGCCGCGGGCGTCGGCGTGACGACCGACGGGGACGGTTCGCTGCCGCACGAGGCGTACATCGAGCTGGGCGGCTCGCCGCGGATCGACGTACGGCTGTACCCGGAGGACGATGCGCAGATCACAGTCGAGGGCATCGCCTTCGACGACGTGCCGCGCGAGGAGGTGCCCGCCTTCCTGCGCTCCTGCTACGAGGGGCTCGCGCACGTGCGGACGAAGCGGTTCCCGCCCGGGTACCGGCTCGTCGTGCCGCTGCCCGGCGACCGTACGTACAAGGAGTACCTGCCGATCATGTCGCTCACCCCATGGATGACGAGCCACCTGCGCTGATCTGCCGGCCAGGGCACCGGCTGCGGCACATACCCACAGGCGGCACATACCCGCAGGCGGCGCGGGCCCACGGGCGCCACGTGCCCCGGGCGCATACGCTCGCCTGCATGAGTGACACCGCCCCGCACCGCACCGCGCACCGCCCCCCGCTCCGCCTGAGCACCGTGATCCTGCCCTACCGCCGCTGGCACGAGGGCGCCCGTGACGCGTGGGTGCGCGCCGAGCAGCTCGGTTTCCACACCGCGTACACGTACGACCATCTGTCGTGGCGGGTGCCGTTCCGGGACGGGCCGTGGTTCGGCGCCGTGCCGACGCTGACCGCCGCCGCCTGCGCGACCGAGCGGCTGCGCCTGGGCACGCTTGTGACCTCGCCGAATTTCCGGCACCCGGTCACGCTCGCCAAGGAGCTGATCTCGCTCGACGACATCTCCGGCGGCCGGATCACCCTGGGCATCGGCGCCGGTGGCACCGGTTTCGACGCGACCGCGCTCGCCGCGAGCGGGCAGGAGCCGTGGACGCCGCGGGAGCGGGCGGACCGGTTCGCGGAGTTCGTGCCGCTGCTGGACCGGCTGCTGACCGAGGACGGCAAGGAGGGCGTCTCGTACGACGGCACCTTCTACTCCGCGGGCGCAGCGCAGAACATCCCGGGCTGTGTGCAGCGCCCCCGGCTGCCGTTCGCGGTGGCCGCGACGGGCCCGCGCGGGCTGCGGCTCGCGGCGCGGCACGGGCAGGCGTGGGTGACGACGGGCGACCCGAAGCTGTTCGCGGCGGGGACGCCCGAGCAGTCGGTTCAAGCCATTCGCGGGCAGATCGAGAAGCTGTCCGCCGCGTGTGCGGAGATCGGCCGGGACGCGGACGCCATGGACAAGGTGCTGCTGACCGGGTTCACGCCGGACCGGGGCCGCCCGCTGGAGTCCGTGGACGCGTTCGTGGACTTCGCCGGCACCCACCACGAGCTGGGCTTCACTGAGCTGGTGCTGCACTGGCCGATCCCCGGGACCGACTTCGCGGCCGACCAGAAGGTCTTCGAGTCGATCGCCACGGAGGCCCTCGCACAACTCGGCTGAAAACCGTTCCTCCACGCCCGGGACAGGCGGGTCGCCTGCGACAGAACCGCACTCATCTGCGCGACCCGCCGCACGCCCGTGCACGCATATGCGCGACCATGGGGCGGTGACCTCATCGACTCCCGGGCCCCGCACCGCGGCCCCCAGCGCGCCTCGGCTGATCGCCACGGATCTCGACGGCACTCTGCTGCACGACGACAAAACCGTTTCTCCACGTACGGTCGCCGCGCTCGCCGCCGCTGAGGAAGCGGGTCTTGAGGTGTTCTTCGTGACCGGCAGGCCGGCGCGCTGGATGGATGTGGTCAGCGCCCATGTGCACGGCCATGGCCTGGCCATCTGCGGTAACGGCGCGGCCGTCGTCGATCTCCACGAGGGCCCGGGCCGGTACCGGTTCGTCACGGTGCGCGAGCTGCCCGTACCGGACGCGCTGGAGGTCGTACGGGTGCTGCGCGAGGCGGCGCCCGGCACGGCGTTCGCCGTCGAGCGGACCGGCGGGCTGCACCACGAGCCGTCGTACCCGCCGCTGCACCTCGACCCGGGCGAGAGCGTCGCCCCCGCCGAGAAGCTGCTCGCCGAGCACCCGGACGGCGCGGACGTCGGTGAGCAGCCCGTGCTCAAGCTGCTGGCGTACCACCCGGAACTGGCCCCCGACGCGTTCCTGACGCTGGCCCGCGCTGCGGTCGGCCGGCGGGCGGCGATCACGCGCTCCAGCCCGAGCGCTCTGCTGGAGATCAGCGGCCGGGGCGTGTCCAAGGCGAGCACCCTGGAGATCGCCTGCCGCCAGCGCGGCATCTCGGCCGCCGAGGTCGTCGCCTTCGGGGACATGCCGAACGACCTGGAGATGCTGACCTGGGCGGGCACGTCGTACGCGATGGGCAACGCGCACCCGGACGTCCTCGCCGCCGCGACCGGGGTGACCGCGACGAACGAGGAGGACGGCGTCGCCGCCGTCATCGAGCGGATCCTCGCCGCCCGGTAGACCCCGCCGTATTTCCAGCCCTGCGGAAACGTCACTTCCGAGAGTCGGGCGCGCGTGCAGGGACCGTACGTGTCACTACGCGCGCGTGGATGGCCGTACGTGTCCCTACGCGCGCGTGCAGGGCGTACGCGCCACTACGCGCGCGCGTGCAGGCGTACGTGCCACTACGCGCGCGTGCCGGCGCTCAGAGCCGCACCCCGCGCTCCGCGAACCACCGGACCGGGTCGACCCCCGAGCCCAGATACGGCGTCAGCCGCACCTCGAAGTGGAGGTGCGGGCCCGTGGAGTTGCCGGTGGTGCCGGACTGGCCGACCCACTGCCCGGTGCGGACCTTCTCCCCCTGGTCGACGGCCGCGGCCGCCAGATGCGCGTACTGCGTGTAGTAGCCGCCCGGGTGCCGGACCAGGACCTCGATGCCGAACGCGCCGCCGCACGACACGCTCGCCACGCGCCCAGCGCCGGCCGCCCGTACGGGGGTGCCGATGCCGACCGCGAAGTCCTGCCCGGTGTGCCGGTGGGCCCAGTGCGCCCCGGCGCTGTCGAAGCCGGCGGACAGGGTGTAGTGCTCGACGGGCGGCACCCACGCGCGCGTAGGGCGATATTTCGGCTGGCGCAGCCGTACCGCTCCTCGGCAGCGGCCCGCGGCGACCGAGCGGTCCGCCTGGCCCTGGAGGGTGCCCTGCGCGCGTTCCAGCTTGCTCTGGATGCCCGCCTTCAGGGCCGCCAGGGACGCCGTGCGTGACTCCAGGGAGCGCCATGCGGCCCGCGCCCTGCTCTGCCCGACGGCGAGCCTCGCCTCGGCGCGGCGGCTCTTGTCGACGGCGTTGTTCAGCGCCAGGTCCGCCTGCCACACGGCCCGCTGACCGTGCATCATCTCCTCCGGGTCCGCGGCGAGCAGCATCTGCGCGGTGAAGGGGAGGTCGCCGCCGCTGCGGTACTGGGCGCGGGCGATCCGGCCGAGGTCGTTGTGCAGGGCGAGGCTCGCGCGGCGCTCGCGGTCGAGCAGGCGCCGCATCCGCAGGGCGGTCGCGCGCTGCGCGGTGGCGGCCCTGCGGCCCGCCTCGTAGCGCTGGGTCGCCGCCGACGCCTCCTCGTACAGCCGGGCCACCTCGGCGCTCGGCTCCGCCGCCTTCTCCTCCGCCGCCTTTTCCTCCGCTCCGTTGTCCTCCGCCGCCTCAGCGGCGTCGGCGCGCGCGATGTACGTGCGCGCGGGCGCGTCGGCGGCCGGGTTCGCGGCGGCGGGCGGTCCGGCGGGGGCGGCCAGCGCGCACAGCAGTACGGCGACGAGGAGGCAGCCGCGCGGGGCGCGAAGGCCGTGGGTCGCCGGGGCCCGGCGGGGGCGTGGACGCATGACTGGCATGCTTGCCCGGCCCGGGCCGTGCCCTCCTGCCGGACTCGTGCGCCCGGGGGAACACGTGCCCCGCACGGCGCAGGGACGTACGGCCGTTCCGGGGACGGGCGGTTCGCGGGCGCGGACGGTTCCGGGGACGGCGCCCCCGGGGACGGACTCAGGCGGTCCAGGGCCTCCCCCGGAGCCGACCCACCCCACACGCCCGCCCAGCAGGCCGCAGCACCTAGTAAGGCGCCTGCCACACCACCGTCGTGCCGCCCCCGTCCTCGCCGAGGCCCGCGCCGTACCAACTGTCGCCGCCCAGGGACTCCGCGCGGCGCTTGAGGTTCTTCAGGCCGCTGCGCCGGCCGCCCTCGGGGATGCCGACGCCGTCGTCCGCGACCGACAGGCGTACGCCCTGGCGCCCGTCGGGCAGCAGCACGGTCGCGTCCACGACGACCTCGATCCTGGTCGCCTCGGCATGCCGGAACGCGTTGGAGAGGGCCTCGCGCAGCGCGGCGATGAGGTTCTTGCCGGTGAGTTCGCCGACGACCGTGTCGACCGGGCCGAGGAAGCGGTGCGAGGGCTTGAAGCCGAGCGGGACGGCGGCCATGTTGATCTCGCGCAGCACGCGTGTGCGCAGCCCCGATGGCGCCTCGGCCGGCCCCTGCTGGAGGGCGAAGATCGCCGTGCGGATCTCCTGGATGGTGACATCCAGCTCGTCGACGGACTTGCCGATGCCGGCCTGCACCTCGGGCACCACCGACCGGCGCTGGGCGCTCTCCAGCATCATGCCCGTGGCGAACAGCCGCTGGATGACGAGATCGTGCAGGTCGCGGGCGATGCGGTCGCGGTCCTCGAAGACGGCGAGCCGTTCCCGGTCGCGCTGCGCCTCGGCCATCATCAGCGCGAGCGCGGCCTGCGAGGCGAACTGGGCGGCGAGCGTGCGCTCCGCCTCGCTGAACGGGCGCGCGCCACGCGCGCGTGGCGTCACGAGCGTGCCGAGCACCCGTCCGTCGCTCTGCAACGGCAGCAGCATGACGGGCCCGTAGTCGCTCGCCAGGTCCGTCATCATGCGCGGGTCGGAGGCCGCGTCGTCGACGAAGACCGCGTCACCGCCGAGGAGTTCGGAGACGATCTCGCTCTCCGGCGGCACGATCACACCGAGCGCGGGCAGGGGCTTCTCGGAGGCGACGGCGACGATCTCCATGCCGCCGTCGTCGGCGGGCAGCAGCACTATGCCGGCCGACGACTCCGAGAGCTGGCGGGCCTGTTCGGCGACGACCTGGAGGGCGTCCTCGGCGTCCCCGCCGGACAGCAGGGCGGTGGTCACGGCCACGGAACCGTCGATCCAGCGCTCGCGCTGCTTGGCCGCCTCGTACAGCCGCGCGTTGCCGATGGCGATGCCGGCCTCGGTGGCGAGGACGCGGACCATGTTGAGGTCGTAGTCGTTGAACTCCCCGCCGCCGTTCTTCTCCGTCAGGTAGAGATTGCCGAAGATCTCGCCCTGGACGCGGATCGGGACGCCGAGGAAGGTCCGCATCGGCGGGTGGTGCGCCGGGAAGCCGCAAGAGCGCGGGTCGTCGGCGAGGTTGGCGAGGCGCATCGGCTCGGGGTCGTGGATGAGCGCGCCGAGCAGTCCACGGTGGCCGTCGGGCAGGTGGCCGATACGGCGGGCGGTGACGTCGTCGATGCCGTAGTAGACGAAGTCGGAGAGCCCGTCGCGATCCTCCGAGACGACACCGATGGCCGCGTACTTGGCGTCGGCCAGTTCGGCGGCCGTCTCGCAGATGCGGTCGAGCGTGGAGTGCAGCTCCAGACCGGTGCCGACGGACCGCATCGCCTCCAGGAGCTGCGGCACCCGCGCGGTCAGCTCCGTGGACAGCCCCTGAAGGCTGCGGGTGGCCTGGGTCGCCGCCTCCACGGGGTCCGTGGACGGCGCGGCGGACGCCGGGGCCTGCGGGGACGTCGAGGGCGTCGAGGACTCCGGCGAGGAGGCGGGGCGGTGGTCCGAGGGAGCTGGCATGTCTTTGAGCCTAATTAGTCCGATTTAGCGGCGAAAGTCGACAAGTACGACGAGACCCGGCGGCCGCCCCGACAGCGGGCACCCCCACGCCCCGCCGCCGAGCAGCGGGCAGCCCACGCCCCCGCCCTGGAGCACCGCACACCCCCAGCCCCCGCCGCAGAGCAGCACCGGACATCCTCACGCCCCCGCCCCGGCCGTCATCGCGGCCCCGGCGCCCACGGGCACGGCCGCGACGCCCCGCCCTGCCGCCTCCTCGCGCTCCCGCAGCGCGCGCAGCGGCCCGTCCACGGCGGCCAGCTCCGCGTACGGCCCGCGCTGCGCCACGCGGCCCTCGTCGAGGACGAGGACCTCGTCGACGGCGTCGAGACCGGCGAGCCGGTGCGTGATGAGGACGGTGGTGCGCCCGCGCGTCACGTCGAGCAGGTCCGCCGTCAGCGCGTCCGCCGTCTCCAGGTCGAGGTGTTCGGCGGGCTCGTCCAGGACGAGGACGGGGAAGTCGGCGAGGAGCGCGCGGGCCAGCGCGAGCCGCTGCCGCTGCCCGCCGGACAGCCTTGCCGCGTGTTCGCCGACGAGCGTGTCGAGCCCGTCGGGCAGCGCGTCCGCCCACTCCAGGAGCCGTACGCGGGCCAGGACCGCCCGCAGTTCGGCCTCGTCGGCGTCCTTCTTGGCGAGCAGCAGATTCTCCCGCACGGTGCTGTCGAAGAGGTGCGCGTCCTGAGCGCAGAGCCCGACCAGGCGGCGTACGGCGTCGCCGTCGAGGGTGTTCGCCTCGGTTCCAGCCAGCGTGTAGGTGCCGGCGTTCGCGTCGAGGAACCGCAGCAGCACCTGCGCGAGCGTCGTCTTGCCCGAGCCGGACGGCCCGACGACGGCGATCCTGCGCCCGCGCTCCAGCGTGAGGTCCACGCCCGCGAGCGCGTCCCGCGCCTGGCCCTCGTAGCGGGCGGTGAGCCCGCGCAGCTCCAGCGGGAACGGCTCCTCGGGCGCCCGCGCGGGCCGCTCCGGCTCGCGTACGGGGTCGGGGGCGTCGAGTACGTCGTGGACGCGCTCGGCGCTCTTGCGGACGCGCTGGCGGTACTGGACGGCCAGCGGCAGCCCGAGGACGGCCTCGAACGCGGCGAGCGGAGTCAGCACGACGACGGCGAGGGTGACCCCGTCGAGCTGCCCGGAGCGTACGCCCTCGACGCCGACGAGCGCCGCCCCCGCCACGGTCAGACCGGTGATCAGGGCGCTGAGCCCGTCGCCGAGCGCGGTCGCGGTGGCCGCCCGCGAGGCGATCCGGGTCAGTGTCGTGTCGGCGTCCCGTGCCTGCCGCGTGCGGCGCGGCAGGGCGCCGGCGACGGTCAGTTCGGCGGTGCCGGTGAGCAGTTCCGCGACCCGCGTGGCGAGCACTCCGCGCGCGGGCGCGAGGCGGCGTTCGGCGCGGCGGGCGACGGCGCCGGACAGCAGCGGCACGCCGACCCCGGCGAGCAGCAGCCCGGCGGCGAGCACGGCACCAGCGGCGGGCAGCAGCCACGCGGTGAACGCCACGGACCCCGCGCCGACCAGTGCCGCGACGGAGGCGGGCAGCAGCCAGCGCAGCCAGTAGTCCTGGAGAGCGTCCACGTCCGCGACGAGCCGGGACAGCAGGTCGCCTCGGCGCGTCGTCCGCAGTCCGGCGGGCGCGAGCCGCTCCAGGCGCCGGTAGACGGCGACCCGGGTGTCGGCCAGCATCCGCAGCACGGCGTCGTGCGAGACGAGCCGCTCGGCGTACCGGAAGCAGGCCCGGCCGATGCCGAACGCGCGCGTGGCCGTCACCGCGACCATCAGGTAGAGCACGGGCGGCTGCTGCGAGGCGCGCGAGATCAGCCAGCCGGAGGTGGCCATCAGGCCGACGGCACTGCCGAGAGCCAGCGCGCCGAGCAGCAGCGCCAGCGCGAGCCGCGAGCGGCGCGGCCGGGCAGCGGCCCGCAGACGCGCGAGCGCGGAGCCCCGGTGCCGGGGTTCGGGCGCGGCGCCGGCGGCGGCCTCCTCGACGGCCTCGGCCGGGGTCGGCGCGGGCGCGGCGTCGCCGTTCGACAGGGCGCCCGAGGCGGGGGAGACGGCCGGGCGGGCGGTGTCGGCGGTGGCGGCGGAGCTGAGGCGTACGACACGGTCGGCGACGGCCAGCAGGGCCGGGCGGTGCACGACGAGCAGCACGGTCCGGCCCACGGCGAGCCGCCGCACGGCCTCGACGATGCCCGCCTCGGTCTCGCCGTCGAGCGCGGCGGTCGGCTCGTCGAGCAGGACGACGGGCCGGTCGGCGAGGAACGCGCGGGCCAGCGCGAGCCGCTGCCGCTGCCCCGCCGAGAGCCCGGCGCCGTCCTCACCGAGCCGGGTGTGGACGCCGTCGGGCAGCGCGTCGACGAACTCCAGGGCACCGGCCTCGCCCAGCGCCTCCCGTACGGCGGTGTCGTGCGCGTCGGGCCGGGCGAGCCGGACGTTGTCCGCGATCGACCCGGCGTACAACTGCGGGCGCTGCGGGACCCACGCCACGCGCGCGTGCCACTGCGGACGGGACAGCTCCGCGAGGTCGGCGCCGCCGACGAGGACCCGCCCGGCGCTGGGGGCCGTGAAGCCGAGCAGGGCGCTCAGGAGCGTCGACTTGCCGGCGCCGCTCGGCCCGACCAGCGCGACGGTCTCACCCTCGGCCACGTCGAAGGTGACGTCGTGGACGGCGTCCTCGGTGCGGCCCTCGTAGCGGACGGTGACGCCGTCGAAGGCGATGCCGCCGCCGGCCGGGACCTCGCCGGTGCCGGAGGCGGGCAGCGGCGTCTCCAGGACCTCGAAGATCTCCTCGGCGGCGGCCAGCCCCTCGGCGGCCGCGTGGTACTGGGCGCCGACCTGGCGCAGCGGCAGATACGCCTCGGGCGCGAGGACGAGGATGACGAGACCCACGTAGAGGTCCATCTCGCCGTGCACGAGCCGCATGCCGATGGTGACGGCGACCAGCGCGACGGAGAGCGTGGCCAGCAGCTCAAGCGCGAACGAGGAGAGGAAGGCGATCCGCAGGGTGCGCATGGTGGCCCTGCGGTACTCACCGGTGATCTTGCGGATGGACTCGGCCTGCGCCTTGGCCCGGCCGAACACCTTGAGCGTGGGCAGACCCGCGACGACGTCCAGGAAGTGCCCGGACAGCCGGGACAGCAGCCGCCACTGCCGGTCCATCTGCGACTGGGTGGCCCAGCCGATGAGGATCATGAAGACGGGGATGAGGGGCAGCGTGCCGACGATGATCGCCGCCGACACCCAGTCCTCAGTGACGACGCGGGCCAGCACCGCCACCGGGACCACCACCGCGAGCCCCAACTGCGGCAGATAGCGCGAGAAGTAGTCGTCCAGCGCGTCCACCCCGCGCGTCGCCAGCGCCACCAGCGAACCGGTGCGCTGCCCGCTGAGCCAGCCCGGCCCGAGCTGCGCGGCCCGCTCCAGGAGCCGTCCGCGCAGTTGGGCCTTGACGGCGGCGCTGGCCCGGTGCGCCGCCAGTTCGGTCAGCCACGCGACGAGCGCCCGCCCGCCCGCGACCAGGGCGAGCAGCACCAGCGGGCGCCGCAGGTCGGCCACGTCGAGGCCGTGCTGGAAGGCTCCCACCACGATCTCGGCGATGAGCATCGCCTGCGCGATGACCAGCCCCGCCCCGACGGCGCCGAGGACGACCACCGCGATCAGGAAGACGCGGGTGGCCCGGGCGTGACGGAGCAGTCGCGGGTCGATCGGTTTCACGTGAAACACACCCTCACGTAGACGGGGCGGGACTCACCGGGCGTGTTTCACGTGAAACACGCCCGTGGGCGGAGGCGGACTCAGTGGGCGGCGTCGGCGATGTGGTGCGTGCCGATGCGCTTGCGGAACACCCAGTAGGTCCACGACTGGTAGAGCAGGACGATCGGCGTAGCGATCCCCGCGCACCACGTCATGATCTTCAAGGTGTACGGGCTCGACGAGGCGTTGGACACGGTGAGGTTCCACGCCGGGTTGAGCGAGGACGGCATGACGTTCGGGAAGAGCGTCAGGAAGAGCATGGCGACGGCCGCCGCGATGGTCACGCCGGACAGCGCGAACGACCATCCCTCGCGCCCGGCCTTGATGGTGGCGAGCGCCCCGAGGAGCGCGACCACGGCCACGATCATCGCCACGAGCGAACTGGTGTCGCCCTTGTCGGCCTGCGTCCAGATCAGGAACCCGAGCGCCAGCACGGCGGTCACCAGACCCAGCCCGAGCGCGAGCTTGCGGGCCCGCATCCGGATGTCGCCCACCGTCTTGAGCGCGGTGAAGACCGTGCCGTGGAAGGTGAACAGCGTCAGGGTGACCAGGCCGCCCAGGATCGCGTACGGGTTGAGCAGGTCCCAGAAGTTGCCGACGTACTCGAAATTCTTGTCGATCTTGACGCCGCGCACGATGTTGCCGAAGGCCACACCCCACAGCAGCGCCGGGATCAGCGAGGTCCAGAAGATCGCGTGTTCCCAGTTGGTCTGCCACTTGTCCTCGGGCCGCTTCGCCCGGTACTCGAAGGCCACACCGCGCACGATGAGGCAGACCAGGATGATCAGCAGCGGCAGGTAGAACCCGGAGAACAGCGTGGCGTACCACTCGGGGAAGGCGGCGAAGGTCGCGCCGCCGGCCGTCAGCAGCCACACCTCGTTGCCGTCCCAGACCGGGCCGATCGTGTTGATCAGGACCCGGCGTTCCGTGCGGTCACGGGCGAGCAGCTTCGTGAGGACGCCGACCCCGAAGTCGAACCCCTCCAGGAAGAAGTAGCCGATCCACAGGACCGCGATGAGCACGAACCAGACGTCGTGAAGTTCCATGACTTGATCGCTCCCTGGGCCTCAGTACGAGAAGGCCATCTGCTTGTCGGCGTCCCGGTCTCCGCCGATCTTGGTGGGCGGGTTGAGGTCGTCCTCGGTCAGCTCGGGCGGGCCCGCCTTGACGTACTTCACGAGGAGCTTGACCTCGATGACGGCGAGCACGGCGTAGAGCAGGGTGAAGACGATCATCGACGTGAGGACCTCGCCCTGCGAGACACCGGGGGAGACCGCGTCCCGGGTGCGCAGGACGCCGTAGACGACCCACGGCTGGCGGCCCATCTCGGTGAAGATCCAGCCCCAGGAGTTGGCGATCAGCGGGAAGCCGAGCGTCCACAGCGCCGCGATCCAGTACAGCTTGGTGAACTTCGGGCTGAGCGCCTTGTTCTTGAACAGGACGAGGTTCGGTGCCTCGTCCTCACCCACCCGCAGATGCTGGGGCAGCATGAACTTCTTGCGGGTGAGCCACAGTCCGAGGATGCCGAGCGCGAAGGACGCCATCCCGAAGCCGATCATCCAGCGGAACGCCCAGAAGGTGACGGGGATGATCGGGCGGTAGTCGCCGGGCCCGTACTTCTGCTGCTCGGCCTTGTTGGTGTCGTTGATGCCGGGGACGTACGAGTGGAAGTTGTCGTCGGCGAGGAAGGACAGTATCCCGGGGATCGACAGCTCGACGGAGTTGTGACCCTTGCTGACGTCGCCGTACGCGAAGACGGAGAACGGCGCGGAGTTCTGGCCGTCCCACAGGGCCTCGGCGGCGGCCATCTTCATGGGCTGCTGCTTGAACATCACCTTGCCGAGCTGGTCGCCGCTGATCGCGGTGAGCAGGCCGGCGATGACGACGGTGACCAGGCCGAGCCGCAGCGAGGTCTTCATCGTGACGATGTGCTTCTTGCGGGCCAGGTGGAAGGCCGCGATGCCGACCATGAACGCGCCACCGGTCAAAAACGACGCGGTCAGCGTGTGGAACGCCTGGGTGAGCGCGGTGTTCTGGGTCAGGACGTGCCAGAAGTCGGTCAGCTCGGCGCGTCCGGCCTGCTTGTTGATCCGGTAGCCGACCGGGTGCTGCATCCAGGAGTTGGCCGCCAGGATGAAGTACGCGGACAGGATCGTGCCGATGGACACCATCCACATACAGGCCAGATGGATCTTCTTCGGCAGCTTGTCCCAGCCGAAGATCCACAGCCCGATGAAGGTGGACTCGAAGAAGAAGGCGATCAGTGCCTCGAACGCCAGCGGGGCGCCGAAGATGTCACCGACGAAGCGGGAGTAGTCCGACCAGTTCATGCCGAACTGGAACTCCTGCACGATGCCGGTGACGACACCCATCGCGATATTGATCAGGAAGAGCTTTCCCCAGAACTTGGTCGCCCTGAGGTACTTCTCCTTCTCCGTCCGCACCCAGGCGGTCTGCAACCCGGCGACGAGAGCCGAGAGCGAGATCGTCAGAGGGACGAACAGGAAGTGGTAGACGGTCGTGATGCCGAACTGCCATCGCGCCAATGTCTCCGGCGCCAGAGCCAGGTCCACTGCGTCTCTCCTTACATCGCCGTGGTCACAGCGGCAGTTTGCCCCTTTAATCCCACAAATCCCGGGAGGAACCGGGACACGCTTGTGAACGCGTTCACATTCACAAGCATTATGTCGTACTGGTTGTCGGCATCTGCAGGGGGGTCCCCTTTCTGGGAGGAACGCCACAGCCGCCCGGTCCGGGTGCTGGAATGGGGGTTCCGGGGAACTTCAACATCTTGTTGAATGCGCCGCATGCAGCCGACACCCGAACAGTCACGGACCCGCATCCGCTTCGTCTGGCCGGCCGGCCACGCCACGGCGGCGGTCGAGGACACCCCGACCGCCCGGGCCCTGCTCGCGGTGCTCCCGCTCTCCGCGACGGCGCAGACCTGGGGCGAGGAGGTCTACTTCGACACCGGCGTCCGCGTCCCGCGCGAGGGCGGCGCCCGCCAGGTCGTCGAGCCCGGCACGGTCGCTTTCTGGACGGACGGCGACGCGCTCGCCCTCCCCTTCGGCCCGACGCCGATCTCCCGAGACACGGAATGCCGCCTGGCGAGCCCCTGCAACCTGCTCGGCACGCTGGACCAGGACCCGCGCACGCTGGCCTCGGTCCGCGCCGGCGACCCGATCCGGGTGGAACTGGCCTGACAAGTGCGCGGGGCCCGGGGCACGAGGCAGGACTCCCCGCCCCCGCGCCGCAGGCCCCGTACCGCAGGCCCCCGTGCCATAGGCCCCGCGCCGCAGGCCCTCGTACCGTCAGAGTTCCTTGCGGAAGGCCTCCGCCGCGTGGAGGAAGATGTCGTTGGCCTCGGTCTCGCCGATCGTGGCCCGCATGCCCTCGCCGGCGAACGGCCGCACGACGACCCCGGCCGCCTCGCACGCCGCCGCGAAGTCCATCGTCCGCTCCCCCAGCCGCAGCCACACGAAGTTGGCCTGCGTCTCGGGCACCGTCCAGCCCTGCCCGCGCAGCGCCTCGACGACGCGGGTGCGCTCGTTGACCAGGGCGCCGACCCGACCGAGCAGTTCGTCCTCGGCGCGCAGCGACGCGACCGCCGCGTCCTGCGCGAGCTGGCTCACGCCGAACGGCACGGCCGTCTTGCGCAGCGCCGCCGCCACCGGCTCGTGGGCGATGGCGAAGCCGACCCGCAGCCCGGCGAGCCCGTACGCCTTGGAGAAGGTCCGCAGCACCGCCACGTTCGGCCGGTCGCGGTAGATCTCGACGCCGTCGGGGACCTCGGGGTCACGGATGAACTCGCGGTACGCCTCGTCGAGCACGACCAGCACGTCGGAGGGGACCCGGTCGAGGAATCGTTCCAGCTCGGCCCGGCGCACGACGGTGCCCGTGGGGTTGTTGGGGTTGCAGACGAAGATGAGGCGCGTGCGGTCCGTGATGGCGTCGGCCATCGCGTCCAGGTCGTGCACCTCGCCGTCCGTCAGCGGCACCTTGACGCTCGTCGCTCCGCTGACCTGCGTGATGATCGGGTACGCCTCGAAGGACCGCCAGGCGTAGATCACCTCGTCGCCGGGGCCGCTGGTCGCCTGGAGCAGTTGCTGGGCGACGCCGACCGATCCGGTGCCGGTCGCCAGATGGCTCAGCGGCACCCCGAAGCGGTCCGCCAGCTCGTTCATCAGGCCCGTGCAGGCCATGTCCGGGTAGCGGTTGAACGTCCCGGCCGCCGCGACCGCCTGCTCCATCACGCCGGGCAGCGGCGGATACGGGTTCTCGTTGGAGGACAGCTTGTACGCCGCCGGGCCTCCCGCGGCGGCCGGCTTGCCCGGCTTGTAGGTGGGAATCCCCTCCAGCTCGGCACGCAGCTTGGGGTTCGTCTCGCTCACCGCAGTCCTCCTCATGGCCACCGTTCCAATACTGCTCACCTTAAGAGGATTCGGCGCCCGCCCCAATGGGCCGGGGGCCACGGGCCTCACCGGGCTCCGCACCGGCACGCGCGCCCACGTACGGGGCCCGGGGGGCGCGCGGGGCAGGGGGAGCGCTTTTGCTGCGGCCGCGCGCCGGTGGCCCGCGCCGTGGCGCGCATCCCCCTTGCAGGTGAGTTGAGACCTGTTCGCAACCTGTCGGACTTGGCAGGTCCGCGTACGCCGAAGCATGACGTCCCACCGTCATGACCAGCAACTCCCTTGCTTTCCAAGGGTTCTGACAGCAAATCACCTTGCAGAAACGTGCCTGTCAACGCGTGCATATGCAACCCCGCCATGCGGCCGCATGAGCCCTACTATCGGCTCGCCATGACAGCAGCAGGGAAGCATCAGGTGAGCCGGGCGGAGACTACGCGCCGGGGCACCCGGCCAGGTCGGGCAGGCATCAGAGACGTTGCCGCCGCCGCCGGGGTCTCCATCACGACCGTGTCCGATGCGCTCAACGGCAAGGGTCGGCTCCCCGACGCCACCCGACGCCATGTCCGTGAGGTCGCCGACCGGCTGGGCTATCGCCCATCCGCGGCCGCCCGCACGCTCCGCACCGGAAAATCGGGCCTCATCGGCCTGACCGTGACGACGTACGGGGATGAACCTTTCACCTTTACCGAATTCGCGTACTTCGCGGAGATGGCCAGGGCCGCCACCTCCGCCGCGCTCGCCCGCGGCTACGCACTCGTCATCCTGCCCGCCACCTCCCGTCACGACGTCTGGTCGAACGTCGCCCTCGACGGGACCGTCGTCATCGACCCCTCCGACCACGACCCGGTCGTCAGCGAGCTGGTCCGCCAGGGCCTGCCCGTCGTCTCCGATGGACGTCCAGCGGGCACCCTGCCCGTGACCGCCTGGGTCGACAACGACCACGAGGCCGCCGTGCTCGGCATCCTCGACCATCTCGCCGAGGCCGGCGCCCGCCGTATCGGGCTCCTGACCGGCACGACCACCGACACCTACACCCACCTGTCCACCTCGGCGTATCTGCGCTGGTGCGAGCGGATCGGGCAGGAACCGGTCTACGAGTCCTACCCCGCGCACGACCCGTGCGCGGGCGCCGTGGCCGCCGACCGTCTGCTCGCCCGGCCCGACCGCCCCGACGCCGTCTACGGCCTGTTCGACCCCAACGGCACGGATCTGCTCGCGGCGGCCCGCCGCTACGGGCTGCGCGTCCCGGAAGACCTGCTGCTCGTGTGCTGTAGCGAGTCGAACGTGTACGCGAACACCGAGCCGCCCATCACGACCCTCTCGCTCAAACCGCGGCGCATCGGCACCGCGGTGGTCCAGCTCCTCATCGACGCCATCGAGGGAGTCGACTCCGACCAGCCGGTCGAGCAGGTGATACCGACGGAACTGATCGTGCGGACGTCCTCCCAGCGCCGCCCGTCGCGCACCACCGTCAGCCCGCCCCGCTCGCCGGGCAAGGGCTGACGGCCCGAGCGACACCCACCACGCCCGCCTTCCGACCACCACCACGCCCGCCTCCCGGCCGGCGGACGCGCCCCGCCCGTCCGCCGGCCGCCCTCACGTCCGAGAGGAAAAGTCCGCACCAATTCGGGAGAAAAGCGTGGGGAACAGCCGCCCGTCACCGATTCACCACCCCTGGTGCATCACACAGCGCGAGCCGCATTCCTATGATGGGCGCACGACACCGCGGGCCGCTGCGACCAGGCAGTCCGATCCGGTGCACAGGCGGCGCAATGGTGGAGGGGTCGATGACTCAGGGGGCCGGTCAGGGACCCGCAGCGCGCACGGAGACGCTGCGCGACTTCCGTGTTCCCGCGTACGTGCATGACGTACCGGCGAACATGGTGCCTGCGGACCCCGTTCCCGACCCGATCCCCGGCCCCCGCGAGGGCTCCGCCGACGGCCAGGCGACCGGGCTCGCGCCCGCGCCGGGCCCCGAGGCCCAGCACCCCGCGCCGCCGCCAGCCTCCGCCCCCGCGCCCCTCACCGCCTCCACGGAGGGCGCCGAGGAGTACCCCGACGGCTACACGCCCACCGAGCGCGACCTGCCGGTCATCAACCGAGGCGACACCCTCCAGCTCCCCGTGCCGCAGCCGGCCCCCGCGCCCGCCCAGGGCGACGGCGGCAAGGGCCCGCTGTTCGTCGTCGGCGACGTGCACGGCTACCTCGACGAGCTGCTGGCCGCGCTGCGCGACAAGGGCCTCGTCGACGAGGAGGGCTCCTGGGTCGCCGGCACCGCACGCCTGTGGTTCCTCGGCGACTTCACCGACCGCGGCCCCGACGGCATCGGCGTGATCGACCTCGTGATGCGGCTGTCCGCCGAGGCCGCCGCCGCCGGCGGGTACTGCAAGGCGCTGATGGGCAACCACGAGCTGCTGTTGCTCGGCGCGAAGCGTTTCGGCGACACCCCGGTCAACTCGGGCGCGGGCACCGCCACCTTCCAGGCGGCCTGGCTGCTCAACGGAGGCCAGAAGTCCGACATGGACCGCCTCCAGGACGTGCACGTGCAGTGGATGTCCCGGCTCGACGCGATCGAGATCGAGGACGACCACCTGCTGATGCACTCCGACACGACCGCCTACCTCGACTACGGCGACTCCATCGAGGCGGTCAACGACACGGTCCGCGAGACCCTGACCCGCAACGACGCGGACGAGTGCTGGGATCTGTTCCGCAAGTTCACCAAGCGCTTCGCGTTCCGCGACGAGGAGTCGGGTCCCGGCGCGGTCCGGGAGCTGCTCGGGGCGTACGGCGGCTCGCGCGTCGTGCACGGGCACAGCCCGATCCCGTACCTGCTCGGTGAGGTCGGCGCCGAGGACGACGACGGTGAGGACAGCCGTCCGGTCGTGGAGATGCCGCACGTGTACGCGGACGGACTGGCGATCGCCATGGACGGCGGCGTGACCATGGCCGGAAAACTGCTGGTCCAGCAACTTCCCATGCGTGACTGACGGTTGAGTGGCGGTGCGGCGGGTGCGGGGTTTCGCCCGCCGCCGTGGCCAATTTCCTCAAACCCCCTGTCACCGCGCGCCGTGACCGCTCTACCATCGGCTTATCCGTAGCAGGCTCCCCTCCGTTTCTGCCCGACGGCTCGTAACCATGCGGGCCACCAAGCCCTACGGAGCATCGGGGGATGCACATGAACAGCGCTCCGCATTTGCTGAACGAGGACCGCCCCGAGTTCGAGCGGGTCCTCGATGAGGCGCTGCGTACCGCACCGAACCGTCCTGAACTCGCCGCAGTGGGCCGGCGGCTGAACCCCGAACAACTGCGCACGATGGCGCTCGGCGCGGTGGCGCTGATCAGCGCCGCGGCGGCGGCCGAGTACGACCACTACGTCGCCGTCCGCGAGGAACTGCGCGCCGGGCCGCCGTCCGGCCGCCCGCTCACGGAAGGAGAGAGCACCACCGACCCCGCCGGCTCGCCAGGCGGCGCGCTCGGCCTGGTCGCGGAGGCCACGGGCCCCGGCGTCGCGGCCGTCACCGTCGTGCTGGCCCCGGTCCTCGCGGGCACCGCCGCCGCGATCTTCCTGCTGGTCGGCTACATCCTGAAGATGCTGAAACCGGCGCCCGACTTCGCCGACACGCTCCTGGCGTTCGGCTGGACGTTCGCCGCGCTGACCGCCGCGAGCATCCTCGTGGCGGCCGTCTGCCTGCTGATCGCGGCCCTGCGCAACGGCGCGACCTCGCTCCAGGCCGGCGCCCATGGCGCCGAGGCCGAGGCGCTGGCGCAGGCCAGAGAGGCGTGGGCGAAGGCGCTCCTGGAGAGGGGCATCCTGCCGTTCCTGCGGGAGGCCCTGGCCGAGCCCCCGGCGGGCGAGCCCGCGCCGGGCGGCGGCCGGACCGGCGGTTCCCCGGGGCGCATGCCCCAGCTCGGCTACCACCGGCCCGGGTTCTCCAGCCCCGACGGCGGCGGCACCGCCACCGGGCAGCGCGCCGGGTACTCCAGCCCGGACTTCAGCAGCCCGGACTTCGGCGGGCCCGAGCACCGGCCGGACTGACCCGGGGCGGGCGCGGCGGCACCGGCTCGGCGTGTCCCCTCGCGGGGGCCGGGTCCGTGCGTGCCGCTCCCGCGCCGGGCGGGCGGTCAGTCCGCGAGGGGCAGGTACAGCCGGTTGCCCGCCTCGGCGAACTCCTTCGACTTGGCGAGCATGCCCGCCGTGACCTCGTCCTGGCTGACGGCGTCGCCCTGTGCCGCGCCGGCCCGGTCGGTCCCGAACTGCTCGCTGATGCTCCGGCTGATCTTCATCGAGCAGAACTTCGGGCCGCACATCGAGCAGAAGTGCGCGGTCTTCGCGGGCTCGGCGGGCAGTGTCTCGTCGTGGAACTCCCGTGCCGTGTCCGGGTCGAGCGCCAGGTTGAACTGGTCCTCCCAGCGGAACTCGAAGCGGGCGTCGGAGAGCGCGTCGTCCCACGCCTGCGCGTCCGGGTGGCCCTTGGCGAGGTCGGCCGCGTGCGCGGCGATCTTGTAGGTGATGACGCCGGTCTTCACGTCGTCCCTGTTGGGCAGGCCCAGGTGCTCCTTGGGGGTGACGTAGCAGAGCATCGCCGTACCCCACCAGGCGATCATCGCGGCGCCGATCCCGGACGTGATGTGGTCGTACGCGGGCGCGATGTCGGTGGTCAGCGGGCCGAGCGTGTAGAACGGCGCCTCCTCGCAGATCTCCTGCTGGAGGTCGATGTTCTCCTTGATCTTGTGCATGGGCACATGGCCCGGGCCCTCGATCATGGTCTGGACGTGGTGCCGCTTGGCGATGGCGTTCAGCTCACCGAGCGTACGCAGCTCCGCGAACTGCGCCTCGTCGTTGGCGTCCGCGATGGAGCCGGGGCGCAGCCCGTCGCCGAGCGAGTACGTGACGTCGTACGCGGCGAGGATGTCGCACAGTTCCTCGAAGTTCTCGTAGAGGAAGCTCTCTTTGTGGTGGGCGAGGCACCAGGCGGCCATGATCGAACCGCCGCGCGAGACGATGCCGGTCTTGCGGTTGGCGGTCAGCGGCACGTACGGCAGGCGGACGCCGGCGTGGACGGTCATGTAGTCGACGCCCTGCTCGGCCTGTTCGATGACCGTGTCCTTGTAGATCTCCCAGGTCAGCTCCTCGGCCTTGCCGTCGACCTTCTCCAGGGCCTGGTAGAGCGGCACGGTGCCGATGGGGACGGGGGAGTTGCGCAGCACCCACTCGCGTGTGGTGTGGATGTTGCGGCCGGTGGAGAGGTCCATGACCGTGTCGGCGCCCCAGCGGGTCGCCCAGGTCATCTTCTCCACCTCCTCCTCGATGGAGGACGTGACGGCGGAGTTGCCGATGTTGGCGTTGACCTTCACCAGGAACCGCTTGCCGATGATCATCGGCTCGATCTCGGGATGGTTGACGTTGGCGGGCAGCACCGCGCGGCCGGCGGCGATCTCCTCGCGGACGACCTCGGGCGCGACGTTCTCCCGGAGGGCGACGTACTCCATCTCCGGGGTGATCTCGCCCCGCCTGGCGTACGCGAGCTGGGTCACCGGCTGCCCGGGGCGGCCCCGGCGCGGCTGGCGCGGGCGGCCGGGGAAGACCGCGTCGAGGTTGCGCAGCCCGCCGCGCGGCGAGGTGTGCTTGATGCCGTCGTCCTCGGGGCGGACGGGGCGGCCCGCGTACTCCTCGGTGTCGCCGCGGGCGATGATCCAGTTCTCCCGCAGCGGCGGCAGCCCGCGGCGGACATCGGTGTCGACGTGCGGATCGGTGTACGGGCCGGAGGTGTCGTAGAGCGTCACCGACCGCCCGTTGGTGAGATGCACCTGACGGACCGGCACCTGGAGGTCGGGGCGCGAACCCTCGACGTACCCCTTGTGCCAGCCGATGGACTTCCCGGCCTCGTCAGCAGAGCTGGAGGCAGGCGTGCGTGCGTCCGTTGTGGTCATGAGACCTACTCCCTACGCCGGCATTACCCGGTAACAGGTTCGGCGGTCGACGCAGCCGTGTCCGTCCTGCCGTGTTTCACGTGAAACACGTACCCGACGAAGGTCAGCGCCCTCTCAGCCCGGTGCTCCGAGCTCCCGCGTGTACAAAGGTGCCTCCACGCTAGCGTCCCGCCGGACGCGCTGAACAGAGGGCCCCTGACGTTCTTGCGATGATCGGGCGGTGACGAGCCCTCAGCAGTCCCTGCCTCCGCCGCCCCACGGCCCGCACGGGCACTCCCACGGCCACGGGCCCGCCGCCCCGGTCTCCCTGCATCTGCGCAAGGTCATCGCGGCCGTGCTCATCCCGTTCTCGGCGGCGGTCCTCGTCGGGCTCGTCGTGCTGTGGCCGGGCGGGGCCCCGCCGCACGAGCGGACCGGCGTCGGCTTCGACCGGCAGACCCAGCAGGCCACGGTCGTCGAGGTGGCCCGGGTCTCCTGCGCCAAGGTGCACGCCTCCGGTTCGGGCCCGGTCGGCGAGCAGCCGCCGTCCGGCGACCCCTCCGCCGGGCGGCGCACGGGAAGGGTCTGCGAGAAGGCCCTGGTCCGCGTCGACACGGGCAAGGACAAGGGCCGCACGTTCACCGAGATCGTCCAGCCGTCCTCCCCGCGCCAGTTGCACACGGGCCAGAAGGTCGTGGTGTCCTACGCGCCGGACGCGCCGCACGACCTGCAGTACTCGGTGACGGACGCGAACCGGAAGCTCCCGCTCGCGCTGCTCGCCGGCATCTTCGCGCTGGTCGTGGTGGTCGTGGGGCGGATGCGGGGCGTCATGGCGCTCGTCGCCCTCGCGGTGAGCTTCATGGTCCTGACGTTCTTCATCCTGCCCGCGATCCTCCAGGGGTCGAACCCGCTGGTCGTGGCCATCGTGGGGGCGAGCGCCATCATGCTGATCGCGCTCTACACCTGCCACGGTCTGTCGGCCCGAACCTCGGTCGCCGTGCTCGGCACGCTGGCGTCGCTGCTGCTGATCGGGCTGCTCGGTTCGCTGTTCATCGGCTGGGCCGCGCTGACCGGGAACACGGACGACAGCACGGGCCTCATCCACGGGCTCTACCCGCACATCGACATGAGCGGTCTGCTGCTCGCCGGCGTCATCATCGGCTCGCTGGGCGTGCTCGACGACGTGACGGTGACGCAGACCTCGGCCGTGTGGGAGCTGCACGAGGCCAACCCGACGCTGGGCAGGCGCGGGCTGTACCGCGCGGCGATCCGGATCGGGCGCGATCACATCGCGTCGGTCGTCAACACGCTGGTGCTGGCGTACGCGGGCGCGGCGCTGCCGCTGTTGCTGCTGTTCTCGATCGCGCAGAGCAGCGTGCTCGACGTGACCAACAGTGAGCTGGTCGCCGAGGAGATCGTACGCACGCTGGTCGGCTCGATCGGCCTGGTGGCCTCCGTGCCGCTGACCACGGCGCTGGCCGCGCTGGTGGTCTCTGCCGACCGCCCGGGGTCCCACGGACCCGGCGGGGCCGCTCCGGTACGCGGTGGCAGAGGCCGGCGCCGCAAGCACTGACATGACGTGAGCGCGGAACTGCTCGGGCGCACCGCGCTGCTGAAGCGTTACGTCTGGCGGGCTGGGCCGGGGAAGCTCAGCCCGCGCTCTGTTCCTCGGCGAGGATGCGGTCGAGCGCCTCGTCGAGGTCGGCCTCGAAGTCGGCGAGCGCCTGCTCCTGACCGAGCGGGACGAGCTTGTCCGTACGGTCGAGGAAGGCGATCAGGGGCGCCACCCCGGCCCGGAACAGCGCCTGGTCCGCGCCGACCTGGAGTCTGATGTGCACCTCGCCCGGCAGTTCGCCGGTGCCGCCGCCGATTCCCGCGCTCCGCACGGGGGAGACCCGTACGTCTCCGTCCCCGGTCGCCCCGTTGACCCCGTCGACCAGGAGTTCCCGGCCGAACGCCCAGGTGACGGGCGCGTCCCCGGGAAGATGGAAGGTCAGCCGCACGGCGTACGGATCGGCGGGCTCGTACCGGAGCTCCACCGGAATGCGGAACGAGAGTTCCTCGGAGACGAGGAAGCTCATCATGACCTCTGCATGGACTGCTTGTACCGACTCGCGCATCGCCTACCCCGTCAACTTGCCGTCGATTGGCCAGGAATGGCCTTCCTGACACTGTTTGGCATCTTGCTCAACGTACACGACTCATTACAAGGAGTGAGTTTTCAGATGCTGATAGAGAAGGCGAGTGTCCCTACCAGCTTGCCGATCTCCTGCTGCAACTGCCGTGCGGTGGGCAGCAGTTTGTCGGCCTGTTGCAAAGGGAGCGAAATGGCCAAAGTGGCGGCGGTGGAGCCGACGGTGATCGGAAACGCGGCGCAGGCAGTGCCAAGCGCATATTCCTGCCGCTCGATGATGGGCTCCATGGGCCCCACTTGCCGCAATTTACGCAGCAGCGCGCGGTCGTCACGTACGGAGTACGGAGTGATGGAACGCACGGGATATCGGGCGAGATGATCCGCGCGGGCGGCCTCGTCGAGCTGGGAGAGCAGGCATTGGCCAATGGCGTGCGCGTGCCCGGTCTCACGGAAGTCGGCCCATTCCTCGACGGCCTTGTGGGCCGGAGTGTCGGCGACGGCGACGACCTCGATCTCGCCGTCGCGGTAGACCGCGAAGTAGACGGGTACGCCGATGCTGTCCCGCCAGTGCCGCAGCGCGTCCGTGATCATGCCGCGACGATTCTGCTGGGCCCCGCTGCTGCTCAGCCGCTCGGCGGCCTCGCCGTACACGTACACCCCGTTCTCCTTGCGGAGATAGCCCTCGTGGGCGAGCGTGCGCAGCAGGTGGTAGGCGGTGGGAAGGGCGAGTCCCGCTTCCCTGGCGAGCTGCTTGGCGGGGGCTCCGTCGTCATGCTCGGCGACCGCTTCCAGCAGCCGCAGAGCGCGCTGTACGGAGCCGATCAGCGTCGGCGGCGCTGCGGGCGGAGGGTCAGCCGTGGCCAAGGTGCACTCCCGGTACGAAAGGGTGATCCCCCGAGTACCCGGGCTCACGGGGGCGAAGCCGTCGGAATCCGGACTTTAACCCCTACCCACCGCGCGCGGGGAACCGGGACCCGAACTTCCCCCGGTCGTGCGAACCGTCGCCGGAAGCAACCAACCGGGCGCCCCCGCGCCGTCCGTCCCCGCGTACCGGAGCGCCCCGCGCGTCATCGAGCCCCGCGCGAGGCGCCCTTTGCCCTCACCAGTCACTGCGCGAGGAGGACGACCCCGCCATGAACTTCCGTACGACATAGACCAGTCCGCCGACCAGCGCGGCGAAGACCAGCAGCTTGAACAGCAGGCCGATCACGAAGCCGACGACGCTGGCGATCAGCCCGCCGAAGACGACCAGGGCGATGACCGGCACCGCGACCCACTTGACCCACCACGGCATCCCCGCGAATATCTCCTGCACTGCCCCGCTCCTTCGTTGACGAGCCCGTGACCGGGCCCTTTCGGCTTCGGCGTCTCTGGGACGTCCTGCATACGATGCTGACACGCCGAGGCCCGCCACGGGGGCTCCGGAGCCCTTGCCCTCCCCTGATCCGACCCCTAGGGAACCCCGGGGGTCCAGGTCAGCTCTCGGGCGGAGAGAACACCACCAGGACCCGCAGATCCTCGCTGATGTGGTGGAACTTGTGCGCCACGCCCGCCGGCACGTAGACCACGCTGCCCCGGGCGACCTGCGTCGTCTCCAGGCCGACCGTGATCGACGCCCGCCCGCTGACCACGAGGTATACCTCGTCCTGCTGGTGGGGCTGTTGCGGGTCGTGGTCCCCCGCGTCCAGGGCGTACAGCCCCACCGACATGTTCCGCTCGCGCAGGAACTGCAGATACGCGCCGTCATTGGCGGCACGCTCCGCCTCCAGTTCGTCCAGCCGGAATGCCTTCATCGCTGCCGCCATCCCCTCTCACCCGTCACGTCCACCACGATCGTGATCCACGTCTGCCACGATCAGACACATGAAGAATTTCGTAGTCAAGACGATCGCCAACGCGGGTGCGCTGGCCGTCGCCGTGTGGGTGCTCGACAAGATCACACTGACCGGCGACAGCACGGGCAAGAAGGTCGGCACGCTGCTCGTCGTGGCGCTGATCTTCGGGCTCGTGAATTTCCTCGTGAAGCCGGTGGTGAAGGTCCTCACCTTCCCGCTGTTCATTCTCACCCTCGGCCTGATCACGCTGATCGTGAACGCGCTGATGCTGCTGCTGACGTCGTGGCTCGCGGGCAAGCTGGACCTGAGCTTCCACGTCGACGGCTTCTGGACGGCCGTCCTCGGCGGCCTGATCATCTCGATCGTCTCGTGGGCGCTGAACGTCGTCCTGCCCGACGAGGACTGAGGGATTCCGGAGTACCGCTGAGATGACCTACCGCGTCTGTTTCGTGTGCACCGGCAATATCTGCCGCTCGCCCATGGCCGAGCACGTCTTCCGCGCGCGTCTGGAGGAGGCCGGCCTCGCCGCTCTGGTCGAGGCGGACAGCGCCGGCACGGACGGCTGGCACGTGGGCGAGGGCGCCGACCCGCGCACCGTCCGCGTCCTCACGGAGTCGGGCTTCACGGCGGACCATGTCGCCCGCCAGTTCGACCCCGCCTGGTTCGACCGCCTCGACCTCGTCATCGCCCTCGACCGGGGCCACCTGCGGACGCTGCGCGCCCTGGCCCCGACCCCCGAGGACGCCGCCAAGATCCACCTCCTGCGCTCGTACGACCCCGCGGCACCCACCGACCAGGACGTCCCGGACCCGTACTACGGCGCCCTGTCCGGCTTCGAGGACTGCCTCAAGCAGATCGAGTCGGCAACCACTGGGCTCCTGGAAACGGTCCACGCGAAGGCGGAGCGAGCCTTGTAAGGTGACGAACTGAGATCACACTCGGGGGAGGGGTCGTGACCGAAAGCGGCCGAGCATCAGACGGCGCCACGCAAACCCAGATGAATCTCAACCATCTGGCCCCGCTCGTCGGCAGCGGAGGCGTGCCATCTGGCGATAAGGACCTTGCATCCAGCCCTGAGCAGAAGAAGAAGGCTGCCGAGGCTATCGAGAAATGCTTGGAACCAGACACGCATAGTGACGGCAGACAGGCACGCGGAAGCACGGGTGAAGCCGCCAGGGAGTTCGAAAACTGGCTTACCGGAGCCGCCCTGAAGACCGCGCGCGATACGTGGAACGACCAGCTCACAACCCTGATCAACCGTCTCGGCTCAGAGAAAACCGCACTGCGCGCGACGAACACTATATTCCGGAACACTGATACGAGTGTAGAGCTGGGAGTACGAAAGTCCTCCTCGCTCGACTCGTTCTAAATACGCTTCCCGTTTCCCTGATTCCCATTACGAGCCTCGGTAACCACCGGAGTCGAGCAGTGGCAACGTACTACGAAATCATGAGCACCGACTTATCGAAGCTGACGGCGGCGGCCGATGACTGGGATGCAATGGCCAAAGACTTCGACAGGCTCGCGGGGACGTACAAGAAGGAGGTCCATGGCATCTCCCTTGGCACCTCGTGGGTAGGGATCAGCGCGAGTGCTGGCTCCGCGCGCTTCGACGTGACACTGAAGGAGTACCGAGGCGCGCAGAGTGAGGCGAAAGCCGTCGCCCATCTGCTCCGAGAGGCGTTCACTGAGTTCAGCCGTCTGCGGAAGCAGGTGGAGCACACCCGGGAAGCCGCTGTTAAGGCAGGCATGAGGGTGTCCGAGCAAGGCACCGTCACCTTCGATACGGCAAAGCTCGATCACTCGGAGTACGTCGCCTTCGCCCATGACCCTGGATACCAGGAGAGCGCCCGCGCAGCGGCCGCTGGCTGGGGTCAACAGCTCGACACGGCCGTCAAGGCGGTGAACGAAGCCGACGAGGGATTCAGGATCGCTCTCGTTGCGGTGATTCAGGACAAGAACCTCCTGGACGGCACCGTCAATGGATTCAACCGCGCGGCCGCGGCCTCCAACCCGTACCCCTCGCTTGCGGAGACGGCGAAGGCGCAACATGTACCCGAGGGGAAGAAGAAAGTCGCCGAGTGGTGGCGCAGTCTCGATCCGGTCACGCGCGGAATTTTGTGGCAGGAGAAGGGAGATGATCTACGCAAGAGGGGGGTCATGAGTCCGCTGTACGAGTGGCATCCGGCTGACGAGGGAGCTGGCGGCTTCGACACTGAGGAACCTTCTGGCCATGACCTCTGGATGCTCTCAGTGGCGCAGGGAATCGCTGCCGCCGGCGACATGAAGGGGGAGATTGATGCATCGCGCAATATGGAGCATTACCTCGGAAAGTCCGGTGAACCTCTCAACCTAGACGTGAACCGCATGCTCCGCGACGACCTCGACTTCCGGACAAATATCTCCCAGAACCACCTCGACAGAAACAGTGACGCGTGGCGGTCCACCGCGCTCGACGCCTTCGAGAAGGCAGGTGGCGACAAGACCGTGGTAGTGCCGGTGGAGAGCAAGGCAATTGGCGGCTACTTCAAGGACGGCAACTGGTTCCATGCTGTCGGCGGCCACCAGCAGAACGTCTCCGGCTTGGTCACCGTGACCCCTACTGACCATGGGAAGCCCAAGGTGACCCTCGACTATCAGGTCAATGTTTGGGACCGATACAACTGGGACGCGGGTAAGACGACCGAGTTCCCGGGAGGCATAGTCATCGCCGACAAGGACATGGCGCATCTGCACAAGGTTGGATTCGCTCGCGAGTACGACATGACTGGTAGCAGCTCTCCTCACAGCTACGATCTGAACAATGGTGGACACGCTGCCGTCGACCCGGGACATTCCGGACGCGAGGGAACCCGCGGGGACGTCTCGCGCGGGGACGAGGAGAAGCGGTGAGGGGCGCGAGGGCCGCCCGCCTCGGCGGAGTGGTCGCCGGGGCACTCCTGCTCGCCGCCTGTTCCGGTTCGGACTCCGGCCACGCCCGAGCGGGCGACGGCCGTGCCTCCCGTTGGGACGAGAAGGCGGGCGCCCCGCAGGCCGCGTCCTTCATGCACGTGTCCGTCCCGGACGACGCCACCCAGGTGCGGGGCGCCGTGCAGCTCAATCCGCGGGAAGACGTCTACGTGCTGTCCTTCGTGACCTCCCGGCACACGGCGAAGAAGCTCGCGGAGGACCTCCGCTCCGGGGAGCCGTTGAGCACGAAAGGCCCGTTCAGCTCGATGCCGGACGGCCTGTTCCGGCATCTCGGCCTTGCCGACCCGGAGAAGGCCGAGGGGGTGGGGTGGGTCGGCGTGTGTCCCCCCTGCGTGAACGATCATCGGCGCGCCAAGGTGCAGTGGATCGAGATGTTCACGGCGCCCCTGGCGAGCGACCGGTCGAGGGTCTTCTTGCAGGCGTTCTGATCCGAACAGCCGTAGCCGCGGCCTGCTCCGAGGAGGGAGCAGCCGGGCGCGCGTGCGTCGAGCGGACGGCCCGAGCCTCCCCCCTCGTGGCTCGGGCCGTCCCGGTTCCTGATGTGAAGAACCGCGCGAACAAGGCTAGTTGACTCTGTGTCAGTGTCCAATCACTCTAGCGACAGAGACCTATCGACATATTTATAGTGGAGCGCGCCCCAGGCATGGGAGGGAGGGCGTCGCCATGGATCTCGCCCTGCTGCGCACGTTCGTGACGGTCCATCGGGCCGGCTCCTTCACCCGCGCCGCCGCGCTGCTCGGCCTGTCGCAGCCTGCGGTGACCTCCCAGATACGCACGCTGGAGCGCCAGTTGGGGCGCCCCCTTTTCCTTCGCCAAGCGCGCGGGGTGACGCCCACCTCGATCGGCGACGAACTGGCACACAAGGCGGCGCCCCATCTGGACGCCCTGGTGGAGATCGCCGAGGCGGGGCTCGATGAAGAGTCCGAGGTCCGCACCCTGCATCTCGCGGGCCCCCCGGAGTTCACCGCCGAGCGCGCCCTGCCCGCGCTGACCGCGCTCACCCGCCAGGACGGCCACAGCGTCGCCCTGCGCGCGTCCTTCGGCACCGCCGAGGAGACGCTGGAGGGGCTCGCCGCCGGGCACCACGATCTGGCCATCACGACGGCCCGTCCGCGCGGCGCCCTGCTCTCCGCGACCCCGCTCTGCGACGAGGAGCACGTCCTGACCGCCGCGCCGCGCTGGGCGGCCCGCCTCGGCCCCGGACGGCTGCACCGCGACGCCGCGCCCTCGCTGGAGAAGTTCCCCGTGGTCGAGGTCCACGAGTCCCTGCCGTTGATCTCCCGCTACTGGGCCGCCGTCTTCGACGCGCGCCCCGCCGTCGCCGGCACGGTCGTCGTCCCCGACCTGCGCGCCGTGCTCGCCTGTGTCACCGCCGGCGCCGGTCTCGCCGTCCTGCCGCGCTATCTGTGCGCCCCGGCCCTGGAGCGCGGCGAGATCGTCGCCCTGCTCGACCCGCCGGTGCCACCGCTGCGCACGTACTTCCTCGCCCTGCGCACCGGCTCACTCGCCCTGCCGCACATCGCGCGGGCGCACGAATGGCTGCTGCGCGCCGCCGTCGACTGGTCGTGAGCTACGGCGCGTACGGGGCGGGATGTTTCACGTGGAACCGGCCGGGCCACATTTCTCCCATGACCGTACGACCCGTCGTCAAGCGCACCGCACGCGCCGTTCTGCTCGACGGCGACGACCTGATCCTCATCAAGCGGACCAAGCCGGGCGTCGATCCGTACTGGGTCACTCCTGGCGGAGGCGTCGAGCCCGAGGACACCACCGTCGTGGACGCCCTGCACCGCGAGGTCGACGAGGAGCTGGGCGCCAAGATCACCGACGTGGTGCCCTGCTTCGTGGACACCGTCGAGCACATCGGCGACGACGGCGGGGCCACCGGCGTGAAGGTCCAGCACTTCTTCGTGTGCCGCCTGGAGTCGATGGACCTGTCCCAGCGGCACGGCCCGGAGATCGACGAACCCTGCGGCGAGTACGAGATCGTCCGCGTGCCGTTCACCCGCGTCGGCATCGCCCAGGTGCACCTCGTCCCCCTCTCGCTGCGCCACTACCTGGACGGCAACATCGAGGGCGTCCGCGCGATGCACGCCCCCGACCTGGGCTGAGCCCCGCTGTTTCACGTGAAACAGCGCCGCCCGGCCGCCCACGAGCAGCCGGTGCCACGCGGGTACGTGGCCGAAAGCACGGGGTGCTCTGCCCAAAGCGGTGGACGGCACGGGTCCGCGTCCGTCAGCCTGACCTGCGTGTCGACACCAACCCTCTCCGACCTGCCCATCCGTCGTCTCACGCGCGCCGACCTCGTCGCCTGCGCCGATCTCGCCGAGGACCGGGGCTGGCCCCGCGAGGAACACAAATGGGGCCTGCTGCTCACGGCGGGCACCGGCTACGGCATCGACGACCCCGACGGCGGACTCGTCGGCGCCTTCGTCGTCACCGAGTACGGCATGCGCGAGCGCCCCGAGCTGGGCGCGATCGGCATGATGCTGGTCGCCGCCCGGCACGCGCGCCAGGGAGTGGGCCGCCGCCTGATGCGGTACGCGGTCGAACGCGCCGGCGCCACACCCCTCTCCCTGTACGCGACCCCGTACGGCCGTCCGCTCTACGAGGAGCTGGGCTTCAAGGTCACCGGGCAGGCGGAGATGGTGCGCGGCCGCTTCCGCCCGGGCGGGCCCGCGTCCGGCGTCGCCACCCGGCCTGCCACGGCGGAGGACCTGTCGGCGGTGCTGCGCCTGGACACCGAGGTGTTCGGCGTGGACCGCACGCATGTCATCGCGCGGCTGCCCGCGTTCGCGGATCAGTTCCGGGTCGCGGAGGACGGCGGCGAGCTGACCGGGTTCGCGGCGGCCTGGCCCAACAGGGACAACCACGTCGTCGGCCCGCTGATCGCCCGTGACACCGAGACCGCGAAGGCGCTGGTGACCTCGCTGGCGGCGGGGACGGAGCTTCCGCTGCGCACCGACGTCGACGTACGGCACGAGGAACTGCTCGGCTGGCTCAAGGAACGTGGCCTCGAAGGCATCGCCATGAACGCGACGATGACCTACGGCACCCCCGACCTCCCCGGCGACTGGACGCGCCGCTTCGCCCCTCTCACGGTGGCCGCGGGCTGACCCCGTCCGCCGTACGCACACCGCCCCCGTGCCCCGCGCTGACGCGCTGAGGGCCCGGGGGCGGTTCTGTGTGGATGTCTACGGCGAAGGAAGCCGCGTCCCGCGCGGGCGACGACGGCGGTACGGGACTGCCCGCCCCGCCGGCCCGTACGGCGCCGTCAGCGGTGTGCGGGCTCGGGCTGCCGCCGGCCCGCGGCGCCGGTCACGACCTGGCTCGGGACGGGCGCCCGGCGCTCCAGCGCGGCGGAGAAGACGGCGAGGACGAGGGCGCCGGCGGCGAGGGCGGCGCCGACCCAGTTCGGCGCGGTGTAGCCGAAGCCCGCGGCGATGACCATGCCGCCGAGCCAGGCGGAGAGCGCGTTGCCGAGGTTGAAGGCGCCGATGTTGACGGCCGAGGCGAGCGTCGGCGCGCCGGACGCCTGGTCGAGCACGCGCTTCTGGAGCGGCGGCACGGTGGCGAAGCCGAGCGCGCCGATCAGGGCGATGGTGATCGCGGCGAGGACCTTGTGGTGGGCGGTGACGGTGAACAGGGCCAGCACGACGGCGAGGGCGCCCAGCGACACGTACAGCATGGGCATCAGGGCGCGGTCGGCGAACCGGCCGCCGACGAGGTTGCCGCCGACCATGCCGAGGCCGAAGAGGACGAGCAGCCAGGTCACGGAGGTGTCGGCGTAACCGGCGACGTGGGTCATCATCGGCGCGATGTAGGTGATGGCCGCGAAGACGCCGCCGAAGCCGAGGACGGTCATCGCCATGGCGAGGAGCACCTGCACGTTCTTGAAGGCGGCCACCTCGTGGCGGAGCCGGGCGCCCTGCGGGCGGGGCAGGTCGGGGACGAGCTTGGCGATGCCGAGCAGGCCGACGACACCGAGCGCCGCGACGATCATGAAGGTGACGCGCCAGCCGACGGACTGCCCGATGAGGGTGCCGAGCGGGACGCCGACGACGTTGGCCACGGTCAGACCGGTGAACATCATGGCGATGGCGCCCGCCTTCTTCGCGGGGGCCACCAGTTCGGCGGCGACCACCGACCCGATGCCGAAGAACGCGCCGTGCGCGAGCGAGGCGATCACGCGGCCGATCAGCATCACGGAGAAGACGGGGGCGAGGGCGGAGAGCAGGTTGCCGACGATGAACAGGCCCATCAGCAGCATCAGCATCCGCTTGCGCGGCACGCGCGTGCCGAGGGCGGTCATGAGCGGGGCGCCGGCCATGACGCCGAGGGCGTAGCCGGTGACGAGGAAGCCGGCCGTGGGGATGGAGACGCCGAAGTCACCCGCGACCTCAGGGAGCAGTCCCATGATCACGAATTCCGTGGTCCCGATCCCGAAGGCCCCGATCGCAAGGGCGAGAAGCGCGATAGGCATCAGGGGGTTCCTTCCAGATGATTGCGGGTGCGCTTTACGAGTCCTCACAATAGTTGCAGACGCTGGCTAATCGCAAGCGCGGGCAATTTCGGTTCATCGACTACTCTGGGGTGAAGCCGCTCCGGGACGGAGGAACCACGCGCCATGACCGCCACAGACCCCGCACTCACCGCCCTCGCACAGGGCTGGTGCGCCCTTTCGCTGCTGCACGGGAGGATCGAGGCCCACATCGAGCGCGCCCTGCAGGCCGCGCACGGCCTCAGCGTGCGCGAGTACTCGCTGCTCGACGTCCTCAGCCGCCAGCACGACGGAGAGGGCGGCCATCTCCAGATGAAGCAGGTCGCCGACGCCGTCGTGCTCAGCCAGAGCGCCACGACACGGCTGGTGACCCGCCTGGAGGACCGCGGGCTGCTGCTGCGCTACCTGTGCCCGACCGACCGGCGCGGCATCTACACCAACGTCTCCGACGCCGGGCTCAAGCTCCTCGAAGAGGCCCGCCCGACGAACGAGGCCGCGCTGCGCGAAGCCCTCGACGCCGCCGCCGAGAACCCGGAGCTGGCCCCGCTGGTCCGCGCCGTGGAGGGGCTGCACGCCCCTGCGCTCCCGGCCTGATCCGGCACTTCCTGCGTGATCCGGCGCTTCCTGCGGCCCCGGGAGTGACGCCTAGGCTGCCGCCCATGACTGAACTCACGATCAGGCCGGCGGCGGCCGAGGACATCCCCGCGATCGTCGCGATGCTGGCGGACGACCCGCTCGGCGCCACGCGCGAATCCCCGGACGACCTCGCCCCGTACCTCGCCGCCCACGCCCGCCTGGCCGCCGATCCGCAGCAGCATCTGGTCGTGGCCGTACGCGACGACCGCGTGGTCGGCACGCTCCAGCTCACGGTCGTCCCGGGGCTCTCCCGTAAGGGCGCGACCCGCTCGATCATCGAAGGGGTGCGCGTCCACGCGGACGAGCGCGGCAGCGGTCTGGGCAGCCGACTCATCGAGTGGGCCGTCGACACCTCGCGGCGCCTGGACTGCCAGTTGGTCCAGCTCACCTCCGACGCCACCCGCACCGACGCCCACCGCTTCTACGAGCGCCTGGGGTTCGAGCCGTCCCACGTCGGATTCAAGCGCCGGCTCTGAGCCTCGCCCGTCGAGGTCGGCGGACAGTCGGGCGGCGGGGCGGCGGGGCGGAGCGGAGTTTCACGTGAAACGTCACCCCACCGCCCGTTTCACGTGAAACGTCACCCTGCCGCCCCACCGCCCGTTTCACGTGAAACCACACCCCACCATCCGTTTCACGTGAAACAACGGCACCTACCGCGGTACCCCGCGCCACCCCTCGGGGTCCACGCCACCCGGCACCGGGGCGTCGGGCGCGTACGGCTCGCGGGTGAAGACGAACGATCCGAGGTCCAGGTGGCTCACGCGGCCGTCGGCCCGGCGCACCGCCCGCAGCGACTCCCCCGCGTAGTAGCCGTCGAGGCCGGTCCAGGTGCCGTCGCCGTTCTCGCGGAAACGGGACCGCCGACCGGCCCCGGCGAGGGGGCCGAGCGTGATGCCCTCGGCGGTGACGCGCAGGGCCACGGGCTGCGTGCCCCAGTACCAGGGACCGGCCAGCTCCAGGACGGCGGGATCGACGTCGGTGAGGGGCCGCCAGGGTGCCGGGACGCGGGGCTCGGCCTCCGCGACGGTCTTCAGCAGGTCGGCGGCGACGGTCGGGGCGGGCACCCCGGACGTGCAGTTGACCAGGGCGACCGACACCAGGCCGGCCTCCTCGTCGAGCCAGAGCCCCGCCACGAAACCGGGCAGCGATCCGGTGTGCCCGGCGAGCAGCCGCCCGTCGCGCCGCACCACCTGCATCCCGAGCCCGTACGCGCTGTCCCAATCGCCGGGCAGGGTGGGGGCGTGCGGGGTGCGCATCTCCCGTACCGACTCCGCCCCGAGCACCCGGTCGTCGCCCGTGGTGAGGAACGAGCCGAAGACCGCCAGATCCCGTGCCGTGGACCAGAGTTGACCGGCGGGCGCCATCAGGCCCAGGTCTTCGTCCGGCTCCGGGAGCAACACGTCGGCGTACGGGTGCACGGCCCAGCCGCCCGCGTGCGGGGCCTTCGGCTGGGCGCTGGTCCGGGTCAGGCCGAGCGGTTCGAGGATCTCCGTCCGCAGCGCCTCCTCCCAGGGCATGCCGCGGAGCTTCTCCACGAGCGCGCCGAGCAACGTGTAGCCCGGGTTGGAGTAGTGGTGGCGGCGGCCCACCGGGTGCCGGAAGGGCTGTTCGCCGAGGACGTCGGCGAGGGTCGGCCGCAGCGCGGCGGACGACCGCTCCCACCACTCGCCCGGCGTCTCGGCCGCCAACCCGCCGGTGTGCGCGAGCAGTTCGGCGATGCTGACCTCGCCCGCCGCCGTCCCGGGCAGATGCCTCTCCAGCGGGTCGGCCAGATCGAGCAGCCCTTCGTCGCGCAGCCGCAGCACGAGCACGGCGGTGAACGTCTTGGTGATCGAACCGATCCTGTACTGCACGTTCTCGTCGGGCCCGTGTCCGTCCACGGAGGTCCGCGCCCCCGCCCACACGAGCCGCCCCTCCCGGGCGACGGCGCCGACGAGGGAGGGCGCCCGCCCCTCGGCCTGGGCGACGGCGAGGCGGTGCGTCAGGGCGCGCCGGGTGGCGGGCAGCAACTCATCAGGGGATGTCGTCATCCGCCCAGTCCACCCCGCCCCACGACACCCGTCGACCCGTTTCACCTACGGCGGATCATGCGGGACAGCACGCACTCCGGTGAAACCCGCTACGTTGCCCTCAGTCCGGCGGCAACACCAGGGAACAACGGGCCCGTTGGGGCCCGCCGGAGTCGGTGTGCCGCCCCGCAGGTCCGCCGCGCGCAGGGAGCCGCCATGTCGTCCGTCCACCACGAACCGCCCCGAACCATCGACCGGCGCGTCCGCGTGCAGGGGCGCCCGGTCGACGACTTTCCGGCGCGCGCACCGGAGTCGGAGCGCGGCACGTTCCGGCGGGTCACGGTGGTCGGCGAGGAGGTGCTGAACCGGCCCTGCCGAGAGGTCGAGGAGTTCGGCACGCCGGAGCTGTCGGCTCTGATCGACGACATGTTCCTCACCATGTACGTGGCCGACGGCGCGGGTCTCGCGGCGAACCAGGTCGGCGTGGACCTCCGCCTGTTCGTCTACGACTGCCCCGACGACTCGGGCGTCCGCCACGTCGGCCACCTCGTCAACCCCGTACTGGACCCGCCCGACCCGGCGAACCGGCGGCTCGTCGAGGACGCCGAGGGCTGCCTGTCCGTACCCGGCGCCACGATGACGGTCCCGCGCACGGACCACTGCGTCGCGCGCGGCTACGACAAGGCCGGCTCCCCGCTCGTCATCGAGGCGACCGGCTACTTCGCCCGCTGCCTCGAACACGAGACGGACCACCTCCACGGCCACACCTACCTGGACCGTCTCACCAAGCGCGAACGCAAGGACGCCGTGCGCCAGATGCAGGCCAACAGCGAAGAGGTCTTCGCCCGCCGGGAGAAGAAGGCAGCACGTCTCAGCCGGTGACGAGCCGGGGCGAGCGCGGCCCGGTCCGCTAGCCGCCCGCCGGCGACCGCGTCCCACCAGCGACCGGCTGATGGCGGACATACTCAGCGACTGGTCTGTAGGTTCCCGCTTTCGGTGTCAGGCGCCGAGGCTATGACTTGGACGTTCCCTTTGGGAGGGCTTCCTGAGGATCAGCCAGCGGTACTCGATCCCGTCAACACTCACCGCGATCGGAGAGCATCATGAAGAACAGGGCGTTGTGGCGTGTAGTTGACAACGAGAGTGGTAGTCAGTCCATCGTCAGCACGCCCTCCGAGGCCGTCGCGTTCGTCAACAGCCAGTTCGGCCCCGATGAAGAAGACGAGCCGTTCAGCATTACCGAGGTCGGCCCCCTTCTTCCCAAGCCGCTCGGGCTCATCACCGCATGGGCCGCCGAGAAAGACGGCGAGCGAACCGACGGACGTACTGCGCCGATCACCATCAGGCCCGTTGTGACGGACAACGCCAGCGAGTGCGATGACGTCGTGCTCTGGGGCGACGTGTACGTCTCCTGGGACTACGACATGTACACCGTCGAGGACCCCAACTCCGAGTACAACGAGGCTTACAGCGCAGCCGAGTTGAGCACCATCCTCGACGAGTACGCCGACAACTACGAGTACGCACCTGAGGGGCCCGACAGCCACAGGTGGCCGAAACCGGAAGAGTTGATCGCCTACGGCGCCCAGGAGTGTGCCAAGCGGTTCGGGCACCTTGATGACGACGCCCTCCTGTGGCTCGCTGCCACCCGCATCACGCTCGCCGTGTGGCGCAACACACCCGTCGAGAACTGGCATGCCGGGAGGAGTCCGCTCAACGACGGCACAATGATGCGGATCAACACGGCAACCACCCGATTCGTGCGTTCGATGCTGTCGTTCGATCATGTCGACTGGATCGGCCTCGGTCTCGCTATCGTCAACCCGTCCCGGGTTCTACCGACCGGGCAGTCTCTTCTCGAGCTCGGGCTGGCCTGCCACAATCCTGAGGACCCGGCGCACGAGGTTGATCCGCGCGAAGAACTAGCGGAGATGGCACAGGCAGCGATCTCGTGGGGGCGAAGGTGCTGCCTCAGCGAGAAGAAGTTCGGCCTGCGTACCCTGATCGAATCCTTCTGCGCGTCCGACAACGGCTGGTTCGGGACACCGAGTTGGGGGCGCATCGTCGATCGGTTCCTTACGGCTGTCGATGACCGGGAAAATGCGCACTGGCAGATGCACCGGGACGAGCCCTGGTTCGACGAGTGGTTCACCAACCGGCCGGCCGACATTGCGGACACCACAGCATTTCGTCGACTGCTCCTCGCCGGACCCGACCAGCTGTCCGAGGAGGCCGCCGAATGGTGCGTGGAAGGTGCCATCGGCTACGTCTGCCAGGACGACCATACAAACGACTGCTGGCAGTGTGGTATCTCGTCGACAACGGAGACTCCCACCGAGTGAATGCGGGCACCAGCATAGAAACATGAGTCGGATAGCGACTGAGAAAATGACACGGGACTTGAGAACCTATATACGGCACCGTCAGGTCTGGGCCATGTCCACGAAGCGGGAGTAGTGGCCCTGGAAGGCGACCGTGATCGTGGCAGTCGGGCCGTTACGGTGCTTGCCGACGATGATGTCCGCCTCGCCCGCGCGCGGTGACTCCTTCTCGTAGGCGTCCTCGCGGTGGAGCAGGATGACCATGTCGGCGTCCTGCTCGATGGAGCCGGACTCACGCAGGTCGGAGACCATCGGCTTCTTGTCGGTGCGCTGCTCGGGGCCACGGTTGAGCTGCGAGAGCGCGATCACCGGGACCTCCAGCTCCTTGGCCAGCAGCTTGAGGTTACGGGACATGTCGGAGACCTCCTGCTGGCGGGACTCGGAGCGCTTGGAGCCGCCGGCCTGCATGAGCTGGAGGTAGTCGATGATCACGAGTTTGATGTCGTTGCGCTGCTTGAGGCGCCGGCACTTCGCGCGGATCTCCATCATCGACAGGTTCGGCGAGTCGTCGATGTAGAGCGGCGCGGCCGACACCTCGGGCATCCGGCGGGCGAGCCGCGTCCAGTCCTCGTCGGTCATCGTGCCGGAGCGCATGTGGTGCAGCGCGACGCGCGCCTCCGCCGACAGCAGGCGCATGGCGATCTCGTTGCGCCCCATTTCGAGGGAGAAGATGACGCTGGGCAGGTTGTGCTTGATGGACGCGGCGCGCGCGAAGTCGAGGGCCAGCGTCGACTTGCCCATGGCGGGACGGGCGGCGATGACGATCATCTGGCCCGGGTGCAGGCCGTTGGTCAGCGAGTCGAAGTCCGTGAAGCCGGTGGGCACCCCGGTCATCTCGCCGCTGCGGGAGCCGATCGCCTCGATCTCGTCGAGCGCGCCCTCCATGATGTCGCCGAGCGGCAGATAGTCCTCGCTGGTGCGCTGCTCGGTGACGGCGTAGATCTCCGCCTGCGCCTTGTTGACGATCTCGTCGACGTCGTCGTCGGCCGCGTACCCCATCTGCGTGATGCGCGTGCCCGCCTCGACGAGCCGGCGCAGCACGGCCCGCTCGTGGACGATCTCCGCGTAGTACTCGGCGTTCGCCGCCGTGGGGACCGTCTGGACGAGGGTGTGCAGATACGATGCGCCGCCGACCTTGTTGATCTCGCCGCGCTTGGTCAGCTCGGCGGCGATGGTGATCGGGTCGGCGGGCTCGCCCTTGGCGTAGACGTCGAGGATCGCCTGGAAGATCGTCTCGTGGGCGGGCTTGTAGAAGTCGGCGCCCTTGAGGACCTCGACGACGTCCGCGATGGCGTCCTTGGACAGCAGCATGCCGCCGAGCACGGACTGCTCGGCGTCCAGGTCCTGCGGGGGCACCCGCTCGAACGTCGCGGGCCCGTCGTCCCAGCCGCCGTCGTCGCGGCCGCGCTCGTGCTGGTCGCCCCGGCCGCCTTCGCGGCGCCGGCGGGAGGACGGCAGACGATCACTGGGGCCGCTGTCGGCCCACGGGTCGTCCAAGGGCTCGGAGATACTCACCGGGCCACCTCCTCCCGTCCGCCGAGCGGACCTCGCCGTGCCTTCCATTCCTACGGCACGACACTGACAAATGTGCGGCCCGATTCCGCTTTCGACGCGTCGGTTTTGCGAGGTTTACGCAGTCGCGGAAACGTCTCGGGACAGGGCGGGCGCCGCACCACGTTAGGCCCGCGGGCACCGTCAGCCAATCTGGTTATCCACAGGCCATGTGGACGACGGGCCTCTCGCTGTGGAGAACCGGGGAAAACCTGTGCACGACTCAGTGGACAGCCCTGTGAACAAGCCCTCAGCGTTCCTCCCGCATAGGCTTTGACCTGGCACTTTGCCATCCACCGGCTGTGCAGAAGAAAAACTTTCCCAGTCGGCCCAAGATCACTTCGAACGCCGTTCCCCGCCGCGCGCTCCGCAGCCGTAAGTAAGGGTCACTAAGGCATTGCGAAGCTTACCTGTGGAAGATTAGATTGGTGCTCATGACACAGGCTCCCGCGAAGCCCAAGCCCGCGAGACGACGGCACGACCGTGAGATCGTCGCACTCGCCGTTCCCGCCTTCGGCGCACTCGTCGCTGAGCCTCTCTTCCTCATGGCCGACAGCGCCATCGTCGGCCACCTCGGCACCGCCCAGCTCGCCGGCCTCGCCATCGCCTCCGCGCTCCTGACGACCGCGGTCAGCGTCTTCGTCTTCCTCGCCTACGCCACCACCGCCGCCGTCGCCCGCCGCGTCGGCGCCGGCGATCTGCGCGCCGCCATCCAGCAGGGCATGGACGGCATCTGGCTCGCCGTCCTGCTCGGCGCCGCCGTCATCGCCGTCGTCCTGCCGACCGCCCCGGGCCTCGTCGCCCTGTTCGGCGCCTCCGACACGGCAGCCCCGTACGCGACGACGTATCTGCGCGTCTCCGCGCTCGGCATCCCGGCGATGCTCGTCGTGCTCGCGGCGACCGGCGTCCTGCGCGGCCTGCAGAACACGAAGACCCCCCTGTACGTCGCCGTCGCCGGTTTCGTGGCCAACGGCGTGCTCAACGCCGTGCTGGTCTACGGCGGGGGACTCGGCATCGCCGGCTCGGCCTGGGGAACGGTCATCGCCCAGTTCGGCATGGCCGCCGTCTACCTCGTCGTGGTCGTCCGCGGAGCCCGCCGGCACGGCGCCTCCCTGCGCCCCGACGCCGCGGGCATCCGCGCCTGCGCCCAGGCCGGGGCCCCGCTGCTCGTCCGTACGCTGTCACTGCGGGCGATCCTGATGATCGCCACGGCGGTCGCCGCCCGGCTCGGGGACGCGGATGTCGCCGCCCACCAGATCATCCTGTCGCTGTGGAGCCTGCTGGCGTTCGCGCTGGACGCCATCGCCATCGCGGGGCAGGCCATCATCGGCCGCTACCTCGGCGCCGACGACGCGGACGGCGCCCGGGACGTGTGCCGCCGCATGGTGCAGTGGGGCGTCGCCGCCGGAGTCGTACTCGGTGTCCTGGTCGTCGTCAGCCGGCCGCTGTTCGTGCCGCTGTTCACCAGTGACCACGTCGTCCAGGACGCGGCGCTGCCCGCCCTGATCGTCGTGGCGCTCTCCCAGCCCGTGTGCGGCATCGTGTTCGTGCTCGACGGCGTGCTGATGGGCGCGGGTGACGGCCCGTATCTGGCCTGGGCCATGATCATCACCTTGGCGGTGTTCACGCCGGTCGCCCTGCTGGTCCCGGTGCTGGGCGGCGGGCTCACGGCGCTGTGGGCGGCGATGACGCTGATGATGACGGTCCGGATGGCCACGCTCTGGGCCCGCTACCGCTCGGGCCGCTGGGCAGTGACCGGCGCGACCCGGTGACGGGCCCGAGGACGCGGCCGGGCGGCGACCTGCGGGTGCCCCAGACGGCAGGCGCCCCTGGCAGCGGGCACCCCAGACAGTAGACGCCCCGAAGAGCAACGCCAACGCCCGCCCCTGGCAGCGCCCCGCACGGCGACCCCGTTTCACGTGAAACAAGGCGCGAACCCCCGCCACGTCTGCCACGTTTCACGTGAAACAACGCGAAACAGCACGCCGGGCCACACCGGACCCTGGCAAGCACATGGGGCCGCACCCCGAAGGGTGCGGCCCCACATTCGCTTCAGCGCTGCTCAGGGCAGTGCTCAGGCAGCGACGACCTCGACGTTGACCTTGGCGGCAACCTCGGGGTGCAGACGCACGGTCGCCTCGTGGGCGCCCAGCGTCTTGATCGGCGAGCCCAGCTCGACGCGGCGCTTGTCGACCTTCGGGCCACCGGCGGTCTCGATCGCCGAAGCGACGTCAGCCTGGGTGACGGAACCGAAGAGACGACCGGCGTCGCCGGAGCGGACGGCCAGACGGACCTTGACGCCCTCGAGCTTGGCCTTGACCTCGTTGGCCTGCTCGATGGTCGCGATCTCGTGGATCTTGCGGGCGCGGCGGATCTGCGCCACGTCCTGCTCGCCACCCTTGGTCCAGCGGATCGCGAAACCACGCGGGACCAGGTAGTTGCGGGCGTACCCGTCCTTGACGTCGACGACGTCGCCGGCGGTGCCGAGGCCGGTGACCTCGTGGGTCAGGATGATCTTCATGAGTCGGTCACCCTTTCCTTATCGCGCGGTGGACGTGTAGGGCAGCAGCGCCATCTCACGGCTGTTCTTCACGGCCGTGGCGACGTCACGCTGGTGCTGCGTGCAGTTGCCGGTCACGCGGCGGGCACGGATCTTGCCGCGGTCGGAAATGAACTTCCGCAGCATGTTCGTGTCCTTGTAGTCCACGTACGTGACCTTGTCCTTGCAGAAAGCGCAGACCTTCTTCTTCGGCTTGCGCACAGGCGGCTTCGCCATGGTGTATCTCCTGTGTGATCAAGAATGTGGGTGCGAGCCCGTCCCCGTGGCGCGGCGGTCCCGTAGGACACCGCTCCTGAGGACTGGTCCCTAGAAGGGGGGCTCGTCCGAGTAGCCGCCGCCGGAGCTGCCGGAGCTTCCGCCCCAGCCGCCACCGCCGCCGCCCTGCTGGCCGCCGCCGGCCGGCGCGCTGGTCGCCCAGGGGTCGTCGGCGGGAGCACCGCCGCCGCCCTGCTGACCGCCACCGGGGCCTCCGCCCCAGCCGCCGCCCTGCTGGCCGCCGCCACCGCCGCCGCCGTAACCGCCCTGGCCACCGCGACCGCTGGTCTTGGTGACCTTGGCCGTGGCGCTGCGCAGGCTGGCGCCGACCTCGTCGACGTCCAGCTCGTAGACCGTGCGCTTGACGCCCTCACGGTCCTCGTAGGACCGCTGCTTCAGGCGGCCCTGCACGATGACGCGCATGCCTCGCTGAAGCGACTCCGCGACGTTCTCCGCCGCCTGACGCCAGACCGAGCAGGTCAGGAACAGGCTCTCGCCGTCCTTCCACTCATTGGTCTGCCGGTCGAAGGTGCGCGGGGTGGACGCGACACGGAACTTCGCGACCGCCGCACCGGAAGGGGTGAAGCGCAGCTCGGGGTCGTCGACAAGATTGCCGACGACCGTGATGACGGTCTCGCCTGCCATGGGGTACCTCTCGGCGGGATTGCTGCGGACTGCTTGCTGCTACTCGTGTCCCGAGCTCTGAACCGGCGAGGTTCAGTGGGTCTCGGGGCGGAGGACCTTGGTCCGGAGGACCGACTCGTTCAGGTTCATCTGGCGGTCGAGCTCCTTGACGACCGCAGGCTCGGCCTGCAGGTCGATGACCGAGTAGATGCCCTCGGGCTTCTTCTTGATCTCGTACGAGAGACGACGACGGCCCCAGGTGTCGACCTTCTCGACCTTGCCGTTGCCCTCACGGACGACGGAGAGGAAGTTCTCGATCAGGGGGGCGACAGCGCGCTCCTCCAGATCGGGGTCGAGGATGACCATCACCTCGTAGTGACGCATGTGGAACCCACCTCCTTTGGACTCAGCGGCCACGGTCGTTCCGTGGCAGGAGGGTTGTTATGCGTACGCAACCGTATCCGCCACCACTGACAATCGGCCCCCGCGAGGAGAACCTGGCTGTTCAGTGGGTATCCATCCCTTGGCGGGATGTGGGCAGACACCGATGCAGACGGTACAGACTACCCGCACCGCGGCTTCCGGTTGAAATCCGACAGCGTCCGGACGCAATCTGTACACATCGGGTGTGTACGGCGCTACGATGCGCCGCCTTCCGCAGGAGGTGCCACATGGCACAGGCAATGCGACCCAACAGCACGTCGGCGGGCTCTCTGCTCGCCACGGACGGCAAGGCCCATCCCCTCCCCGACACGCTGCTCGCGGTCACGGCGGTCCTCGGGGCGATCGCCATCATCACCTCGATCTGGAGCGGTCTGCACCTGCTCAGCTCGTGGACCGGCCTCGTCGGCATCCTGACCGGCGCCTACGGGCAGTTCGTCTCCGTGACCACCCGGGAGCGGTTCGGCCTGGTCCTCGGGCTCGGGGCGTCGGCCGTGGGCTTCTTCATCGGTATGGCCCACGGCGGCCTCTTCGGCGGCGTCATCGGCGGCTGACGCCCGCGCGGGGCACCGTAGAGGGCCCTCGGGCGGGTCAGGGAAGGCTTCCCGGCCCGCCCGAGGGCGGCTTCTTCTTGGACAGACCTCCATACGGCCAGTGAGGGCGCGCGCAGGGCGCAGTAGGCTTCGGCGCGAGAGCCGGAGCCCCTGTACCCATGGGGACACACCAGCCCGAGGAGCGCCCCGAATGAGCCTGACCCTGAGGACCATCAGCCGCGAGCAGCATCTGGCGTACATCCAGAGCCTGCCGTCGGCGAGCCACATGCAGGTCCCCGCATGGGCAGACGTGAAGGCGGAGTGGCGCTCCGAGAACCTCGGCTGGTTCGACGACAAGACCGGCGAGATGGTCGGCGCGGGCCTCGTCCTGTACCGCCAGCTCCCCAAGATCAAGCGGTACCTGGCCTACCTGCCCGAGGGCCCGGTGATCAACTGGTACGCGCCCAACCTGGAGGAGTGGCTGCGCCCGATGCTGGCGCACCTCAAGCAGCAGGGCGCCTTCTCCGTGAAGATGGGCCCGCCGGTCATCATCCGGCGCTGGGAGGCCACGTCCATCAAGAAGGGCATCCAGGACCCGGACGTGAAGCGCCTGCGCGACATCGAGGCGGACTTCATCGAGCCGCGCGCCTTCGAGGTGTCCGACAAGTTGCGCCGCATGGGCTGGCAGCAGGGCGAGGACGGCGGCGCCGGCTTCGGCGACGTCCAGCCGCGCTACGTGTTCCAGGTGCCGCTCGCCAACCGCTCCCTGGAAGAGGTCCACAAGAACTTCAACCAGCTCTGGCGCCGCAACATCAAGAAGGCCGAGAAGGCTGGCGTCGAGGTCGTCCAGGGCGGCTACCAGGACCTTGAGGAATGGCAGCGCCTCTACGAGATCACGGCCGTGCGCGACCACTTCCGGCCGCGCCCGCTCTCGTACTTCCAGCGCATGTGGACGGCCCTCAACAGCGAGGACCCCAACCGCATGCGGCTGTACTTCGCGCGGCACAACGGCGTGAACCTGTCCGCCGCGACCATGCTCGTCGTCGGCGGGCACGTCTGGTACTCCTACGGCGCCTCCGACAACATCGGCCGCGAGGTGCGCCCGTCGAACGCGATGCAGTGGCGGATGCTGCGTGACGCGTACGCGCTCGGCGCCACCGTCTACGACCTGCGCGGCATCTCCGACTCGCTGGACGAGACGGACCACCTCTTCGGCCTGATCCAGTTCAAGGTCGGTACGGGCGGGCAGGCGGCCGAGTACCTCGGCGAGTGGGACTTCCCGCTCAACAAGCTGCTGCACAAGGCGCTCGACATCTACATGTCGCGGCGCTGACGACCGCCGGGCCCGCGCCCGGCGCCCGGCGGCACCCTCACGCGCCGTCACCCCCCACGAACACCACGCCCTTTGACACTCCACGAAAGGTTCCGGGACCGGCCATGGCGCTCACGCTCTACGTCGACACCGCGCGCTGGCGGGCACATCACAAGCACGTGCAGGAGCAGTTCCCGGGTCTCGTCCCGGTCTGCAAGGGCAACGGCTACGGCTTCGGCCACGAGCGGCTCGCGGAGGAGGCCACGCGCCTCGGCTCCGACATCCTCGCCGTGGGCACCACGTACGAGGCCGCCCGGATCAAGGACTGGTTCAGCGGCGACCTGCTGGTCCTGACGCCGTTCCGGCGCGGTGAGGAGCCCGTCCCGCTGCCCGACCGTGTGATCCGCTCCGTCTCCTCCGTCGACGGCGTGCACGGCCTCGTCGGCGCCCGCGTCGTCATCGAGGTGATGTCCTCGATGAAGCGGCACGGGGTGAGCGAGGAGGACCTGCCGCAGCTCGCGCACGCCATCCAGGACATCCGCCTGGAGGGCTTCGCCATCCACCTGCCGCTGGACCGCACGGACGGCTCGGACGCCGTCGAGGAGGTCATCGGCTGGATGGACCGGCTGCGCGCGGCCCGGCTGCCGCTGCACACCATGTTCGTCAGCCACCTGAAGGCCGACGAACTGGCGCGCCTTCAGCAGCAGTTCCCGCAGACCCGCTTCCGCGCGCGGATCGGCACGCGGCTGTGGCTCGGCGACCACGAGGCGACCGAGTACCGGGGCTCCGTCCTGGACGTCACGCGCGTGTCGAAGGGCGAGCGGTTCGGCTACCGGCAGCAGAAGGCGGCCTCGGACGGCTGGCTGGTCGTCGTGGCCGGCGGCACCTCGCACGGCGTGGGCCTGGAGGCCCCGAAGGCGCTGCACGGCGTCATGCCGCGCGCCAAGGGCGTGGCGCGGGCCGGTCTCGCCACGGTGAACCGCAACCTGGCGCCGTTCGTCTGGGCGGGCAAGCAGCGCTGGTTCGCCGAGCCGCCGCACATGCAGGTCTCGATCTTGTTCGTGCCCTCCGACGCGGCCGAGCCGAAGGTCGGCGAGGAACTGGTCGCGCACCTGCGGCACACGACGACCCAGTTCGACCGGCTCGTGGACCGCTGACTTACGCGTCCTACGCATCCGTACGGCGAAAGGGCCGGGCACCTGTCGAGGTGTCCGGCCCTTTCCCATGGCGTCACGCGTGTACGGGGCTGCGCTCAGGGGGCGCGGAAGGGATCGCCGCCGACGGGGGGCTCGGCGCCCTCCGGCGCGCCCCAGGCCACCGCCCGCGCCCTCTCGTCCGGGGCGGCGCCGCCGTCCCGCCTCTGCGCCGTGGAGGCCGCCGGATGCCCGACGACGAAGCGGTCCGGGGCGCCGTCGAGGACCCCGCCCGACGGGTCGTCCTCGCCGGAGCGCCGCACGACGTCCCGCTCGGGGAACCAGCTGTCCCGTACGACGACGGCGCACAGGTACAGCGTGCCCACGAGGTGCACGGCGATGGCGAGCTGGTAGCCCTCGGTCGGCAGGCCCTGATGCTTGTCGCCACTGGTGGTGTAGGCGAGGTACATCCAGATGCCGAGGAAGTACGCGGTCTCGCACGCCTGCCAGATCAGGAAGTCCCGCCACTTGGGCCGGGCCAGCGCGGCGAGCGGGATGAGCCACAGCACGTACTGCGGTGAGTAGACCTTGTTGGTGAGGATGAAGGCGGCGACCACCAGGAACGCGAGCTGCGCGAAGCGCGGCCGGCGGGGGGCGGTCAGGGCGAGCGCGCCCACGCCCAGGCAGCCCAGCAGCATCAGCCCGGTGGCCAGGGTGTTGATGGTGCCGGTGTCCGGCGGGGTGTCCATGTGCTGCGTGATGACGAGCCAGACGGAACCGAAGTCGACGCCGCGTTCCTGGCTGAACGTGTAGAACTTCGACCAGCCCTGCGGCGCGAGGATCATCACGGGCAGGTTCACCAGCAGCCAGGCGCCGACCGCGCCCGCCGCCGCGCGCCCGAACTCCCGCCACCGGCCGGCCCGCCAGCACAGCACGAACAGCGGGCCGAGGAGCAGGACGGGGTAGAGCTTGGCGGCCGTGGCGAGGCCGAGCAGCACGCCGAAGGCGAGCGAGCGCCCGCGCGACCAGGCGAGCATCGCGGCGGCGGTCAGGGCGACGGCGAACAGGTCCCAGTTGATGGTGGCGGTCAGCGCGAACGCGGGCGCGAGAGCGACCAGGAGCCCGTCCCAGGGGCGGCGCCGGTGGGTGCGCGTGACGCAGACGGCGATGATCGCGGCGCAGATCATCAGCATCCCGGCGTTGACCATCCAGTACACCTGCTCCTGGTGCTGGATGGTGCCGCTGCCGGGGGTGAGCCAGGCGGCGACCTCCATGAACACGCCGGTCAGGACCGGGTATTCGAGGTACTCCATGTCGCCGCTGAGCTTGTCGAAGTACGGCACGAGCCCGTCGGCGAAGCCGCGCCCCTGGTAGAGGTGCGGGATGTCGGAGTAGCAGGCATGCGTGTACTGGGAGCTGGCCCCGTAGAACCAGGCGCCGTCGTAGCACGGGAACTTCTGCACCATGCCGAGCGCGAACATGCCGAGCATCACGAGGGCGATGACCCGCACCGGCGTCCACCACGAGCGCCCGAGCAGCGCGCGGCGACCGAGGGGGCCGCCGATGACCGCGCTGCCGGCGGCGGCCACCTCGTCCTCTCTGGTCGGCCGTACCGGCTCGGATGGCTGCGGGGTCGCGCGCGTCGTCTCTGCACTGGGCATGCGGCACATCCTGCCGTACGCGGCTGAGAGCGCGGTGGCACGTCCGGGAGAACGGTCGGCACGCGCCGAGCCCGCGAAACGGCGAGGGCCGCCGCACCGGATCGGTGCGGCGGCCCTGTGTTTCACGTGAAACACGCGCTGTTTCACGTGAAACACCCTGCGTCATGACGCGGTCGTCAGCCGCCTCCTCCGCCGAGGAAGCCGCCGCCGCCGTTGCCCTGGCCTCTCGGGTTGCCTTCACCGGCGGTGTCGGTCGGGCCGGGGGGCGACTGCGTGATCCCGCCGTCGGTCGCGCCTCCGTCGGAGGTGCCGCCACTCGGCTTGCCGTTGTCGTCGCAGGTCCAGTCCCACTTGTTGCACGACTCGGTGGGCGAGGGGGACGGCGGCTCCGTGGTCTTCGTCGGCGGCGGCGTGCTCGGCGCGGACGAGGACGGGGGAGGCGTGTCGGACGGCGTCGGCGTGGGGCTCGGCCGCTGGCCGATGACCGCGCCGATGGGCTCGGGGGTCGGGAACGGCTCGTTCGGATCGCCGGCCACGGCCTTGGCCATGTAGTCGTGCCAGATCTGCGCGGGGAACGAGGCGCCGTGGATCTTCTTCTGCCCGCCGACTCCGTACATCTCCAGGAACTTGCGGTTCTTGGCCTTCTCGTTGTCGTCCATCCGGTACATCGTGATCGCGGTGGACAACTGGCGGGTGTAGCCGACGAACCAGGCGGACTTGTTGCCGTCGGTCGTACCGGTCTTGCCGGCGACGTCCCGGCCCGGGAGCCGCGCCGCGGTGCCGGTGCCCTTGTCGACGACGGTCTTCAGCACGTCGGTGACGTTGTCGGCGACCTTGGGCTCGAAGGCGCGCACGGCCTTCGACTCGTGCCGGTAGACCGTCTCGCCCTCGTGGTCGACGGACTTCACGGAGTACGGGTCGTTCTGCTGGCCGCTGTTGGCGAAGGTCCCGTACGCGCCCGCCATGCGGATGGCGCTCGGGTCCGAGGTGCCCAGGGAGAACGAGGGATAGCCGCCGCCGGCGAAGCTGTCGTCCAGGATCCCCGCGCTCTTGGCGGCGTCCTTGACCTTGTCGAGGCCGACGTCCATGCCGAGCTGCACATAGGCGGAGTTCACGGACTCGCGCATGGCCTCGCGCAGATCGATCTGGTAGCTGGGCGGGTTGTAGGACTGCTTACCGTCGTTCGTCTGGTTCCACTGCTTGCCCTTCTCGTTGGTCCAGACGTCGCCGTTGTACTGCTTGATCTTCAGGCCGTTCTTGCCGCTGTACAGGCTCTTGGGCGAGACGATCGTGCGCATGCTCTCGTCCTGGTCGGCCGGCCCGTCGGGGTCCTTGACCCCGTACTTGAAGGCGGCGGCCAGCACGAACGGCTTGAAGGTCGAACCGACCTGGGCGCCGGTGACGTCGGCGTTGTTGGTGAAGTGCTTGGTCGCGTCCTCACCGCCGTAGATGGCCTCGATCGCCCCGTCCTTCGGACTTACCGAGGCGCCGCCGAACTGGACGTACTTGTCGACGTGCTCACCGTTGACGACCCGCTTGGGGTTCAGGTTCTCCTTGCGGACCTTCCTGACCGCCTTCTCGAGGTCGCGCACCTTGTTCTTGTCGAAGGTGGTGTGGATCTCGTAGCCACCGCGGTCCAGCTCGTCCTTGGTGATGTTGGTGTTCTTCGTGACGTTGGCCTTGGCCAGGTCGACCAGATAGCCGATCTGTCCGCCGAGCTGGGCGTTGGTGCGCGGGTTCTGCAGAGTGGGGAAGTCCTTGTACTTCCGGCGTGTCGCCTCGCTGAGCCGGCCGTCCTTGACCTCTTCGTTGAGGATCCAGCGCCAGCGGGCGGTGGCGCGGGCCTGGTTCTTCGCCGCCGTCGCGTTGATCGGGTCGATCTCGGGGGCGCCGGCCGGGTCGTAGTACGTGGCGCCCTTGAGGACGGCCGCGAGGAACGCGCACTGGCTCGGGTTCAGGTCCGAGGCGTCCTTGCCGAAGTAGGTGCGGGCCGCGGCCTGGATGCCGTACGCGCCGCGCCCGTAGTACGCGGAGTTCAGGTAGCCGGCCATGACCTTCTCCTTGGGCTCGGTCCGGCCGACCTTGATAGAGACGAGCAGTTCCTTGAACTTGCGGGAGAGGGTCTGCGACTGGTCGTCCAGCATCGCGTTCTTCACGTACTGCTGGGTGATCGTCGAGCCGCCCTGGGTCTGACCGCCCTTGGCCATGTTGACCACGGCGCGGGCGATGCCCATCGGGTCGACGCCCTTGTCGTCCTCGAAGGTCTTGTTCTCCGCCGACATGACGGCGTAGCGCATGGCCTTCGGGATGTCCTCGTACTTGATGATCTGCCGGTTGGTCTCGCCACCGGTGGCGACCATCTGGTCACCGTTGGACCAGTAGTAGACGTTGTTCTGCGCCTTGGCGGCGAGCGCCATGTCCGGTACGCCGACGAACGCGTATGCGATGCCCGCCGCGATCATCATGCTGCCCATGAAGCCGACGAACGTGCCCGTCACGAGCCGCCACGACGGCACCCAGCGGCGCCAGCCGTGCTTGTAGGCGCGCGGGTAGTCGATGAACCGCTTCTTCTCAGGACCGCGGCCTCTGCCGCGGCCGGGCCCCGCGGGGCCGCCGGGGCCGCCCGGCCCGCCGCCGCCGCGACGGCCGCCACCGGCTCCGCCGCGGCCGCCGTCGGGGGCTCTGCGCCTTCCTCCACCACTGCGCTGGGCACGACGGGCTTCGGCCCGGCCGCCCCAGGGGCGGTCCTCGCCTTCTCCGCCGTAGGAATCGGAGGGCGACCCGGTGCTGCCGCGCGGTGCCGCGCGGCGGCCCGACGATGCTCCGGAGGCTCCGCGACGGGCTGCGGCACGCCCGCCGCCCTGCGGCTGCGGCGGTTTGCGACGGTGCTCGCTCATCGAACGACTACTCCTCGGGCAGGCGCGGCTCGCGCGCCTGGACGGCGGCTGGTTTCCGGTCCCCCCGACGTACGGATGCGCCTCGTACGGCAGTCACCCGCACAGCATCCGAGACCACGACGCACACAGCCGTCACTTGGTTCCCGGTGGTCTGCATGGCGGACAGACTACGCACCGCCAAAACCATCCGAGGGTCTAAGTTCACCCCAAATCAGGCAAGTTGCATCCTATGAATCGGTGATGTGACGCCGTTCACCGTGTTCCCCCTTGTCGCAGCCGAAGGGTCGTTCTATCGTGCTGATGTATCGAGTCGATACATCAGCACGACATAAAGAGTCGATACACCGGGCCGCGACAGGGAGGAGGCGACGATGAGCCGACGTTCCGGCATCCTTGAGTTCGCCGTCCTCGGCCTGCTCCGCGAGTCCCCTATGCACGGCTATGAGCTGCGCAAACGACTCAACACATCGCTCGGCGTGTTCCGCGCCTTCAGCTACGGGACGCTGTACCCCTGCCTCAAGACGCTGGTCGCCAACGGCTGGTTGATCGAGGAGACGGGCAGCGCCCCCGCCGCCGCCACGGCGGCTCCGCTCACGGGGCGTCGCGCCAAGATCGTCTACCGGTTGACGGCGGAAGGTAAGGAGCACTTCGAGGACCTGCTCTCGCAGACGGGCCCCGACGCCTACGAGGACGAGCATTTCGCCGCGCGATTCGCCTTCTTCGGGCAGACGTCGCGTGACGTGCGGATGCGCGTCCTGGAGGGCCGGCGCAGCCGGCTGGAGGAGCGCCTGGAGAAGATGCGCGCCTCCTTCGCCCGTACGCGGGAGCGCCTGGACGACTACACGCTCGAACTGCAGCGGCACGGTATGGAGTCCGTGGAGCGCGAAGTGCGCTGGCTGAACGAGCTCATCGAGAGCGAGCGGACGGGCCGCGACCAGCGACGGTCGGGCCCGGGGGACGCCGCTCAGCAGCAGGACACATCTGGAGAGACGGGCGGCCTGCCCCGGCACCGGGACAGCACCCGGCCGGATCCGTCCGACGACACCGCCATGTGAAGTCCGCTCAGGACTTCACCAGTACACACAGGGAGCAACCGGAATGGGTTCGGTTCGCGTAGCCATCGTCGGCGTGGGCAACTGCGCCGCCTCGTTGGTGCAGGGCGTCGAGTTCTACAAGGACGCTGACCCGGAGACCAAGGTCCCCGGCCTCATGCACGTCCAGTTCGGCGAGTACCACGTCGGTGACGTCGAGTTCGTCGCCGCGTTCGACGTCGACGCGAAGAAGGTCGGGCTCGACCTCGCGGACGCCATCGGCGCCTCGGAGAACAACACGATCAAGATCTGCGATGTCCCGAACACGGGTGTCCAGGTCCAGCGCGGCCACACGCTCGACGGCCTCGGCAAGTACTACCGCGAGACGATCGAGGAGTCCTCCGAGGCCCCGGTCGACGTCGTCCAGGTCCTCAAGGACAAGCAGGTCGACGTTCTCGTCTGCTACCTGCCCGTGGGTTCCGAGGACGCCGCGAAGTTCTACGCGCAGTGCGCCATCGACGCCAAGGTCGCCTTCGTCAACGCTCTCCCGGTCTTCATCGCCGGCACCAAGGAGTGGGCGGACAAGTTCACCGAGGCGGGCGTCCCGATCGTCGGCGACGACATCAAGTCGCAGGTCGGCGCCACCATCACGCACCGCGTGATGGCGAAGCTGTTCGAGGACCGCGGTGTCCGTCTTGAGCGCACCATGCAGCTCAACGTCGGCGGCAACATGGACTTCAAGAACATGCTGGAGCGCGACCGCCTCGAGTCGAAGAAGATCTCGAAGACGCAGGCCGTCACCTCGCAGATCCGCGACCGCGAGCTGGGCGAGAAGAACGTCCACATCGGCCCGTCCGACTACGTGGCCTGGCTCGACGACCGCAAGTGGGCCTACGTCCGCCTTGAGGGTCGCGCCTTCGGCGAGGTCCCGCTGAACCTGGAGTACAAGCTCGAGGTCTGGGACTCCCCGAACTCGGCGGGTGTCATCATCGACGCCCTGCGCGCCGCGAAGATCGCCAAGGACCGCGGCATCGGCGGCCCGATCCTCTCCGCGTCCTCGTACTTCATGAAGTCCCCGCCGGTGCAGTACTTCGACGACGAGGCCTACGAGAACGTCGAGAAGTTCATCAAGGGCGAGGTCGAGCGCTGACCCACCCCTGAGGGCCGATGTTTCACGTGAAACACGCGAGACACCGACCGCCCGAGGGCAGCCGAGGCCCCCGGACGCACACGTTGTGCGTCCGGGGGCCTCGTCCGTGTGTGAGGCTGTGCCTCATGGTTGTCGTCCGTGACCTGCGCGTCCTGCTGCGCCTGCACGACTTCCGCCGCCTGCTCGCCCTGCGGCTGCTCTCCCAGGGAGCGGACGGCGTCTATCAGGTCGCGCTCGCCGCCTATGTCGTCTTCTCCCCGGAGAAGCAGACCTCGCCCGCCGCCATCGCCTCCGCGATGGCCGTGCTGTTGCTGCCGTACTCCCTCGTCGGCCCCTTCGCGGGCGTCCTGCTGGACCGCTGGCGCCGGCGCCAGGTCTTCCTCTACGGGAACCTGCTGCGCGCCGTGCTCGCCTCCGGGACCGCCCTGCTGATCCTCGGTCACGCTCCCGACTGGCTGTTCTACGCCTCCGCCCTGTGCGTCACCGCCGTCAACCGCTTCGTCCTGTCCGGGCTCTCGGCGGCACTGCCCCGGGTCGTCGACGGCGAGCGGCTCGTCATGGCCAACTCCCTCTCCCCGACCGCGGGCACGCTGGCGGCGACCCTCGGCGGCGGTCTGGCCTTCGCCGTCCGCCTGGTCGCCGCCGACTCCGACGCGGCCGTGGTCCTCGTCGCCGCCTTCCTCTACCTCTGCGCCTCTCTCGCCTCGCTGCGGATGAGCGCCGACCTCCTCGGCCCGGACCTCGGCCCCGGGCGCCCGCCCCTCGGCTCCGCGCTCACCCACGCCGCCCGGGACCTGATCCAGGGCGTACGGCACCTCGGGGCCCGCCCCGACGCGACCCGGGCGCTCACGGCGATGACCGTCATGCGGTTCTGCTACGGCGCCCTGCTCGTCACGGTGCTCATGCTGTGCCGGTACGCCTGGTCGACCACGCAGGCCCAGGGGCTGGCGCTGCTCGGGCTCGCCGTCGGTGTCTCCGGCGCGGGCTTCTTCGTGGCGGCCGTCGTCACTCCGGCCGCCGCCGGGCGCTTCGGTGCGGGCGGCTGGATCGCGGTGTGCGCCGCGGTCGCCGCCGTGCTGGAGCTGGCGCTCGGGCTGACCTTCGCACCGCACCCGACCCTGGTCGCGGCCTTCGTCCTCGGCCTGACGACCCAGGGAGCGAAGATCGCCACGGACACCATCGTGCAGGCGGCGGTGGAGGACGGCTTCCGTGGGCGGATCTTCTCCGTGTACGACGTGCTGTTCAACGTCGCGTTCGTCGGCGCGGCCGGGGTCGCCGCGCTGATGCTGCCGCCGGACGGCCGCTCGGTGCCGATGGTGGTCCTGGTCGCGGTCCTCTACGCGGCGGTCTCCCTCGGCATGGCCCGCTCCCTGCGGAAGACCCCTCGCAAGGACGCGGGGGCGGACAGCGACGACCATGTTTCACGTGAAACATGACGCCCCGCTCCTCGATGCGTGCGGCTCCGCTCACGACGACGGGGCTGTGTTTCACGTGAAACACAGCCCCGTCCTGTCGCCTTCGGTCAGTCCTGCGAGCGCCCGGCCCACCACTCCTTGAGCGCCGCCACCGCTGCGTCGTGCTCCATCGGCCCGTTCTCCAGGCGGAGTTCGAGGAGGAACTTGTACGCCTGGCCGATCACCGGCCCCGGGCCGACATCGAGGATCCGCATGATCTCGTTGCCGTCGAGGTCGGGCCGGATCGAGTCCAGCTCCTCCTGCTCCTGAAGCCGCTCGATGCGCTCCTCAAGGCCGTCGTAGGCGCGGGACAGCGCGTTGGCCTTGCGCTTGTTGCGGGTCGTGCAGTCGGAGCGGGTCAGCTTGTGCAGCCGCTCCAGAAGCGGTCCGGCGTCACGGACGTAGCGGCGCACGGCCGAGTCGGTCCACTCGCCGGTGCCGTAGCCGTGGAAGCGCAGGTGCAGCTCGACGAGTCGGGAGACGTCCTTCACCATCTCGTTGCTGTACTTCAGCGCGGTCATGCGCTTCTTCGTCATCTTCGCGCCGACCACCTCGTGGTGGTGGAAGGAGACGCGGCCGTCCTTCTCGAAGCGGCGGGTGCGCGGCTTGCCGATGTCGTGCAGCAGCGCGGCGAGCCGCAGCGTCAGGTCCGGGTCGCCGGTCTCCAGCGCCATCGCCTGTTCGAGCACGATCAGGGTGTGGTCGTAGACGTCCTTGTGGCGGTGGTGCTCGTCGCGCTCCAGGCGCAGCGCCGGCAGCTCGGGCAGGACGTACTCGGCGAGGCCGGTGTCGACGAGGAGCGTGAGGCCCTTGCGGGGGTGCGCGGACAGGATCAGCTTGTTCAGCTCGTCCCGGACGCGTTCGGCGGAGACGATCTCGATCCGGCCGGCCATCTCGGTCATCGCGGTGACGACCTCGGGGGCCACCTCGAAGTCGAGCTGCGCGGCGAAGCGGGCGGCCCGCATCATGCGCAGCGGGTCGTCGGAGAACGACGCCTCCGGCGTGCCCGGGGTGCGCAGGACCCGCGCGGAGAGGTCGGCGATGCCGCCGTGCGGGTCGATGAACTCCTTCTCGGGCAGCGCCACGGCCATCGCGTTGACGGTGAAGTCGCGGCGGACGAGGTCTTCCTCGATGGAGTCGCCGTAGGAGACCTCGGGCTTGCGCGAGGTCCGGTCGTACGCCTCCGACCGGTAGGTGGTGACCTCGATCTGGTAGCCGTCCTTCTGGCAGCCGACGGTGCCGAACGCGATCCCGACCTCCCACACCGCGTCGGCCCACGGCCGGACGATCTTGAGAACGTCCTCGGGGCGGGCGTCCGTGGTGAAGTCCAGGTCGTTGCCGAGCCGTCCGAGCAGCGCGTCCCGCACCGAGCCGCCGACCAGGGCGAGGGAGAACCCGGCCTCCTGGAATCGGCGGGCGAGGTCGTCCGCGACGGGCGATACCCGCAGCAGTTCGCTGACGGCGCGCTGCTGCACCTCGTTCAGGGCACTGGCGTTGTCTTCATTGGCGTTCGGCACAACAGGACAGGGTACGTGGCCGGGCCCGCCCCCACCCAACCGTCGCCGCGCAGGGGGGCGACGGGCACCCCGTACGAGCCCTACCCTGGCTTCACGATCTTGTGGGGCGGACCCGGGCACTCGATCACAGTGCTCCTCGTTACCATGCGTGGACACATCTGCGACCACTGACGACGACGAGGGACGGACGAGCGCGTGGCCGAGGCGGCAGACTTCTCAGGGACGAGTCCCTCCCCTGCCCGCCGACTGCTGCGGCGCACCGGATCGCTGCTGGCCGCGGCGCCCCTGCTGGCCGCCCTGCCGCTGCTGCCCGCCGCGCCCGCCCAGGCGGCGGCCCCGGCGACGGTGGCCGCGGCGCCGACCGGCACGAGCACCGTCGACGTCGCGGTGAACTCCCTGTCGCCCAGCGTCCCCACGGACGGCGACACCCTCACGGTGACCGGCACCGTCACGAACCGGGGCAAGCAGCCCGTCACCGACGCCCATGTCGGCCTGCGGGTCGGCTCCTCCTACGGGGGGCGCTCCGCGATCGACGCCGCCGCACGCGACAGCGCGGGCGGCGCCCCCGACGGCAACGAGGTGGCCAGCAAGTACGCGCAGAAGTTCGGGCGCCTGACGCCGGGCGTCGCGCAGCCGTTCTCGATCGCCGTGCCGGTCAAGGAACTGCACCTGGGCGCCGACGGCGTCTACCAGCTCAGTGTCGGCCTGATGGGCGAGACGGCGGCGCAGCGCTACCAGCAGACGCTCGGCATCCAGCGGACGTTCCTGCCCTGGCAGCCGGACGCCGCGGGCACCCGGACGAAGACCAGCGTGCTGTGGCCGCTCATCTCGGACACCCACCTCACCGCCGAGACCGGGACGAACGAGCGGCAGACGCCCGTCTTCGACGACGACCGGCTGGCCGAGCAGATCGGCCCCGGCGGCCGGCTCCAGCAGATGCTGGATCTCGGCAAGCAGCTCGACGTGACCTGGGTCATCGACCCGGACCTGCTGGCGTCGGTCGACGCGATGACGGAGACGTACCAGGTCAAGGACGCCGACGGGCAGCTCACGGCCGGCCGCCACCAGGCCGTCGCCAAGGCGTGGCTGGGCGAGTTGCAGAGCGCCGTGCACGGCCAGAAGGTCGTCACGCTGCCCTTCGCCGACCCGGACCTGGCATCGCTCGCCCACCGCGGCACGCGGCCCACCGGTTCGCTGGGGCGCCTCAAGGACGCGACGGACGCCGCCGAGTCCACCGTCGACACGATCCTGCATGTGAAGCCGGACACGTCGTACGCGTGGCCCGCCGAGGGCGCCGTGGACCGCGACATCGTCAAGGTCGCCACCTCCGCCGGCGCCGACAAGATCATCGCCAGGAGCGACAGCTTCCCGGAGCCCGACGCCCTGTCCTACGCGCCGTCCGCCGCCCGGCCCATCGGCGGCGGCGCCACGGCCGTCGTCGCGGACGCGCGCCTGTCGACCGCGTTCCAGGGCGACATGACGCGCGCGGAGAGTTCCACGCTCGCCGTGCAGCGGTTCCTGGCGCAGAGCCTGATGCTCGGCATGCAGAGCGACAAGCAGCGCAGCGTGCTCATCGCCCCGCAGCGGATGCCCACCGCGAGCCAGGCCCGGGCGATGGCACAGGCCGTCAAGGCGCTCCAGGACGGCACGTGGTCGCAGCCGCAGAGCCTCGCGGCGACCGTGAAGGCGAAGCCCGACCCGAACGCCTCGACACGCGTCCCCACCCGCTACCCGGCGGCGCTGCGCGCGCAGGAGCTGCCGCAGGAGGCGTTCGAGCAGGTCCAGGCGACGCAGAGCGCCCTGGAGAACTTCAAGGTCGTCCTCACCGACCAGTCCCGCGTGGTGACGCCGTTCGGCCGCGCGATGGACCGCGAGGTGTCCACGTCGTGGCGCGGACGCGCGGAACCGGCCCGCCACTTCCGCAACGGTGTCTCCTCCTACCTGTCCGGCGTCACCGACCAGGTGAAGCTGATCGACAAGTCCGAGGTCAAACTCTCCGGGCGCAGCGCGACCATCCCGGTGTCGGTGCAGAACAACCTGTGGCAGGACGTCGACCACCTCAAGCTGCGCCTCACCTCGGAGAACGGCACCCGCCTCAAGATCGCCGGCGGCACCTTCCAGGACCAGGAGGTGAAGATCGCCAGCGGGCACAGCCAGTCGGTGAAGTTCACCACCACCGCGAAGGCCACCGGCCCGGTGAAGGTCTACGCCCAGCTCTACACCGAGGACGACCAGCCGTACGGCCGTCAGCTCTCCTTCACCGTGAACGCCACCGAGGTCACCCCCGCGGTGATGCTCGTCATCGCCGGCGGCGTCCTTCTGCTGGTCCTGGCCGGTTTCCGGATGTACACCCAGCGCAAGCGGGCCGCGGCCGCGCGGGCGCCCGAGGAGGGCCCGGACGGCGAGGACCCGGCCCCGGCCGGGGCGGGCGCGGGCGACGCGCCGGACCCCGCGCAGGGGGCGGACGTTCCGCAGCAGCCGAGTGACCCGACGGCTGACACCGCCTCCGAAAGCACGGCCCCGTCGGGCACGGGTGAGAGAGTGGACCGTTGAGCGATGTCGTGGCCGGTGGGCCGGGGACGATGAGGTGGGGTTTCCATGAACGCGCCGTACAACGGTGACCGTGGCCAGGGCTCGGGCGGCTCTGCCTCGGGCGATGGCCACCCGTACGACGGCTCTCGCGGGACGGGCGGGCAGGTGCCGCCGCCGCAGTCCGCTCCCGACGCGTATCCGCAGGACGCGTACCTCCAGGACGCCTACGAGCGCGATCCGTACCGGGGCAACGACCTGTCGGCGCAGGACCCGGTGACCGAGGCGCTGTACGACCGCGCCGCGCACCCCCCGCCGCCCCCGGGCACCCACCAGCCGCAGCAGCCGCTGTACGCGCCGCCGCCGGCGAACCAGTACCAGCCCGACCCCCGCGTGTGGGCGCAGACGCCCGCGCCGGAGCCGGAGGGCCCCACCCAGTACCTGCCGTACGGCGACGACGCGCGCACCACGCAGTTCGTCGGCGTCGACGACCTCGTCACGGAGGCCGCCGAGGAGCGCCACGAGCCGGACGCGTTCGCGCACCTCTTCCGCGACCAGCAGCCCGGGCACGGCGGCGGCCGCCCGCCCGTGGAGCCGGTCGACACGCCGACCACGGCGCTCGGCCCGCCGGTCGCCCCGGCGCCCCCGGCCGCGCCCGTCGCGGCGACGCCGTCGAAGGGCGGTCGCGCCTCCGGCATCCTGAAGTCGAGCGCGGTGATGGCGGCGGGCACGCTCGTCTCCCGCCTGACCGGCTTCGTCCGCACGATGGTCATCACGGCGGCCCTCGGCACGCAGCTCCTCGGCGACACGTGGACCGTCGCGTACACGCTCCCGACGATGATCTACATCCTGACCGTCGGCGGCGGCCTCAACTCCGTCTTCGTCCCGCAGCTCGTGCGCGCGATGAAGGAGGACGAGGACGGCGGCGAGGCGTACGCGAACCGCCTGCTGACCCTCGTCATGGTGGCGCTCGGTGTGATCACCGCGATCGTCGTCGCGGGCGCACCGCTCCTGATCAAGCTGATGTCCGCCTCGGTGGCGACCGTCCCGGACGCCAACAACGTCGGCGTCGCCTTCGCCCGCTACTGCCTGCCCACGATCTTCTTCATGGGCGTGCACGTGGTGATGGGCCAGATCCTGAACGCGCGCGGGAAGTTCGGCGCGATGATGTGGACCCCGGTCCTCAACAACATCGTCATGATCTTCACCTTCGGGCTGTTCGTCTGGGTCTACGGCACGTCCGCCCACTCGGGGATGACGGTCTACAACATCCCGCCGGAGGGCATCCGCCTGCTCGGCATCGGCACTCTGCTCGGCCTGACCGTGCAGGCGCTGGCGATGATCCCGTACCTGCGCGAGACGGGCTTCCGCTTCCGGCTGCGCTTCGACTGGAAGGGCCACGGCCTCGGCAAGGCCGTGAAGCTCGCCAAGTGGACCGTGCTGTTCGTCCTCGCCAACCAGGCGGGCGTCATCGTCGTCACCCAGCTCGCCACCGCGGCGGGGAAGGCGGCGAACGCGCCGGGCACCGGCATCATGGGCTACTCGAACGCGCAGCTCATCTGGGCCATGCCGCAGGCGATCATCACCGTGTCCGTGATGGCCGCGCTGCTGCCCCGCATCTCCCGCGCCGCGCACGACGACGACTCGGGCGCCGTCCGCGACGACATCTCCTCCGGCCTGCGGACCTCGGCCGTCGCCATCGTCCCCGTGTCGTTCATGTTCGTGGCGCTCGGCATCCCGATGTGCACCCTGCTGTTCGGCTCCAGCGGCGTCGACTCCGCGCAGTCCATGGGCTACATCCTCATGGCGTTCGGCCTGGGCCTGATCCCGTACTCGGTGCAGTACGTGGTGCTGCGCGGCTTCTACGCGTACGAGGACACCCGGACGCCCTTCTACAACACGGTCATCGTGGCCGCCGTCAACGCGGCCGCCTCGACCGTCTGTTACCTGATCCTGCCCGCCCGCTGGGCCGTGGTCGGCATGGCGCTGTCCTACGGCCTCGCGTACGCGATCGGCGTCGGCGTCGCCTGGCGGCGGCTGCGCAAGCGCCTCGGCGGCGACCTGGACGGCGCGCACGTGGTGCGGACGTACGCGCGGCTGTGCCTCGCGTCGATCCCGGCGACGGTCATCGGCGGCGGAATCGGGTACGCGCTCACGAAGGTCCTCGGCCACGGGGCGCTCGGTTCGATCGCCGCGCTGGTCGTCGGCGGCGCCGCGCTGCTCGCCGTGTTCTACGTAGCGGCACGCAAGATGCGGATCGAGGAGCTGAATTCGATGGTCGGAATGGTCCGCGGTCGCCTCGGCCGCTGAATCGCCCGTAAGTCCGCGCAACCATCGGCACCCACCGTGTGTCGTGCATAGCACCGGACTGTGGGCACAATTGGCTAGGCGTCGCAGTGAGCGCAATGGATGGGGAGGCAGGAACGACGGTGGCGGAACGGAGCACGGCTGCCGTCGACGTGGCCGACAACGGCGGTGACGAACCGCTGGCCGCCAAGGCGGACAAGGCGGAGCAGGCCACGGCCGACGGTGTGGCCACGACCGGGGAGCGGGACGCGCCGAAGCGCGAGGAGCCCGCGGACACCGCGGAGACGGGGACGCATGTGAGCCCTGGCACGTCCGCGCCGCCCGAATTGCACAGCGGCCACAAGCTCGCCAGGCGCTACCGGCTCGAAGAGTGCGTCACCCGTCTGGACGGTTTCAGCAGTTGGCGCGCGGTCGACGAGAAGCTGCGCCGCGCCGTCGGCGTCCACCTCCTGCCGGCCGACCACCCCCGCGCGCGTTCGGTGCTCGCCGCCGCCCGCTCGTCGGCGCTCCTCGGCGACCCGCGCTTCGTCCAGGTCCTCGACGCGGTCGAGGAGAACGACCTCGTCTACGTCGTCCACGAGTGGCTGCCCGACGCCACGGAACTGACGGCTCTGCTGGCGGTCGGCCCGCTGGAGGCGCACGACGCCTACCAGATGGTCAGTCAGGTCTCCTACGCCATGGCCGCCGCGCACCGCGAGGGCCTGTCCCATCTGCGGCTGACGCCGAGCGCCGTGCTGCGCACCTCCACCGGCCAGTGGCGCATCCGCGGCCTCGCGGTCAACGCGGCGCTGCGCGGCATCACCACCGAGACCCCCCAGCGTGCCGACGCCGAGGCGATCGGCGCGCTCCTGTACGCCTCACTGACGCAGCGCTGGCCCTACGAGGACGACGCGTACGGCCTGGCCGGGCTGCCCAAGGACGTCGGTCTCATCGCCCCCGACCAGGTCCGCGCCGGCGTCCACCGGGGCCTCGCGGAGCTGGCGATGCGGGCGCTCGCCAACGACGGCGCGACCGCCTCCCGGCAGGAACCTCCGTGCACGACGCCGGAGGAGCTGGTGAAGGCGATCGGCGAGATGCCGAAGATCCGCCCGCCGGAGCCCGTGTTCACCGCGCCGCCCGAGTACCAGCGCACGACGTACCAGCAGGGCACGTACGCCCGCCCGGCGCCGCTGGGTGCCAGCCAGCCCGTGCCCACGCCGCCGCCCCCGCTGCAGAGCCGTACCGGCAAGGCCCTCAAGTGGGCCGTCTCCGCGCTGATCATCGCCGCGCTGGGTCTCGGCAGCTGGCAGTTGGCGGACTTGTTGATGGAACGCGGCGGAAAAGGCGGCAGCGAGACCCGGACCACCACCGAGGACGGCCGCAAGGACGACAAGAAGCCGGTGGCTAAGCCGCTGACGATCTCCGACGCGCAGGAGTACGTGGCCTCGGGCGGAGCGCAGTCCCCGGGCGACGTCGGCAAGACCTACGACGGCGACAAGTCCTCGTACTGGCGGACCAAGTCGTTCGTCGACGGCCCCGAGATGGTCATAAAGCCGGGCGTCGGCATCGTCTACGACCTCGGCTCCGCCAAGGACGTGTCGGCGGCGACCATAGGGCTCCGGTACGGCGGCGACCACACGACGGTGTCGCTGTACGCGGCCGACTCGATGCACCCCGGGTCAGTGGACGGGCTCAAGCGCATCGGCCCCAAGACCACGACGAGCGACACCACGGCGTCCGTGAAGGCCGACAAGCCGGTCAAGACGCGGTATCTCCTCGTCTGGCTGACCGCGCTGCCCCACGCGGGCCAGGATGGGTACAGCCAGGCCGGTTACAAGCAGGGCATCACGGACGTGAAGTTCACCGGCTGACCGGGGCTCGCCAGGGGGAGGGGGTTCGACAGTGGACGACGCCTACGGCGACGTGAGCGACAAGGACCTCCTCGCCCGTCATGTGGCGGGGGACAAGGACGCCTTCGGGGAGCTGGTGCGGCGGCACCGGGACCGGTTGTGGGCCGTCGCCCTGCGCACCCTCGGGGACCGCGAAGAGGCCGCCGACGCCGTGCAGGACGCGCTGATCTCCGCCTACCGTGCCGCGCACACCTTCCGCGGACAGTCCGCGGTGACGACCTGGCTGCACCGCATCACCGTGAACGCCTGCCTGGACCGGGCCCGCAAGGCGGCCTCCCGCCGCACCGCGCACGTGGACGACACCGAGCGCCTGGACCAGTTGCTGGAGCCCCACGAGTCCGCCGAGGCGCCCGCCGAGCGCGACGATCTGCACCGGCAGCTCATCGAGGCGCTCAGCGAGCTGCCCGCCGACCAGCGGGCCGTGCTCGTCCTCGTCGACATGCAGGGCTACCCGGTCGCCGAGGCGGCCCGCATCCTCGACGTGCCCACCGGGACCGTCAAGAGCCGCTGCGCGCGGGGCAGAGCCAGACTCCTGCCCCTTCTCACCCACCTCCGAGCCGACAGCGAAGAGGACCACGCGGAGAAGGGGAGCGGTGAGAGGGATGGTGAGCATCCAAGCGGGGGAAGGAACCGGACGCGGGGGACGTCCGTCCCACCCGCAGCGGGGCCTCGGGACGAGGCAGGACCAAGTGACGCGGCTGCGGTGAAGGGCGGAGGTGGGCGAGCGTGACTTCCACGACCGACACTGCTGAGCACCCGGAGGTCTCCGAGATCTCCGATCTCACCGAGGGGCTGCTGACGCCCTCGCGCGACGCCGAGATCCGCCGGCATCTCGACGCGTGCGTGCTGTGCGCCGACGTGCACGCCTCCCTGGAAGAGATTCGCGGACTGCTCGGCTCCATGCCCGGCCCGTCGCGGATGCCCCAGGACGTGGCGAGCCGCATCGACGCGGCGCTCGCCGCGGAGGCGTTCTTGGACCACCTTCCGCCCGCCGAGGCCGAATCCGACGATGTTTCACGTGAAACGTCGCTCGTCGTTTCACGTGAAACATCGGTCGAAGCGCCGACGCCCGCCGCTCATGAAGTGCCCGCACCCGCTGAGCGCGACGCGGAGACCGCAGGTGCCGCTGCTGCCTCGGGTGCCGGGGGTGCCGCCTCACGTCCCGTCGACCGCCCCGCCGGACACCCGCGCGCCGCCAAGGGACCCGGGCGGCGGCCTCGCCCCTCCCGGCGCCGTACGGGTGCGGCGATCGGTGCCGTGCTGGCCGTCGCCGCGATCGGGGTCGGCACCCTGCTGCTCCAGGACGACAACGGCGGCGCTCCCGCCACCGCGCACCGCTCACCGCAGCGCGCCCCCGCCGAGAGCTTCGCCGGGGCACCCCTCGGCGCGAAGGTGTCCGGCCTGCTCGGCGAGCAGGGGTCGCCGCCCCCCACCGGCGGGCGCTCCTTCGGCGCTCAGGAGGACGGGCCTTCCCTGAAGAAGGGCGCCGCCGTGTCCGTGCCCGCCTGCGTCCAGCTCGGCACCCGGCGCAACGAGGACCCGATCGCGGCCGAGGAAGGCACGTACGAGGGGAAGGCCGCCTACCTCGTCGTGCTGCCCCACCGGACCGACCCGGCGCGGCGGGTGACGGCGTTCGTCGTCGACTCCTCCTGCGTGGGCAAGGGCACCACCGCGGGCGAGGTGCTGTACCGCCACGACTACGCGCGCGGCTGAGGGGCACCCGAACGCACTCCCGACGTGCGCCCGGACACGTCGGGAATGCATGCCCCGTAGGATCCGTTGGGTGGGGTGAGAGTCCTGAGAGAAGGCTCCCCCGGCAGCACCCAGCAGTCCCGCAGAGACGAGGAATCAAGCCGTGAGCGACGTCCGAAACGTGATCATCATCGGCTCCGGGCCCGCCGGCTACACGGCGGCGCTCTACACCGCGCGCGCGTCGCTGAAGCCGCTCGTGTTCGAGGGCGCCGTCACCGCCGGTGGCGCCCTGATGAACACGACCGAGGTCGAGAACTTCCCCGGTTTCCAGGACGGCATCATGGGCCCCGAGCTCATGGACAACATGCGTGGCCAGGCGGAGCGCTTCGGCGCCGAGCTGGTGCCGGACGACGTGGTGGCCGTGGACTTGACCGGCGAGATCAAGACCGTGACGGACACCGCGGGCACCGTGCACCGCGCGAAGGCCGTCATCGTCACGACCGGTTCGCAGCACCGCAAGCTCGGCCTGCCGAACGAGGACAAGCTCTCCGGGCGCGGCGTCTCTTGGTGCGCCACGTGTGACGGGTTCTTCTTCAAGGACCAGGACATCGCCGTCATCGGCGGCGGCGACACCGCGATGGAGGAGGCCACCTTCCTCTCGCGCTTCGCCAAGTCCGTCACGATCGTGCACCGCCGCGACACCCTGCGCGCCTCGAAGGCCATGCAGGAGCGCGCCTTCGCCGACCCGAAGATCAAGTTCGTCTGGGACAGCGAGGTCGCCGAGATCAAGGGCGACCCGAAGCTCGAGGGCCTGACCCTGCGCAACCTCAAGACGGGTGAGACGTCCGAGCTGCCGGTCACCGGCCTGTTCATCGCCATCGGCCACGACCCGCGCACGGAGCTGTTCAAGGGCCAGCTCGACCTGGACGACGAGGGCTACCTGAAGGTGGAGGCGCCGTCGACGCGCACCAACCTGACCGGTGTCTTCGGCGCCGGTGACGTCGTGGACCACACCTACCGCCAGGCGATCACCGCCGCCGGTACCGGGTGCTCCGCCGCGCTGGACGCCGAGCGCTTCCTGGCCGCCCTCGCCGACGGCGAGCCCGCCGAGCCGGAGAAGACCGAGACCGCGATCGTCTGATCCCCCACACTTCCCTCCCGCATCCCCCTGAGAAAAAAGAGGAGCCCGCTGTGGCCGGCAACCTGAAGAACGTGACGGACGCCTCCTTCGAAGAGGACGTCCTCAAGAGCGACAAGCCCGTCCTGGTGGACTTCTGGGCTGCCTGGTGCGGCCCGTGCCGTCAGATCGCGCCGTCGCTCGAGGCCATCGCCGCCGAGTACGGCGACAAGATCGAGATCGTCAAGCTGAACATCGACGAGAACCCTGGCATCGCCGCCAAGTACGGCGTCATGTCCATCCCGACGCTGAACGTGTACCAGGGCGGCGAGGTCGCCAAGACCATCGTCGGCGCCAAGCCGAAGGCCGCCATCGTGCGCGACCTCGAGGACTTCATCACCGGCTGACCCCGCGGCGCCGTCCCACAGACGGCGCGATGTTTCACGTGAAACACGAAGGCGGGCCGACCCCCACGGGTCGGCCCGCCTTCGTCATGTCCGGCGGACTCGGGCCGTGCTGCCTCACAGCGGTCGCAGCGCCGGTTCCTTCTGTACCGCGCCGAGCAGACGGTCCAGCGCCATCTCGACGTCTTCCTTCCAGGACAGCGTCGTCCGCAGCTCAAGGCGGAGCCGCGGGTACGTGGGATGCGGGCGGACCGTCTTGAAGCCCACCGCGAGCAGATGGTCGGCGGGCAGCAGGCAGGCCGGCTCCTTCCACCGGGCGTCTCCGAACGCCTCGATGGCCTTGAAGCCGCGCCGCAGCAGATCCTTGGCGACGGTCTGCACGATCACCCGCCCGAGCCCCTGCCCCTGGTACCCCGGGCTGATCCAGGCGGTCATCAACTGGACCGCGTCCGGCGACACCGGGCTCGTCGGGAAGGCCGTCGCCCGGGGGACGTATGCGGGCGGCGCGTAGAGCACGTACCCCACCGGCTCGTCATCGACGTAGACGACGCGGCCGCAGGACCCCCACTCCAGGAGGACGGCGGAGATCCACGCCTCCTTCTCCAGCTCGGGCCGGCCGGCCTTTACCGCGGCCTCGCCGCTGACCGGGTCCAGTTCCCAGAAAACGCACGACCGGCAGCGCTGGGGGAGGTCCGGGAGGTTGTCCAGCGTGAGCGGTACGAGCCGACGCCCCATGAAGGCAGTTCCTCGCTTCCTTCGCCCGCTGCGACACGGGCGGCCGTCAGGGCGCTCCGTTCCCTCAGGAGGCTGCCGACGAAACCGCCGACCGCGCCCAGACCCAGACCCGCGGTCATCAGTCCGGTGCGGTTCACCGCTCGCATGACCCCGCCTCCCCTGTGAGGTGTCACCGGGTGGATGCGCCTGTTCGCATCGTAACCAGGAAGCGATTGCGCCGAAACCGTGAGAAAGCAAAGAGCGGGCCGTGTTCCGGTACACACCGGACACGACCCGCTCCGCCCGCGAGGGGCCCGTATCAGCCCTGGTCGTCGCCCTCGGCGTCGTCGGCGTCGACGGCCGCCTCGGGCAGACCGTTCTGAAGCACCGGGCCCTCGCCGGGGGCGAGCGTGCCGAGGATGCGCTCCAGGTCGTCCATCGAGGCGAACTCGACGACGATCTTGCCCTTCTTCTGCCCCAGGTCGACCTTCACCCGCGTCTCGAACCGGTCCGACAGGCGCGTCGCCAGCTCGCTCAGCGCGGGCGAGACCCGGCCGCCGGCGCGAGGGCCCTTCGCCCGGGCCGTGCTCTTGGGGTGCGAGCCCATGAGCGTCACGATCTCCTCGACCGCCCGCACCGAGAGCCCCTCGGCGACGATCCGGTGGGCGAGGCGGTCCTGCTCCTCGGAGTCCTCCACGGAGAGCAGTGCCCGCGCGTGCCCGGCCGACAGCACACCGGCCGCGACGCGACGCTGCACGGACGGGGAGAGCTTCAGCAGCCGCAGCGTGTTGGAAACCTGCGGGCGGGACCGGCCGATGCGGTCCGCGAGCTGGTCGTGCGTGCAGTTGAAGTCCTTCAGGAGCTGGTCGTAGGCGGCGGCCTCCTCCAGCGGGTTGAGCTGCGCGCGGTGCAGGTTCTCCAGGAGGGCGTCCAGGAGCAGCTTCTCGTCGTCCGTCGCCCGCACGATGGCGGGGATGCGCGCCAGGCCCGCTTCCCGGCAGGCCCGCCAGCGCCGCTCGCCCATGATGAGCTCGTAGCGCCCGGAGTCCACCTGCCGCACGACGACCGGCTGGAGCAGACCCACCTCCCGGATGGAGGTCACCAGCTCGGCGAGGGCGTCCTCGTCGAAGACGTCACGCGGCTGACGCGGGTTGGGGGAGATGGAGTCGAGCGGCAGCTCGGCGAAGTGCGCGCCCGCGGGGCTCATGAACTCCTCCGGCGTGCCGCTCGTCGCCCCGCCCGCCGGCTCCTCTGTTTCACGTGAAACATCAGCCTGCGCCAGCGAGGCGACCTTCGCCGCCGCCACACCGCGCTCCGCCGTCAGGACCGGAACCGCGCTCGGGGACGTCGAACCGCCCTGAGCCTGGGTCGCACCGTTCTTCTCGGGGGTGGGGGCCGCCGGGATCAGCGCACCGAGGCCGCGGCCCAGTCCCCTCCGTCGCTCGCTCACTGAATACCCTCCGACGTGCTGTGCTGGTCAAGTTGCGTGCCCGAGTGGGCCTGCTGGGCGTCGTAGTGGATGCCGACCCCGCGCAGCGCCATCTCGCGCGCGGCTTCGAGGTAGGAGAGCGCGCCGCTCGAACCCGGGTCGTAGGTCAGCACCGTCTGGCCGTAGCTCGGTGCTTCGGAGATACGGACCGAGCGGGGGATGCTCGTCCGCAGCACCTCGTCGCCGAAGTGGTTGCGGACCTCGTCGGCGACCTGGGAGGCCAGCCGGGTCCGGCCGTCGTACATCGTGAGGAGGATCGTCGACACGTGCAGGTTCGGGTTGAGGTGCCCGCGCACGAGGTCGACGTTCCGCAGGAGCTGGCCGAGGCCCTCCAGCGCGTAGTACTCGCACTGGATCGGGATCAGCACCTCGGCGCCCGCGACCAGCGCGTTGACCGTGAGCAGGCCGAGGGACGGCGGGCAGTCGATGAGGATGTAGTCCAACGGCTGCTCGTACGCCTGGATCGCCCGCTGGAGCCGGCTCTCGCGGGCCACCAGGGACACCAGCTCGATCTCGGCTCCGGCCAGGTCGATCGTGGCCGGGGCGCAGAAGAGACCTTCGACGTCCGGGACGGGCTGGACCACTTCGGAGAGCGGTCTGCTGTCGACCAGCACGTCGTAGATGGAGGGGACTTCGGCGTGGTGGTCGATCCCGAGGGCAGTGGAGGCATTGCCCTGGGGGTCCAGGTCGATCACCAGGACGCGGGCGCCGTGGAGCGCGAGCGAAGCGGCGAGATTGACGGTCGTCGTGGTCTTGCCGACGCCGCCCTTCTGGTTGGCCACCACCATGACGCGGGTCTGCTCGGGTCGCGGCAGGCCCTCGCCCGCACGACCGAGAGCTTCTACTGCCAGTTGGGCAGCGCGACCGATGGGTGTGTCGTCCATCGGGGTCGGTGTTTCACGTGAAACATCCTCCCCCGCCGACTCGGTACGGGGACCGGGGACCGGATCGGTCATCGGTCCCGCGATGTTGGCGTCGGACCGCAAGGATTCACTCTCCTCGACTTCAGGCTCGCAATGAACAGAGCCTCCCATGCCTTCGGGGTCGAGAACCAGCGAGGCCCGGTCTTCTGTGGACGAATCCCCTTCTGTGGAAAACTCCGCGCCCTGACCGAGTGATCCGAGGGGACGACGTTCACGGGGGGCGGCCGCCGCGCGGCCGCGACTGATGATGCCCTGCAGCAGTGAGCGACGTTTCACGTGAAACACGATGCACCGCGGCCCAGTGCGCTCCGGGGCGACACCCCGGGATGCGTACGTTTGACAGCTTGTGTGGAGTACCGCCGGTCGTCAGAGCGGATCAGCGGTACTCAGCGACGGCCCGTACCCGGCGGCCCGCTACGAAGGCACCGGTACAAACCACCGCTACGAAGGCACCAGTACGAAGGCACCGGTACGACAGGGGCTCAGCGCCGGCGGCGGGCGCGCCCCGTACGGGCCGCCTTGGCGCGCTTGGCGGCGAACCGCACACCGCCCGGGCTCTCGCCGACCTCGACCCGGACCACCGTGGACAGCGGGTCCACGACGCCCTCGCCGACGTGGAGCACGGAAGTCTCCACCGCGCCGAGCTTGCTCAGCGCGGCCCCGGCGCCCTTGATCTCCTCCTCGGCGGTGTCGCCCTTGAGCGCGAGCATCTCTCCGTACGGCCGCAGCAGCGGGACGCCCCACGCGGCGAGCCGGTCGAGGGGGGCGACGGCCCGCGCGGTGACGACATGGACGGGGGGCAGCTTGCCGAGGACTTCCTCGGCGCGGCCGCGCACCACGGTCACATGGTCGAGGCCGAGCAGTTCGACGACCTCGGTGAGGAAGTTCGTGCGCCGCAGCAGCGGTTCCAGGAGCGTGATCTTGAGGTCGGGACGGACCAGGGCCAGGGGGATGCCCGGCAGGCCGGCGCCCGAGCCGACGTCGCACACGGTGACGCCCTCGGGGACCACCTCGGAGAGCACGGCGCAGTTCAGGATGTGGCGCTCCCACAGGCGCGGCACCTCGCGCGGGCCGATGAGCCCCCGCTGCACGCCTGCGTCGGCGAGCAGCTCCGCGTACCGGACCGCGTCCGTGTAGCGCTCGCCGAATACCGCCCGGGCCTGCTCCGGCGCCGGGGGGAGCTGTGCTGCCTCCGTCACGGGGACCGTCCTTCCGTACCGCTCTACCGCTCTGGGTGGCTGACTATCAGGCTGACAAAGACCGGCCCCGCCTGCGAACAGACGGGGCCGGGACGAGACGTACCGCTCAGGCGGGCAGAACGACGACGAAGCGCTGCGGCTCCTCGCCCTCGGACTCGCTGCGCAGGCCGGCGGCCTTGACGGCGTCGTGGACGACCTTGCGCTCGAACGGCGTCATCGGCTGCATGCGGACCGGCTCACCGCTGCTCTTGGCCTCGGCCGCGGCCTTGGCGCCCTGCTCGGTCAGCTCGGCGCGCTTCTTGGCGCGGTAGCCGGCGATGTCGAGCATGAGGCGGCTGCGGTCGCCGGTCTCGCGGTGCACCGCGAGGCGCGTCAGCTCCTGGAGGGCTTCCAGGACCTCGCCGTCACGGCCGACCAGCTTGCTCAGGTCGCGGCTGCCCGCGTCGCCGACGATGGACACGGCGGCACGGTCCGCCTCGACGTCCATGTCGATGTCACCGTCGAGGTCGGCGATGTCCAGCAGACCCTCGAGGTAGTCCGCGGCGATCTCGCCTTCCTGCTCCAGGCGAGTCAGGGTGTCGCCACCCTCAGCGGGGGCCGAGGTGGTGCCTTCCGTCACGGGAGGGGCTCCTTCTTGCGTCGATGGCTTGCGCCGGCGTCGTACGTCGAGGTCTTACTTCTTGGACGGGGACTTGGGCCGCTGCGGGCCCTTGCGCTGTCCGGACTTGGCCTTGCTGCGCTGCTGGCCCCCGGCCTGCTTGGCGCCGCCGCCCGCTGCCTTGGCCGCCGGCTTGGCGTCCTGGGGAGCGTCCTTCTTCTCCAGGGACGGCTTCTCCTGGTCGGAGTCCTCCTTGGCCGCGCCCGCCGCGGTGGCCCCGGACTGACGCTGCGACTTCGACTGGCGCTTGGGCTGCTGCCGCTTGGGGGCGCCGCCGCCGGCGGGAGTCCCGTCCTCGTCGAGCACGGCGGTGGCGGACGTGCTCTGTGCCACCGTGCCGTCGGCCTGGGCGGCGAGACCGGCCTTGGTCAGACCGTTGATGAACTTGCGCTCGTACTCGTTGCGGTCGCGGCCCTTGGCGACGATGGCCTTGACGATGGCGCGCTCACGCTTGGTGCGGGTGGCGCTGTGCGTGACGACGTGCTTCTGCAGGCCCTCGAGCATCTTGGCCTGGGCCTTGGAGCCCGGGGTGGGGTTCCGGTTGATCACGTACATCTGCTGACCCATGGTCCAGACGTTGGTGGTCAGCCAGTAGACGAGGACACCGACGGGGAAGTTGATGCCCATGAAGAGGAAGATCAGCGGGAAGACGTACATCAGCATCTTCTGCTGCTGCATGAACGGCGTCTTCACCGTCAGGTCGACGTTGCGCGTCATGAGCTGGCGCTGCGTGTAGAACTGCGACGCCGACATCATCACGATCATGATGGCGGTGACGACGCGCACGTCGGTGAGCGACGAGCCCATCTTGGTGATGGTGTCCGCGCTGTCGTTGAACTTGGCGGCGAGCGGCGCGCCGAAGATGTGGGCCTTCTGGGCGCTGTCGAGCAGCGCCTGGTTGATGACGCCGACCTTCTTGCCGTCGGCGATGCCGGCCAGCGTGTGGTACAGCGCGAAGAAGAACGGCGACTGCACGAGGATGGGAAGGCACGAGGAGAGCGGGTTGGTGCCCGTCTCCTTGTACAGCTTCATCATCTCTTCGGACTGGCGCTGCTTGTCGTTCTTGTAGCGCTCCTGGATGGCCTTCATCTGAGGCTGGAGCAACTGCATGTTGCGCGTCGCCTTGATCTGCTTCACGAAGAGCGGGATCAGGCAGATGCGGATCAGCACCACCAGGAAGACGATGGACAGACCCCAGGCCCAGCCGGTGTCAGGGCCGAAGATGGCTCCGAAGACCTTGTGGAACTGGACGATGACCCAGGACACCGGGTACGTGAGAAACGCGAAGATGCCAGAAATCGCGTTGACGATATCGGAAATCATGTCCCTGATCAGGCTCCTTGGGCATGGGGCGGGGTCGCTGCGGACGGGCTGTCCTGGGTGGCGGTGCCGACGGCCTCATCTTCGGGGGCCGCTTTCTTGTCCCCGCGCAATGCGTCGCGGAGCATTTCGTGCCAGCGCGGCCGCTTACGCGGCGGAACGTGATCGACACCGCCGCGCGACCACGGATTGCATCGCAGGATGCGCCAGGCAGTCAGCGCCGTTCCCTTGATCGCACCGTGTCGGTCGATGGCCGTGTAGCCGTAGTGGGAGCACGACGGGTAGTACTTGCACACCGGGCCGAGCAGCGGACTGATCGTCCACTGATACAGCTTGATCAGGGCAAGCAGTGGGTATTTCATCGCGCGCCCCCTCCCAGTAGCCGCTGCAGGGCGGCGTCCAGGTCTCGGGCCAAGTGTGCGTGGGTGGCGTCGCCCGAGCCGGGCAACGCGCGTACGACTACCAGGCTACCTGGGGGCAACTGCGTCACTCGGTCGCGCATGAGGTGCCGAAGTCTGCGCTTCACCGCGTTGCGTACGACCGCTCCACCTACTGCCTTGCTCACGACGAAACCCGCACGCGGCGGGGAAACGCTCTCCCCGGGCGCGTGCGGGTCCGTTGAACCGCTGCGTAGATGGACGACGAGAAGCGGGCGTCCAGCCCGGCGTCCTCGGCGTACCGCGATGGCGAAGTCTTCGCGCCGCCTCAGCCGATGCTCGGTAGGCAGCACGTCATGACCTGATTACGCGGTCAGGCGGACAGGCGGGCGCGACCCTTGCCACGGCGGGACGCGAGAATCGCGCGGCCGGCACGGGTGCGCATCCGCAGCCGGAAGCCGTGGGTCTTCGCGCGACGACGGTTGTTCGGCTGGAAGGTGCGCTTGCTCACTCGGGGGCTCCAGAAGAAATCGTGTGGTGGCGGGACATCGCCTGGCTGTCACCGTGCGCCCACGAGTAGCTCGCGAATACGCCCGAGTGCACCGCTACACGGCCCGCAAGAACTGTGGATCGTGACCTTGCCCATCGGAGGCAGGCGGCAGCAGCCATCGACAACTCGACCTCGCCACGGTACGCGCGGCTACGCCATCCGGTCAAACCGACCGTACGCGGGAGACACTGTCCACAGGCTGGGGACAACAACTTGAACCGCAGCCGTCGCGCTGACTACCTTGGCTGAACTCCGATTCGTTCCCTTCTCACCACCCCACCCGATTTTCTGCCCGACCCGTCCCCAGAACCACACGTTCGTGGGACCAGCGAGAGAGCGTGCCCTGTGGCTGACGTACCTGCCGATCTTGCCGCAGTGTGGCCACGAGTTCTGGAACAACTCCTCGGTGAAGGTCGCGGGCAGGGCGTCGAGACGAAGGACGAGCACTGGATCCGGCGCTGCCAGCCGCTGGCGCTGGTGGCGGACACCGCGCTGCTGGCCGTGCCGAACGAGTTCGCCAAGGGCGTCCTTGAGGGCCGGCTCGCCCCGGCCGTCAGCGAGACGCTGAGCCGCGAGTGCGGCCGCCCGATCCGCATCGCGATCACGGTCGACGACTCCGTGGGCGAGCAGCCCGCGGCACAGCCCGCCCCGCCGGCCCCGCAGCAGCCCCGCTACGAGGAGGCCGAGCTGCCCCAGGCGCCGGCCGCATCGCAGGACAGTTACGACAGCCGTGACGCACGCGACTCCTATGAGACACGCGACACGTACGAGTCCCGTGAGACGTACGAGTCGCGTGAGCCGGGCCGGGAGCGCGAGACGTACGACGGCCGGGACGCACGGGACGCACGGGACACGCGCGACGGACGTGAGGCACGCGACGGACGTGACAAGCGGGACTCTCGTGACGCCTATGATGGCGGTTACGAGCGCGGCGGCCAGGGCCCCCGCGAGGACCAGCTGCCGACGGCCCGCCCCGCCTACCCGGACTACCAGCGCCCCCAGCCCGGCGCCTGGCCGCGCCCGCAGCAGGACGAGTACGGCTGGCAGCAGCCGCGGCTCGGCTTCCCTGAGCGCGACCCGTACGCCACGCCCTCGCAGCCGCAGCACGACTACCGCCAGCCCGAGCGGCCCCTGTACGAGCAGCAGTCGTACGAGCCCGAGCGCGGGCGCTACGACCAGCAGCCGGAGCGTTCTCCCTACGACCAGAAGCCGGCGGAGCGTTCCCCGTACGAGGACCGGGACCGCGACCGCGACCGGGACCGCGATCGTGACCGGGAACGCCCGGCGTACGAGGACCGTTCCACCTATGACGACCGCGCCGGTTACGAGGAGCGCCCCCCTTACGACGAGCGCGGTGGGTACGAGCCCGCGCACGAGCGCCAGCCCCGGCGCGAGCCCGGCGAGGGTCCGATGGGCCCCGGCCGGCACGGGCAGGACGGCGGTCCGCCGCCCGGTGTGGTGCCCGGCGGTCCCGCGGGACACGGCGGCGGCCCGGGCGGACGAGGCGTGCCCAGCGGCGCGCCGGGTCCGCTCGCCGCGCAGCCCGCGCCCGCGACGGGCCCGGGCGAGCCGACGGCACGCCTGAACCCGAAGTACCTCTTCGACACCTTCGTCATCGGCGCGTCGAACCGGTTCGCGCACGCGGCGGCCGTCGCGGTCGCCGAGGCGCCGGCGAAGGCGTACAACCCCCTGTTCATCTATGGGGAGTCGGGCCTCGGCAAGACGCACCTGCTGCACGCCATCGGGCACTACGCGCGGAGCCTTTATCCCGGCACGCGCGTGCGGTACGTCAGCTCCGAGGAGTTCACGAACGAGTTCATCAACTCCATCCGCGACGGCAAGGGCGACTCCTTCAGGAAGCGCTACCGCGAGATGGACATCCTTCTTGTCGACGACATCCAGTTCCTCGCGGACAAGGAGTCGACGCAGGAGGAGTTCTTCCACACGTTCAACACGCTCCACAACGCGAACAAGCAGATCGTGCTCTCCAGCGACCGGCCGCCCAAGCAGTTGGTGACGCTGGAGGACCGGCTGCGCAACCGGTTCGAGTGGGGCCTGATCACGGACGTGCAGCCGCCCGAGCTGGAGACGCGCATCGCGATCCTCCGTAAGAAGGCGGTGCAGGAGCAGCTCAACGCGCCGCCGGAGGTCCTGGAGTTCATCGCGTCCCGCATCTCACGCAACATCCGTGAGCTGGAAGGGGCGTTGATCCGGGTCACGGCGTTCGCGTCGCTGAACCGGCAGCCGGTGGACCTCGGCCTCACGGAGATCGTCCTCAAGGACCTGATCCCGGGCGGCGAGGACGCGGCGCCCGAGATCACGGCGACGGCCATCATGGCGGCGACCGCGGACTACTTCGGGCTGACGGTCGAGGACCTGTGCGGATCCTCGCGCAGCCGCGTGCTGGTGACGGCGCGCCAGATCGCCATGTACCTGTGCCGTGAGCTGACGGATCTGTCGTTGCCGAAGATCGGGGCGCAGTTCGGCGGCCGGGACCACACGACGGTGATGCACGCGGACCGCAAGATCCGTGCGCTGATGGCGGAGCGGCGCTCCATCTACAACCAGGTCACCGAGCTGACGAACCGCATCAAGAACGGCTGACGCAGCCGTACACACCCTGTGGGCGCCCCGCACCGGCCGAGACCGGCGCGGGGCGCCTTTCTGTGTGCTGCGTACGGAGTCCTTCGTACGGCTGCGTACGGCTTCCTGCCGCGTACGGCTTCTGCGTACGGCTCCTGAGGACGGCACGGCACGCCCGGGCCACTCCGGGACGCCACCCCGCGACGCTTCCCGCGCCCTCTGACGCCCCTCAGGCACCCCCACCGGAGCCCTTCAGCCCCCTCCAGCGCCCTCCCGGAGCCCCCGGACCGCCCGCGGCGGCTCTCCCGGACGGCTCACGCGCAGCCCTCGGTGTTCGATTTCCCGGCACGTTACGGGTGTTCTCCACAGATGTGCCGGGTTTCTCGGGTCCACACCCTGGGGACCGCGAAGTTGTCCATACTGCGTCCACAGCGCACGGTAGTGACGGATCATCAGCCCAGGTCAGAGGGGTGTGGATTCGTGGACAATCTTTCTCCACAGGCTGTGGACAGTTTTTTGTCCACAGGGGTGTGCATCGCGTTGTCCACCGCCGACCCACAGGATGACAGCCGTTGTGCACAGTGATCGGGAGCTTCTCCACACCGCTGTCCACTGTTCGGCAACGCGACGCGCCCCGTCACCGTCCCGAGTGAAAGGCGTCACACCAAGGGCGTCGATTGGCCTGTGGGGAACGCGGGTAAAGCTGGGGACGCACCTGGGGAGAAGTGGGCCTTGCCTGTGCATCGGGTGTGCAGAACTTTTCGCCGTCCACAGCAGGGGCCGGTTGTCCACCGCCCCGGCCCACAGGCGCAGTGGACAAAAAACCGGGACTGACCTGCGGAAACGCGGTTATCCACGGTTTCCACAGCCCCTACTACTACTCCCAACTAGAGAGAGCTGGGAATCCGTTTCGAAGTGGGGGCTGTGCACAACTCGCTGTCGGCGCCTCGACCGCGCCTCGGTGCGACTTGACCGAGGCGGGCAACGACTGTCAGTGCCGTGCGTCAGACTGGTCCCCGGAGTCCTCCCCCGCTGTGGGCCGAGCGACACCGGCGTCAGACGACGAAGACCGAAGACCAACGCAGGGCGAGAGCAGCCAGCAACAGCAGGAGGCGGCTTACGGTGAAGATCCGGGTGGAACGCGACGTACTCGCGGAGGCGGTGGCCTGGGCGGCGCGCAGCCTCCCGGCACGACCGCCTGCGCCCGTCCTCGCGGGCCTTCTGCTGAAGGCCGAGGAGGGCGCACTCAGCCTGTCGAGCTTCGACTACGAGGTCTCGGCACGCGTCTCCGTGGACGCGGAGATCGACGAAGAGGGCACGGTGCTGGTCTCCGGCCGCCTCCTCGCCGACATCTGCCGCGCCCTTCCCAACCGTCCGGTGGAGATCTCCACAGACGGTGTACGAGCGACCGTGGTCTGCGGCTCCTCGCGGTTCACACTCCACACGCTGCCTGTGGAGGAGTACCCGGCGCTGCCGCAGATGCCGACCGCCACGGGCACCGTCCCCGGTGAGGTCTTCGCCGCCGCCGCGTCGCAGGTGGCCATCGCGGCCGGCCGTGACGACACGCTGCCCGTCCTCACCGGTGTGCGCATCGAGATCGAGGGCGACACGGTGACGCTGGCGTCCACCGACCGCTACCGCTTCGCCGTCCGCGAGTTCCTGTGGAAGCCGGAGGACCCGGAGGCGTCCGCGGTCGCCCTGGTGCCCGCCAAGACGCTCCTGGACACCGCCAAGGCGCTCACCAGCGGCGACACGGTGACCCTCGCGCTGTCGGGCTCCGGCGCCGGTGAGGGCCTGATCGGCTTCGAGGGCGCGGGCCGCCGCACGACGACCCGCCTGCTCGAAGGCGACCTGCCGAAGTACCGCACGCTGTTCCCGACCGAGTTCAACTCGGTGGCCGTGATCGAGACCGCCCCCTTCGTGGAGGCCGTCAAGCGCGTCGCCCTGGTCGCCGAGCGCAACACGCCGGTCCGGCTCAGCTTCGAGCAGGGCGTGCTGATCCTGGAGGCCGGTTCCAGCGACGACGCACAGGCTGTGGAGCGGGTCGACGCCCAGCTCGACGGCGACGACATCTCGATCGCCTTCAACCCGACGTTCCTGCTCGACGGCCTGAGCGCGATCGACTCCCCGGTCGCCCAGCTCTCGTTCACGACGTCCACCAAGCCCGCGCTGCTGTCCGGCAAGCCGGCCGTGGACGCCGAGGCGGACGACGCGTACAAGTACCTGATCATGCCGGTGCGACTGTCCGGCTGAGGCCACCGCGGGCCGGCCGCTCAGGGTGCGTCTGAGCGGCTGTGCCCACAGGTGTGCGTGAGCGTCCGGGTTTAGGCTCGGACGCGGGTACGAGACCGGGCACGGGCCCCGTTCGCGCCTCCACGCGTGCGTGCGTTCTCGTACCGCTTCCGCACCACTCACGCCCCGTCGCAACGTAAGGAACCACTGATGGAGCTCGGTCTCGTCGGCCTCGGCAAGATGGGCGGCAACATGCGCGAGCGCATCCGCCGCGCAGGCCACACCGTCATCGGCTACGACCGCAACCCCGACCTCGCGGACGTCCACAGCCTCAAGGAGCTTGTGGACGGCCTCAAGGGCCCGCGCGTGGTGTGGGTGATGGTCCCGGCCGGCGCCGCGACCCAGTCCACCATCGACGAGCTGGGCGAGCTGCTCTCCGAGGGCGATGTCGTCGTCGACGGCGGCAACAGCCGCTGGACGGACGACGAGAAGCACGCCGCCGAGCTGGCCGCCAAGGGCATCGGCTTCGTCGACTGCGGTGTCTCCGGCGGCGTCTGGGGCCTGGAGAACGGCTACGCGCTGATGTACGGCGGCTCCGCCGAGGATGTCGCCAAGGTGCAGCCGGTCTTCGACGCCCTCAAGCCCGAGGGCGACTTCGGCGCGGTCCACGCGGGCAAGGTCGGCGCGGGACACTTCGCCAAGATGGTCCACAACGGCATCGAGTACGCCATGATGCAGGCGTACGCCGAAGGCTGGGAGCTGCTGGAAGCCGTCGACTCCGTGGACAACGTCCGCGAGGTCTTCCGCTCCTGGCAGGAAGGCACCGTCATCCGCTCCTGGCTGCTCGACCTCGCGGTCAACGCCCTGGACGGCGACGAGCACCTCGACAAGCTGCGCGGTTACGCCGCCGACTCGGGCGAGGGCCGCTGGACCGTCGAGGCCGCCATCGACAACGCGGTACCGCTCCCGGCGATCACCGCGTCGCTGTTCGCGCGGTTCGCCTCGCGCCAGGACGACTCGCCGCAGATGAAGATGGTCGCGGCCCTGCGCAACCAGTTCGGCGGCCACGCCGTGGAGAAGAAGTAGCCGTACGCCGTACGCGAAAGCGCGGGTGTACGCAGAGAACCGCTGTTCGGAGAACGTTGGGGGAGGTCGGCCCACGACCATGCACGTCACGCATCTGTCGCTGGCCGATTTCCGCTCGTACGCCCGGGCCGAGATCGCTCTCGACCCGGGCGTCACCGCGTTCGTGGGCCCCAACGGCCAGGGCAAGACGAACATCGTGGAGGCCGTCGGCTACCTGGCGACCCTGGGCAGCCACCGGGTCTCCTCCGACGCGCCGCTGGTGCGCATGGGCGCCGAGCGCGCTGTCGTACGGGCACAGGTGCGCCAGGGCGAGCGGCAGCAGCTCATCGAGCTGGAGCTGAACCCGGGCAAGGCCAACCGCGCCCGCATCAACAGGTCCTCGCAGGTCAAGCCCCGGGACGTGCTGGGGATCGTACGGACCGTGCTGTTCGCGCCCGAGGACCTGGCGCTCGTCAAGGGCGACCCGGGTGAGCGCCGGCGGTTCCTGGACGAGCTGATCACCGCCCGCTCCCCGCGCATGGCGGGCGTACGCGCCGACTACGACCGCGTCCTCAAGCAGCGCAACACCCTGCTGAAGTCCGCCGCGCTCGCCCGGCGCCACGGCGGCCGCACCATGGACCTCTCCACGCTCGACGTGTGGGACCAGCACCTCGCGCGCGCGGGCGCCGAACTGCTCGCCCCGCGCATCGACCTCATCGCCACGCTCCAGCCGCTCGCCGACAAGGCGTACGAGCAGGTGGCGCCCGGCGGCGGCCCGATCGCCCTGGAGTACAAGCCGTCCTCGCCCGACATCGCCGGCCACGCGCGCGAGGAGATGTACGAGCAACTGCTCGCCGCGCTCGAAGGCGCCCGCAAGCAGGAGATCGAGCGGGGCGTCACCCTCGTAGGACCGCACCGCGACGAGCTGCTGCTCAAGCTCGGGCGGCTGCCCGCGAAGGGGTACGCGAGCCACGGCGAGTCCTGGTCGTACGCGCTGGCGCTGCGGCTGGCCTCGTACGAGCTGCTGAAGGCCGAGGGGAACGAGCCGGTGCTCGTCCTCGACGACGTCTTCGCCGAGTTGGACGCCCGCCGCCGTGAGCGCCTCGCGGAGCTGGTGGCCCCCGGCGAGCAGGTCCTCGTGACCGCCGCGGTGGACGACGACGTGCCCGGAGTGCTGTCCGGCGCCCGGTACGCGGTGTCCGACGGCACGGTGGAGCGGCTGTGAGCGCCGGCGACGAGCAGCGCCCGGCGAAGGCCGACCAAGGCGTGGGGGTGCCCGAGCCGTCCGGCGTCGATCTCGCCCGGGTCGCGCTGCGGGCGGCGAAAGAAGCCGCACGCGCGCGTGGAGCGGCGGCGCAGCAGAAGAAGCAGGCGCGGCGCGGCGGTGGACTGCGCTCCGGGGCGCGGGCCGACGGGCGCGACCCGATGGGGCTCGGCGCCGCCATCAACCGGCTGATCACCGAGCGCGGCTGGGAGACGCCGGCCGCGGTCGGCGGCGTCATGGGCCGCTGGCCGCAGATCGTCGGCGAGGACCTGGCCAAGCACTGCGTGCCGCAGAAGTACGACGAGGACGAGCGCGTCCTGGTCGTGCAGTGCGACTCCACGGCCTGGGCGACGCAGGTCAGGATGCTGGCTCCGCAGCTGGTCAGGCGGCTGAACGAGGACCTGGGGCACGGCACGGTACGGCGTATCGACATCCGTAATCCGGGCAGTGGCGCGCGCCGTTACGGGCCCTTGCGCGCCCCCGGCAGCACCGGTCGTGACGACACCTTCGGGTGACCGCTCGATCACCGTAGCTGGGGGTTGACACCCTAAAGCGCTGAGTGCCGCTGTGAGCCTCTTGGAGCCCCGCACCGCATAGGGGGAGTCGGCCGAGACCGGTTGAGGGCGGCACATGCGGACTCAGGTACCGCCAAACCCCCATCACTGTCGGCGCTACCGGTACACTGGAAGACAATCCCGCCCCACTTGTGGGACGCACCGAGCAACGCTGACCAGGGCTTACCGAACCAACACGCCGCAGCCGCTCCGGCCACCAACCGGGAGCTTGGCTTGTGCTGTGCCAGAAAGGGCGCTTCGTGGCCGATTCCGGCAACCCCAACGAGAACATCCCGACCACCGACGGCGACGCGCACGCGCACGTGGGAGCCACAGACGCCTCCTACGACGCGAGCGCGATCACCGTCCTCGAAGGGCTGGACGCGGTCCGCAAGCGACCTGGCATGTACATCGGCTCGACCGGTGAGCGTGGCCTGCACCACATGGTGCAGGAGGTCGTGGACAACTCCGTCGACGAGGCGCTGGCCGGCCACGCCGACACGATCGACGTCACGATCCTCGCCGACGGCGGCGTGCGCGTCATCGACAACGGCCGCGGCATCCCCGTCGGCATCATCCCCTCCGAGGGCAAGCCGGCCGTCGAGGTCGTCCTGACCGTGCTGCACGCGGGCGGCAAGTTCGGCGGCGGCGGCTACGCCGTCTCCGGCGGTCTGCACGGCGTCGGCGTCTCCGTGGTCAACGCCCTGTCCACCCGGGTCTCCGTGGAGATCAAGACGGACGGCCACCGCTGGACGCAGGACTACAAGGCGGGCGTGCCGACCGCGCCGCTCGCCAAGCACGAGGCGACGACCGAGACGGGCACCGCCGTCACGTTCTGGGCCGACGGCGACATCTTCGAGACGACCGAGTACTCCTTCGAGACGCTGTCGCGGCGCTTCCAGGAGATGGCCTTCCTCAACAAGGGCCTGACGATCAAGCTGACGGACGAGCGCGAGTCGGCGAAGGCCACCGCGGGCGCCGACGCGAACGAGGCGGGCGACGACACCGCCTGGGAGCCGCGTTCGGTGACGTACCACTACGAAGGCGGCATCGTCGACTTCGTGAAGTACCTCAACTCCCGCAAGGGCGAGGTCGTCCACCCCACCGTGATCGACATCGAGGCCGAGGACAAGGAGCGCCTGCTCTCCGTCGAGGTCGCGATGCAGTGGAACACGAGCTACAGCGAGGGCGTCTACTCCTTCGCCAACACGATCCACACGCACGAGGGCGGCACCCACGAGGAGGGCTTCCGCGCCGCGCTGACCGGCCTCATCAACCGGTACGCGCGCGACAAGAAGCTGCTGCGCGAGAAGGACGACAACCTCACGGGTGACGACATCCGCGAGGGTCTGACCGCGATCATCTCGGTGAAGCTCGGCGAGCCGCAGTTCGAGGGCCAGACCAAGACCAAGCTCGGCAACACCGAGGCGAAGACGTTCGTGCAGAAGGTCGTGCACGAGCACCTCACCGACTGGCTGGACCGCAACCCGGTCGAGGCCTCGGAGATCATCCGCAAGTCCATCCAGGCCGCCACCGCGCGCGTAGCGGCACGCAAGGCGCGCGACCTCACGCGCCGCAAGGGCCTGCTGGAGACCGCGTCCCTGCCGGGCAAGCTCTCCGACTGCCAGTCGAACGACCCCACCAAGTGCGAGATCTTCATCGTCGAGGGTGACTCCGCCGGCGGCTCGGCCAAGTCCGGCCGCGACCCGATGTACCAGGCCATCCTGCCGATCCGCGGCAAGATCCTGAACGTCGAGAAGGCGCGCATCGACAAGATCCTGCACAACCAGGAGATCCAGGCGCTGATCTCGGCCTTCGGCACCGGAGTCCACGAGGACTTCGACATCGAGAAGCTGCGCTATCACAAGATCATCCTGATGGCGGACGCCGACGTCGACGGCCAGCACATCAACACCCTGCTGCTGACCTTCCTGTTCCGCTTCATGCGCCCGCTCGTCGAGGCCGGACACGTCTTCCTGTCCCGCCCGCCGCTGTACAAGATCAAGTGGGGCCGGGACGACTTCGAGTACGCGTACTCGGACCGTGAGCGTGACGCGCTGATCGCGCTGGGCCGGGAGAACGGCAAGCGCATCCGCGACGACTCGGTCCAGCGCTTCAAGGGTCTCGGTGAGATGAACGCCGAGGAGCTGCGCGTGACGACCATGGACCAGGAGCACCGCGTCCTCGGCCAGGTCACGCTCGACGACGCCGCCCAGGCCGACGACCTGTTCTCGGTCCTCATGGGTGAGGACGTCGAGGCCCGCCGCTCGTTCATCCAGCGCAACGCCAAGGACGTCCGCTTCCTCGACATCTGAGTCGGTCTTCCGCTGACCGCCGCAGAAAGGATCTTCACCAGCAATGGCCGACGAGAACACTGAGAGCACCCCTGCCGAGGAAGGCGCCATCGCCATGCGGATCGAGCCCGTCGGGCTCGAGACCGAGATGCAGCGCTCCTACCTCGACTACGCGATGTCCGTCATCGTCTCGCGCGCGCTGCCGGACGTACGCGACGGCCTCAAGCCCGTGCACCGCCGCGTCCTGTACGCCATGTACGACGGCGGCTACCGCCCCGAGAAGGGCTTCTACAAGTGCGCCCGCGTCGTCGGCGACGTCATGGGCAACTACCACCCGCACGGCGACTCCTCGATCTACGACGCCCTGGTGCGCCTCGCCCAGCCGTGGTCGATGCGGATGCCGCTGGTGGACTCCAACGGCAACTTCGGCTCCCCGGGCAACGACCCGGCGGCCGCCATGCGCTACACCGAGTGCAAGATGGCGCCGCTGTCGATGGAGATGGTCCGCGACATCGACGAGGAGACCGTCGACTTCACGGACAACTACGACGGCCGCTCCCAGGAGCCGACCGTCCTGCCCGCCCGCTTCCCGAACCTGCTGATCAACGGCTCGGCCGGCATCGCGGTCGGCATGGCGACCAACATCCCGCCGCACAACCTGCGCGAGGTCGCCGCCGGCGCCCAGTGGTACCTGGAGAACCCGGAGGCGTCGCACGAGGAGCTGCTCGACGCCCTCATCGAGCGCATCAAGGGCCCCGACTTCCCCACCGGCGCCCTCGTCGTCGGCCGCAAGGGCATCGAGGAGGCGTACCGCACCGGGCGCGGCTCCATCACGATGCGCGCGGTCGTCGAGGTCGAGGAGATCCAGAACCGCCAGTGCCTGGTGGTCACCGAGCTGCCCTACCAGGTCAACCCGGACAACCTCGCGCAGAAGATCGCCGACCTCGTCAAGGACGGCAAGGTCGGCGGCATCGCCGACGTCCGCGACGAGACCAGCTCCCGTACGGGCCAGCGCCTGGTCATCGTCCTCAAGCGGGACGCGGTCGCCAAGGTCGTCCTCAACAACCTGTACAAGCACACCGACCTCCAGACGAACTTCGGCGCCAACATGCTGGCGCTCGTCGACGGCGTGCCGCGCACCCTCTCGCTGGACGCGTTCATCCGGCACTGGGTGACGCACCAGATCGAGGTCATCGTCCGCAGGACCAAGTTCCGGCTGCGCAAGGCCGAGGAGCGCGCGCACATCCTGCGCGGCCTCCTGAAGGCCCTGGACGCCATCGACGAGGTCATCGCCCTCATCCGGCGCAGCGACACCGTGGACGTGGCGCGAGAGGGCCTCATGGGCCTCCTGGAGATCGACGAGATCCAGGCGAACGCGATCCTGGAGATGCAGCTCCGCCGGCTGGCCGCCCTGGAGCGCCAGAAGATCGTGCAGGAGCACGACGAGCTGCAGGCGAAGATCAACGAGTACAACCAGATCCTCGCCTCGCCGGTCCGCCAGCGCGGCATCATCAGCGAGGAGCTGGCCGCGATCGTCGAGAAGTTCGGCGACGACCGCCGCTCCAAGCTGGTCCCCTTCGAAGGTGACATGTCCATCGAGGACCTGATCGCCGAAGAGGACATCGTCGTCACCATCACGCGCGGCGGCTACGTCAAGCGCACCAAGACGGACGACTACCGCTCCCAGAAGCGCGGCGGCAAGGGCGTACGCGGCACGAAGCTCAAGGAAGACGACATCGTCGACCACTTCTTCGTGTCCACGACCCACCACTGGCTGCTGTTCTTCACCAACAAGGGCCGCGTCTACCGCGCGAAGGCGTACGAGCTTCCCGACGCAGGCCGCGACGCGCGCGGGCAGCACGTGGCGAACCTGCTGGCGTTCCAGCCGGACGAGGCCATCGCCGAGATCCTCGCGATCCGGGACTACGAGGCAGCGCCCTACCTGGTCCTCGCCACCAAGGCGGGCCTCGTGAAGAAGACGCCGCTCAAGGACTACGACTCGCCGCGCTCCGGCGGTGTCATCGCCATCAACCTGCGCGAGGCCGCCGACGGCTCCGACGACGAGCTGATCGGCGCCGAGCTGGTCTCCTCCGAGGACGACCTGCTGCTCATCAGCAAGAAGGCGCAGTCCATCCGGTTCACCGCGACGGACGACGCGCTGCGCCCGATGGGCCGTGCCACCTCGGGTGTGAAGGGCATGAGTTTCCGCGAGGGCGACGAACTGCTCTCGATGAATGTCGTCCGGCCCGGTACGTTCGTGTTCACCGCCACGGACGGCGGGTACGCGAAGCGCACCAACGTCGACGACTACCGCGTCCAGGGTCGCGGTGGCCTCGGTATCAAGGCCGCCAAGATCGTGGAGGACCGCGGCGAGCTGGTGGGCGCGCTGGTGGTGGAGGAGACCGATGAGATCCTTGCCATCACGTTGTCCGGCGGTGTGATTCGCACGCGAGTCAACGAGGTCAGGGAGACAGGCCGTGACACCATGGGCGTCCAACTGATCAACCTGGGCAAGCGCGATGCCGTCGTCGGCATCGCACGTAACGCCGAGGCCGGTCGTGAGGCTGAGGAAGTCGACGGCGACGTGCCGCAGGACGCGGACGACGCCCTCAACGACGAATCGGGCCAGGACACGAACCCGGCTGTCGGGACGGACGAGGGCGGGCAGTCCTCGGCCGAGTAGCGCGAGGAGAGAGTCATCGTGAGCGGAGCCACGGGCGCAGGCTCTACCGGGACATCCACCGGTACGGACACCGAGAGCGGCCGTGGCTCCGCTCATGACACCAACGGCTCTCAGAGCTCGAACAGCCTGAACGGCTCGAATGGCTCGAACGGCACGCACAGCTCGCACAGCTCGAACGAAACGCACCGCGCGCGTGGTGCGAACGGCTCACATGAGTCTCATGGATCTTCCCAGGGGGGAACTGTGACGGACACCCGAGGTCCGCAGACCCAGCAATACGCGGCGGGCGACGGCGGTCCTCTGCCCGGGGAGAGGCCGCAGCCGCAGCAGCAGGCCGGCCCTTACCACCCGCCCCAGGCGTATCAGAACACTCCGGGCGACGCGGTCCGCCGCCCCCGCACCGGGGCGCGCACGACTCCGCGCACGCGCAAGGCACGCCTGCGCGTGGCGAAGGCCGACCCGTGGTCGGTCATGAAGGTCAGCTTCCTGCTGTCCATCGCGCTCGGCATCTGCACGATCGTGGCGGCGGCCGTGCTGTGGATGGTCATGGACGCCATGGGTGTCTTCTCCACGGTCGGCGGCACGATCTCCGAGGCCACGGGCTCCAACGAGTCCAACGGCTTCGACCTCCAGTCCTTCCTGTCGCTGCCGCGCGTGCTGATGTTCACGACGGTCATCGCGGTCATCGACGTCGTCCTGGCGACGGCCCTGGCCACGCTCGGCGCGTTCATCTACAACCTCTCCGCCGGCTTCGTCGGCGGCGTCGAGCTGACGCTCGCCGAGGACGAGTGAGCGGGGCGCTGCGCCCGGCGTAGCGGCTGGTGGGCGGGCCGGACCTATCGATTTTGGGACTGGCCCCCCAGTGCGCTAATCTTCAGGAGTCAGCGCGCGGGACACACACCGCAGAGCGCGGCGGGGCTATAGCTCAGTTGGTTAGAGCGCATCCCTGATAAGGATGAGGCCACAGGTTCAAATCCTGTTAGCCCCACATCATGAAGACCTCCGGTCCACCAGGGCCGGGGGTCTTTTGTCGTTCCGGATTCTTCCTGGGTCAGCGGTTGCGCAGGCCGGCTACGACGATTCCGACCACCACCAAGACGCCCACCAGGACGACGAACCAGTCGGGCATCAACTCAAGGCCCTTGTACGCGAGGGGGACGGTCACGGGCTGCGCACCTCCTTGGGTGAGAACAGCTACCGGGTGCCCGTCCTCAGGCGCTCTATGGCGTCGCCTGTGCGTCTCAGGGCGCTCTCAGGGGTCTGGCTCGGACTCGGGTGCCGGCGCGCATGCGGAACGGGCCCGCGCAGCCGGAGAGGCTGGGGCCTGGCCTGGAGAGGCGTACGTTGCTTGCGCATGCGGGGCTTGCCGGTTCTCTAAGCGTGCGTGGGGTGGTGCTCGGAGGTTCTGTTCTTCGTCTGCTGTTCGCGTCGCGTCGGGGCTTCCGCGCGCTGTCCTGCGTACTCACGTGTACGTGTACGCGTACGCGCGCGTGGTCGTGCGGTAGTTGCTGTCTGCCGTCTGCTGCCCGCGCGGGGTGCGCCTGCTCGGCGGCCTCGTGGAGCTGTTTCCCGTACGTACGGCAGTGCACGTGGTGCTTGCTGTGTGCTGCGTGTGGTGGTGCTGGGTTGTGCGGTGTTGCGGGTACGTCAGTGCATCAGTCACGTCAGGTCTTGCGGGGTGGTGCGGGGCTACGGCTGGGCCGTGAGGGCTTCGTTCGCCAGCGCGGTGGTGTCGGCGGCGGCGCTGTCGCTCTGCTCGGTCTCGGCCGGCGGACGCTGGCGGTGGCTCGGGGCGGAACCGTGGGCCTCGGCGTGGATGCGCTGCTTCATCGTCGGCGGCAGGGACCTCTTGAATGCCCAGAACGGGCGGGCCGCCGCGACGCTCGCCGGGGCGCTGACCGCGGGCTTGCTCGCCTCCTCGGTCTGCTGTACCGGAGTGGCGGCGGTGGCCGGGGAGACCAGGCCGAGGGCGGAGAAGAGAGCGATGAAGGCGGAGATGACGACGGTCCACAGCGTCAGGACCTTGTTCCGGGCCATGACGACCTCACTTTCGGGTTGGGCGATTTGCGTACTTTCCTCATGATGTGTACGAGGAGTCCGAAGTGCGGGACCGACGCTCATGGCGCGTCGATCTTCCGATAAACAGCACTCGGATGGAGGTAAGGGGACGAAAGGTGCCGTGTGAGGCCGCGGAAGGGGCGCGCGGAGGGTGTGACGGTGGAGGGGAGACGTCCGCTTCTACTGCTTTTCGGCCTGCGGGAGTTGGGCCCCATCCAGGTCACCGATCGGTATCGGTCGGTGTGTATAGTCGGGCGCCAGAGGTCCCCTACGTCAAGGAAAGACGAGGTCGCGCGGTGAAGAAGCTTCTCCTGGTCGCACTGGCCGCCATCGGCGGGCTCCTCGTGTACCGCCAGATCCAGGCGGATCGCGCCGAGCAGGATCTGTGGACGGAGGCGACTGACTCCGTGCCCACGGGTTCGTGAGTATCGACACCAGACTCCGCGAAGCCCCGGTCGCTGCTAGCGGCCGGGGCTTTGTGCTGTGCGCGTACCGGTGTTCCGGCCTTCTGGTGCTTCGGCGTTCCGGGGTGCCGGGAGGGCGTTGCGGCGGCAAATGAGTGGCGGGATTCCGTCGCATGCCGGACAGTGCGGCTCCTCGGGCGGCAGGATGACCGTCCATGGGGAGACGGAACAGGCGGCCGGTACGAGGGCGGGGCGGCCGGGGCCCGGGCGCGGCCGTCGGCGCGGCGGGGCTGTGTGTGCTGCTCGCGGCGTCGGTGTCAGTGGCGGTGCCGGTAACGGTGGCAGCCGGGGCGGCGACCGCGCCGGACGCGGGGACGTACGTGTTCGCAAAGGACGCACAGCCCGTCGACGCCGCTGCCACCAGCGCTGACGCCGCGCGACTTGTACCCGGCGAGACCTACCGCAGCACTCTCGGAGCGGGCGCGAAGAGCGGCCCGGCCGCACGCTCCTTCTACCGCGTCGACCTCGACGGCGCCGCTGCCGCCTACGCCTCGGCCATCGCCGTCCCGCCGCAGGGCCGCTCCGCGCGCGCGGGTTACACGGACGGCATCACGCTCACGCTCCAGGACGCTCAGGGCCATCGGTGCGACGCGCGGCGGGCGACCTTCGGCGCCGGCGGCTTTCCGCGGCCCGTCGCGGCCGTCGCGGAACGACTCGTACGACCTGGCGTCCCCGGCGCGCGCTGCCAGACCGCCGGCACGTACTACATGGTGGTCGAACGCATGACCGCCTCCGATGCGTCGCGGGCTCCCTGGGGACTCGAACTGCACGTCGCCACCGAACCCGGCCTCGTCACGCCCCTCCCGACCGGCACGTCGTCCGCCTCGCCCTCCGCCTCCGCGTCCGCGCCGGGCGGCGAGGGCGTGCGGCGCAGTGGCGGCACCGGTTTCAACGACGCCCGCGCGCTCACGGACGGCGCCTGGGCCGATGACATCGCGCCTGGCCAGAGCCGCTTCTTCCGTGTTCCGGTGGACTGGGGGCAACGGTTGTCGGTGAGCGCGGAGGTGGGCAGCGGCGGTGGCCGGGGCGGGAGGTTCGTGCCGGGGGCGCTCGATGTGGCGCTGTACAACCCGGCGCGCGCCTCGGTGGCGTCCCGTCAGGCGGCTTACGGGGGTGGCGAGTCGGCCTCGACGACCTTCGCGCCGCTGCCTCCCGTGGCGTACGAGAACCGTTTCCTCTCCGGTGCTGACGGGCGGGCGGCGATGCGGTTGGCGGGCTGGTACTACCTGCGGGTCTCCCTGAACCCGGACGTCGCAAACGGCCTCGGCGCGGGTGCGACGGCGCGGGCCACGCTCCGGGTGACGGTCGACGGGGAGCCGGGGAAGGCGCCGGACTATGTGCGCGATCCGGGGGAGTTCCAGGTCACGGCGGCGGACCGGCGGGCGGCGCAGCGCGGGGACGGCGGGGCCGTGTGGGGCGCGTCGGGCGAGCCTTCGGCCCCGGCGTCGGCCTCCGCGTCGGCCTCCGCTTCGGGTACGGGGCCTGGTGCGGCCGGCGGTGCCGGGGGCTCGGGTGTCTCGGGTGCGGCGGCCGACGCGGCGGGCCGGAGCCCGGTCATGACGGCGGTGGGCGTCGCCGGGATCGGCACGGGGGCGCTGCTCGTGCTGTGGCTGGGCGGATGGCGGGCCCGGGATGTATGGCGATTGCGGCGGGCGGAGCGCGGGGCCCGGGGACGCCTCAGGTCTGCGTCAGCGCCCAGATTCCTACGGTGAAGCAGACCAGGGCGAGGAAAAGCACCGGGACCGCCACTCGAACGGGTGGCCCTGGACGCCGTCCGGGAACTCCTGCGTCGCGGCGTGCGTACAGAGAGTGACGACGTCGGGGGTTTGCTCGATGTACTCGGGTGGCCTGAGCGGCGTGGTGCGGGGGCGCGGGGACAGGGGGAGCGGCCGTGGGAGGGGACGGGGCGGAAGCGGGGCTTGGCGCGGGGCGAGAGACGGGGGGTGGCGCAGGACTGAGGGGCGCGGCGGCGGGCGGCGGCAGGTGGAAGCTACCCGTCTCCGACATGGCGGAGGTCTCCGAGGAGGCGGATGGCTCGGGCGTGGGGGAGGTCTCGGGTGTGGGGGAGGTTCCCGGTGCGGAGGAAGGGTGAGGGTGGCCTGCGGGCCGAGGTCGCGTTGGGTCGCTGACAGCGGGGGAAGGAGGGGGCGTCACAGGTAGGGGCGGGACGGCAGGCGGCGCGGGGAACGCCGGCGGTACGGGGAAACCGGGGGTGGGTGATGACGTGGGAGCGGGCGTTGGTCCGGGCGTGGGCGTGGGTGCGGGCGTTGGTCCGGGCGTCGGCGTCGGCGTGGGCGTGGAATTGGGTGTGGGAGGGAGCGTGGGAGCTGGGACGGGAGAGGGCGCTGACGTGGAGGTGGAGGTGGTTGTGGAGGAGGGAGCCGTGGCGGGGCCCTGATCCGACCCGGCAGGGGCCGGCCCGTGCGGGGAGCGGGCGCGGCGGCCTCGCGCGGCGGGGCCTTCCGGACCGAACCCGGGCGGCAGCGGCCCGAGATGGTCGAAGACCTCGATCAACTCGTCGTCGGGCCCTGGATCCGGCAGCAGTTCCGAGGCCGCGAGCAACGCCTTCCGCGCCCCCGTCGCCGTACGGAACCGCGCTTCCGGGTCGGGCTGGAGCAACCCGGCGAGCACGTCCCACAGCGGACCGGGCACCCCCCGCGGAGCGCTCGGCGTGCCGTGCTCGGCGAAGTGCTCGATGAGGGCCTGGGAGTCGGGCTTGGCGCCTTCGAGGAGGTAGAGGGCTACGAGGCCGGCGGCGAACAGGTCGGCGGGGAAGTCGGGTTCGGCGCCGAGGGCCTGCTCGGGAGCGATGTACCCGGGCGTGCCCAGCACGTGGTCCGTGACCGTCAGACGCGGCTCGTCCTTGCGCATGGCGATGCCGAAGTCCGACAGGCGCAGATGCGGCAGGCCCGTGCCGGTGGCGTCCAGCAGGATGTTGGCCGGCTTGATGTCCCGGTGCACGACCCCCTCGGCGTGCACGGCGGTGAGACCGGAAAGGAGCTGATCGAGCAGGACGCACACGAAGTACGGCGGCAGCGGCCCGTAGTCGCCGGTCAGGTGGGCGAGGGACCCGCCCGCGACGAGGTCCATGGTGAACAGGACCTTGTCGTCGTCCGCGGCCCAGCTGGCGGGGGCGAGGACGTGCGGGTGATCGATGCGCAGGGCCTGTTCGCGGACGAAGCGGAGCAGGGTGTGGGCGTCGCTCTGCTGGAGGACCTTGGCGGCGACATAGCGGCGGCGCCGGTGGTCCCAGGCTCGCCAGACCGCGCCGACTCCCCCGCGGCCGATCGGGTCGGCCAGTTCGTAGCGCCCGGCGAAGACCTCACCCATGGTCGTGCGTCGCTCCCCTCCCGGACCCGTGCTGCGCAGGCCCACTCGGTCGGACGGTTCCGGTCGAACGGCCGGTGCGGAGGGCCCCGGCCGGCGACGGACAGCCCGCCCGCCATGTCGATGCCGCGAGCGCCAGCGCCCCTCCGGAGCGCAGGCTCCGAGTCGGGGCGGGCCCGCGCTCGCGCACCGGACGGCGACCGGCGCCCCGGTCGGCTACCCCGAGCCCGCGGCCTCCCACCTCCGAACCCGGGCCCGCGAGCGCCCCGAGCCCACTGGCCCCCCGTCCCAATCCCACTGCCTCCCGGCGCCCCGAGCCCTGGCCCCCGTACCAACTAAATAGCGCACCGCACCCGTGTCCTGCTGTCGCGGCGATGTGTACCCGTACGGAGGCCCGCTCAACTCCCGCACGGCTCCCCGGCGTAAGCCAAATCCCCGGACCAGGGCTCCCCGGCGCCGGTTCAGCCCACCCGGCGCCCCCGCAAGCAGCCCCGGCGCTCAGCCGACCCACCCGGCGTCTCCCCGGCCCCGGCCCAGAACTTCCCTGCGCTGAACTGCCGCGCCCTGAACTCGCCCGCCCCCGGGTTCAGTTCTGGTGGGACTGGTAGTGGGCTACGGCGTCGGAGGTGCGGCCGGCGCCGTAGACGCGGAGGAACTCGGCCAGTTCGGGGTGGGTGGGGGCGAGGGAGTCGGCGGCGTCGATGATGTCGCCGGCCGCTGCCACGGACCGCAGGAGGGACTGGATCTCGCGGACGACGCGCTTGACGGTCGGGGCGCCGGAACCGGTGGAGGGCTGACCGGCGCTGGTGAGCACGGACCCGCCCTGGGACTTCTTGATCTCGTCCATGCGCTCGGTGGCCTCGGCGGCGCTGACGCTGCCGTCGGCGACCTGGCCGGCGAGGTCCTGGAGCAACTGGACGCGCTGGACCACCGCGGGGTTTCCGATCTTGGCCCGCTGGCCGCTCATGAGCTGGGACAGCATGGGCGCGGACAGGCCGAGGACACCGGCGAGGCGGGCCTGGTTCAGGCCCAGGTCTTCTATGAGGCGACGGAAGAGCGCCCCGAGGGGCTCCCCGTACCAGTTCCGCTGGAGCTCCCGGGCTCTAGCGGTAGCTTCCTGCTGTGCGGCGTCCATTGCGTCTCCCCATCGCTTCCCCAAGTACGGCCCTTCGCTGCCGCGAAGCACCGTGGGGCATCTTACGGAGAGTGGTCGTCCACCGGGACCCCCAATCCTTTTGCGAGATCCGGGGGATGACCCGGTACTCTGGTCTGCGGTGCTCGCCCGGGACGGGGTTGTCGAGGGGGCGCATCGTTTTCGGGGCCTTAGCTCAGTTGGTAGAGCGCTGTCTTTGCATGGCAGATGTCAGGGGTTCGACTCCCCTAGGCTCCACATCCCGAAAGGCTCCCTGACCTGCGTAAATGCCGGTCAGGGAGCCTTTGGTCTTTAGCCTTCAGCCTTTTGTATCCCAGCGCCCCAGAGTCCCAGTGCCCCAGGTGCCCGGGGCGCCGCGATGTCCGTTCGTTCAGACGACGGCGCCCGCCCTTCGGGCACGCCGGAACCGCCCGACCAGGTGGCCCGCTGTCCACGCCGTCGCCAGGGCCGTGGCCACGAGGGCGGCGCCGATGGGGGAGGCGGCCGGGGCGAGTACCCAGGGAGCCGTCGCCGTCAGGATCGCCAGGACGTGCCGGGGGCCGCTGCCCGGGCGGGGCGCCCTGACGCCGAGGGCGATCATCGCAGGGAGGAGCAGGGCGATCAGGCCGAGGGCCGGGGCGTTCTCTCCGGCGAGCGCGGCGGCGAGCGCGGGCAGCGCGGTGAGCACCGCCAGTGCCAGCGCGGGCCCGAGGTCGGAACGGACCCGGAGCGCGTACGCGGGCCGCACGACCGGCGTCCGCGGTGGCGGCGGCGTAGAGCTGCTGGATCTCGGGGCCGTGGGCCTCGCGGTACGCACGGGGATAGAGGGCGAGGACGCGCGGGCCGGCGCGGCGCTCGGGCGGCGGAACACCCGAGGGAACACACGGCGGAGACCACGGGGGAACGGGCGGGGGCTCATGCGGTGGCTCCCGCGGGGTTCGAGGCGGAGGCGGAGCGGCGGAGGCGGCGGGTGGCTTCGCGCGCGGTGGCGGTGAGCCGGCGGATCTCGTCGGTGAGGGTGGCGCGGCCCTCGGGGGTGAGGGTGTACGTGCGGCGCGGGCGGCCGTCGACGCGTTCCTCGCTGTGGATCTCGATCAGGCCCTCGTGCTGGAGGCGCTCCAGGGAGCCGTACAGGGTGCCGGCCCGCAGCTGGACCCGGCCCTGAGAGATCGTCAGGACCTCCTGTGCGAGGGCGTAGCCGTGGCGGGGGGCGTCCGCCAGGGCCGTGAGGATGAGCAGGGTGGTCCGCGCGCACGCGAAAGCCCCTCCCGCCAGGTCGGTTCCTGGTGAGAGGGGCTTGCGCGGAAGATGCCGCGGTGCCTGCCGGCGGCTGTCGGCTCCGGGGCCTGATCCGAAGAAAGGCCCTTGCCGGTGCTGTCAGCTCTTCTTGTCGTCGCCCGTGCCCGAGGAGCCGTCCGACTCCGCCTCGGCCTGCTTGGCCTGGACCTCGGGGTCGAGCAGGTCCTGCTCGCCGAACTGGCCGCTGCCGTCGACCGAGGTCAGCGGCGAGCTGTCCGGGACCTCGGTGGCGGCCGGGGGCTCCACCAGCCAGTCCGGGTTGGCCTGCTTGTCCCACCACCGCCACGCGGCGTACGCGCCGCCGGCGAGCACACCGGCGATGGCGAGGCCCTTGGCGAGCCGGCCGACGCGGGCCCGCCGCTCGTGCTTGCGCACCAGCTTGCGGACCTCCTTCGGCGAGACCTGTCCGCGCAGGGCGGCGAGCGCGGCGGCGCTGCGGGCCGTCGCCTCCTCGCGGGCGGGACCTGCGGCCGCACGCGCCTGTTCGATGCGCGGGCGGGAGTAGTCGGCGGCCTGGCGGGCGGCCTTGCGGGTGCGGGCCGCGGCCTCCTGGGCCGCGTGGTCGACCTTCGGCGGGACGTGCGTGCGAGCCTGCTCAAGACGCGGGGCGAGATGCGCCTCGTACTGGACGCGGGCCTGGTGCGCGGCCTGCGTCACCTTCGGGCCGAGCGCGCCGCGCGCCTCCTGCGCGTACTGCGCGGCACGGTCCTTGGCCGTCTCGGCGTAGGGCGCCACCGCCTCCGCGGCGTGCAGCACGCTGTCCTTGGCCGAGCCGGTCGCGGCACGCACGCTGTCGATGCGGGTCACGGGAACCTCCTCCTCGGTGGCGTACAGTTTTTCACCTTTCCACCGTTTTACGGATCATGCCTCACGGAAGCGCCAATGCGGTGGTAACGCGGTGGTAAGGCTTGCCAGGACTCAGTGAGCAGTGAGCACCGGTAAGCGGCTTTTCTGGGGCCTGGCGGCGACAGAGCCACGGTCCGTGGCGGTGTGCGCCGCTGCTGTCACGGGTTGACCGGTTCGCGGGTGCCGAAACCCTCCGTGCACAACCGGGTGCCGAGACCCTGCGCACACAATCCTGACAACTCCACCGGGGGCCGGGGCTCCTTCGCCGTGCGAGGATCGACGGCGGTACAACCATCGACGGAAGGCGGATCGTGGCCGAGCAGCTCTACGCCACACTCAAGACCAACCAGGGCGACATCGTGGTCCGTCTGCTGCCGAACCACGCGCCCAAGACGGTCAAGAACTTCGTCGAACTCGCCAAGGGCGAGCGGGAGTGGACCGACCCGACGACCGGCGAGAAGACGACGGCCCCGCTGTACGACGGCACGGTCTTCCACCGCGTCATCGCCGGTTTCATGATCCAGGGCGGCGACCCGCTGGGCAACGGCACGGGCGGCCCTGGCTACCAGTTCGGGGACGAGTTCCACCCCGACCTCGCCTTCACCGAGCCGTATCTGCTGGCCATGGCCAACGCGGGCCCCGGCACGAACGGCTCGCAGTTCTTCATCACCGTCTCGCCGACGGCCTGGCTGACCCGCAAGCACACGATCTTCGGCGAGGTCGCCGACGACGCGAGCCGGAAGGTCGTGGACGCCATCGCCAAGAGCCCGACCAACCCGCGTACGGACCGCCCGGTCGAGGACGTGAAGATCGAGTCGGTGACCGTCGAGACGCGCTGACCGAGGGAACCTTTTCGCCCCGCTCGTCCGTAAGGATGGGTGGGGCGACGTCACGTCCCGCCCGGTGCGGACACCGGCCCCGCCCCAGCCACCGGCCCCCGGCGCGGACACCGGCCCGCGCCCCCAGACCCGGCCCCCCAGCCCGTAGACCCGAGGTGACGAGACCGTCATGGACCAGGCGCCCGGCAGCCCGCAGGAACCGCAGGACGCGCAGGACCTGCCCGGTTGCTACCGTCACCCCGACCGCCCCACGGGCATCCGCTGTGTCCGCTGCGAGCGCCCGATCTGCCCGGAGTGCATGGTCAGCGCGTCGGTCGGGTTCCAGTGCCCCGAGTGTGTGCGCGGCGGTTCCGGTACGGGCCACGCGCCCACGGCGACCCAGCCGCGCACGCTCGCCGGCGGCCGGATCGCGGGCGACCCGCGCCTGATCACCAAGGTGCTCATCGGGATCAACGTCGCGGTGTTCATCGCGGTCCACGTCAGCAGCAGGCTGCTCGACGACCTCGTCCTCGTCGGCGCCTGGCCGCCCGCGCCCTTCGTGCCGAACCAGGGCGTCGCGGGCGGGGAGTGGTACCGGCTGGTGACCTCGATGTTCGCGCACACCGAGGTCTTCCACATCGGGTTCAACATGCTGAGCCTGTGGTGGCTCGGCGGCCCTCTCGAACAGGCGCTCGGCCGGGCCCGCTATCTGGCCCTGTACCTGGTGTCGGGGCTGGCCGGCAGCGCCGCCGTGTACATGTTCACCGCCCCGCAGACGCCGACGCTGGGGGCGTCCGGGGCGATCTTCGGCCTGTTCGGCGCGACGGCGGTCCTGATGCGCCGCCTCGACTACGACATGCGGCCGATCCTCGCGCTGCTCGTGATCAACCTGCTGCTGTCCTTCGGCCCCGGCCTGAACATCTCCTGGCAGGCGCACGTCGGCGGTCTCGTCGGCGGCGTGATCATCGGATACGCCATGGTCCACGCCCCGCGCGAGCGCCGCGCGCTCATCCAGTACGGGGTCTGCGCGCTGGTGTTCCTGGCGGTGGTCGTGATGGTCCTCGTCCGCACCGCGCAGCTCACCTGAGCCCGCTTCTCCACCGATGTCGACCGGTGTTGTCCACAGCGCGTGCGGAATGTTGTGCATGCGGCGGGGTACGCCGGTGCCCCTCGCCCCTGAGCTGGGTTTTCCCAGGAAGGGCAAGGGGCGAACAGATGACCGGCCGTAACCTCACCGGTCACACCGGCGTCAACACGCTGTGAGTTATCCACAGATCGTCTGACCTTTTCCCCCGCTGTGGAAACCCCTGTGGATAACTCAGTGGACAGCTCTGGGGAGAGCTGGCGGAAGAGGCCGTACGTGCGCTATGAGGTACGGGTGATACGGGCGAGGGGTGCTACTTCCACTGCGTGGAGACACCGAATCCGGCCGCGATGAAACCGAACCCGACCACGATGTTCCAGTTGCCGAGGGAATCGATCGGCATCGAGCCGTCGGACACGTAGAAGACCACGATCCAGGCGAGTCCGATGAGGAACATCGCCAGCATCACCGGGGCGACCCAGCCGCGACTGGTCAGCTTGATGTTCGCCGCCTGCTTCGAGGACGGCGGCGGCGTGTAGTCGGCCTTCTTGCGGATACGTGACTTCGGCACGAGTGGCTCTCCTGTCGATGCGCTGCGTGACCGCGCAGGGAAAGTGGGCTGGCTCCGGAGCAGCGTACAAGCGCAACGTCACAGCGGTCTGATCGCTCCCCCGGGCGTCCGTTAGCGTAGTGCTTCCGCGGCGGTGAAGGAGATAAGGGTACGTTGAGCAATTCTGCCGACCCTCGCACCGGCCGGGGTGAGGAGCCCGCGAAGGGCTCTCCCCGCGGTCGTTTCCGTCCCGTGCGCCTTCTCACAGTGGCTGTTTTCGCCCTTGCCGGGCTGATCTTCTTCACCAGCTTCAATACGGCCAAGGGCACCAATATCCGTACGGACACGTCTCTTCTGGAACTGTCCGACCTCATTCAGGAGCGCAGCCACAAGAACAAGGCGCTCGAAGAGGCCAATACGGGCGTACGGGACGACGTCGAGGCGCTCGTCAAGGGCGACGACGGTTCCACCAAGGCCGAGGACAAGAAGGTGGACGGCCTGGAGAAGGCGGCCGGCACCAAGAAAGTCACCGGCCAGGGCGTCTCCGTCACGCTCGACGACGCCCCGCCGAACGCCACGGCCAAGCTCCCCGGCTACCCCGAGCCGCAGCCCAACGACCTCGTGATCCACCAGCAGGACCTCCAAGCCGTGGTGAACGCGCTGTGGCACGGCGGCGCCACCGGCATCAAGGTCATGGACCAGCGGCTGATCTCGACCTCCGCCGTCCGCTGCGTCGGCAACACGCTGATCCTCCAGGGCCGCGTCTACTCCCCGCCCTACAAGATCACCGCGGTCGGCGACCCGGACAAGCTCAAGCAGGCCGTCGCCGCCTCGCCCCAGATCCAGAACTACATGCTCTACGTCAACGCGTACGGCCTCGGCTGGAAAGTGGAGGACGACGGGACGGTGACTCTTCCGGGTTACTCGGGCACAGTGGATCTCCACTACGCGCAGCCCGTGGAGTAGCGGGCGAGGAGCGGACACCGGGGGTGTCGGTGCGAGTCGTCATCAGGACGTTCAGCGAACTGTGCATCACCGTAGGCGCCCTGATCGTGCTGTTCGTCACGTACGTCCTGTTCTGGACCGGTGTGAAGGCAGACGGCGCGATGAACCGGCAGATCGACGACCTCCAGAGCCAGTGGGCCAGGCGCCCGGTCGCCACCGGCTCCCCCGCCGCCCCCGCGCCCAGCCCTTCCGGCGCGCCCGGCCCGTCCCCGACCGCCGCCGCCCCGCCCCAGCAGCCCGCGTACGCCGACGGGAAGCCGTTCGCCGTCATGTACATCCCGCGGCTTGGTTTCACGTGGAACAAGCCCGTGTTGCAGAACACCGAGGTCGCCACGCTCCAGAAGGGCCTCGGCCACTACGCGGGCACCGCGCGCCTCGGGCAGAAGGGCAACTTCGCGGTCGCCGGCCACCGGCGCACCTACGGCGACCCGTTCAAGGACTTCCCGAAGCTGCGCCCCGGCGATCCGGTCGTCCTCACCGACGGCACGACCTGGTTCACGTACGTCATCGACACCCAGCCCTACAAGACGCTGCCCGGCGATGTCGCCGTCATCGACCCCGTGCCGCGCAAGTCCGGGTACACCGAGCCGGGCCGCTATCTGACCCTGACGACCTGTGAGCCGGAGTGGGGCCACAGCCACCGGCTGATCGTCTGGGGGCATCTTGATTCCACTCAGCCTGTGGAGGCCGGGAAACCGAAGGCCCTGCGCCGTTAGTCTGGTCCGGTACGCAGACGGTGTGGAGGGAGCGTCCGGCATGTACGGCTGGATCTGGCGGCATCTGCCGGGGAACGTGTGGATCAAGGCACTGCTCGCGCTCGTGCTGGTCCTCGCGGTCGTGTATGTGCTCTTCCAGTACGTCTTCCCCTGGGCCGAGCCCCTGCTGCCCTTCAACGACGTGACGGTGGACGGCCAGTGAGCACCCGAGACTCCCGAGCGACGCGCATCCTCGTCGTCGACAACTACGACAGCTTCGTCTTCAACCTCGTCCAGTACCTCTACCAGCTCGGCGCCGAGTGCGAGGTCCTGCGCAACGACGAGGTCAGCACCGCGCACGCCCAGGACGGCTTCGACGGCGTGCTCCTGAGCCCCGGCCCGGGCGCCCCCGAACAGGCGGGCGTCTGCGTCGACATGGTCCGCCACTGCGCCGCGACCGGCGTCCCCGTCTTCGGCGTCTGCCTCGGCATGCAGTCGATGCAGGTGGCGTACGGGGGTGTGGTGGGCAGGGCGCCCGAGCTGCTGCACGGCAAGACCTCGCTGGTGCGGCACGAGGGCAAGGGCGTGTTCGCCGGGCTGCCCGACCCGTTCACGGCGACGCGCTACCACTCGCTGGCCGCCGAACCCGGGACCGTGCCGGACGCCCTTGAGGTGACCGCGCGCACCGAGGACGGCATCGTCATGGGCCTGCGCCACCGGGAACTGCCCGTGGAAGGCGTCCAGTTCCACCCCGAGTCCGTGCTCACCGAACACGGCCACCTGATGCTCGCCAACTGGCTCGCCGCCTGCGGGGACACGGGCGCCGTGGCCAGATCGGCGGGGCTCGCGCCGGTCGTGGGCAGGGCCTCGGCGTGACCGCGCTGCGCCCCGAGCAGCACGGCGGCGGTGAGTTCGAGGAGGCCGTGCGCCGCCTGGACGACCCGCTCAACGACCCGCTGCCGGGGCGGCACCCGTCGCCGTGGTTCCGCGCGCAGGACGCGCAGGACGGGCACGAGGGGCACGGTGCCCACGACGGGCACGACGGCTCGAACGCGGGCCCGCAGCAGCCCCAGCACGCCCAGGCACCGCACGCGCCCCAGGCTCCGTACGCGCCGAACGCGCCGTACGCACCCCAGCACCCCCACGCGCCGCAGGCACCTCAGGGCCCGCAGGAACCGTACGCCCCCCAGACCCCGCCCGCGCGGATCGAGCCCGAGCCGGAGTGGTACGACCCCGAGGGGTACGCCCAGAACTGGTACGGCAGCGCCCCGCCCCCCGCACAGCAGGCCGTCCCGCAGGTCCCCGTACCGCCGACCGGACCCGGCCCGCAGCACCCGGCTGCCCCCTACGACCCCCAGGCGTACGACCCTGCCTCCTACGACCCGGCGTACCCGCAGGCCCCGCGCGGCGACGAGACGGTGGCGCTGCGCTCGTCCGACGCGGGCGGCGGCGCCGGCGCGGGCGCCCGCCGAATAGCGCCCCCGGACCGGGACCACGCCCCGGACCACACCCCCGCCCCGGACCCCGACCCCGCGCCCCCCACCCCCCATGACGCGGACGCGGCGCCCGTCACCGGTGGGCGGGCCGAGCGGCGGCGGGCGGCGAAGAAGGGCGGCGGCAGGCGCCGCGCGTCCGGGCCCGCACCGGCCGACACCGCGTCCGACGACGACGGCCGGCCGCTGTCCCGCGTGGAGGCGCGCAAGGCGGCCCGCGCCGCCAAGCCCACCGCTGGTGTCGTGGCGAGCCGGGCCATAGGCGAGACCTTCATCACGCTCGGCGTGCTGATGCTGCTGTTCGTCACCTACCAGCTCTGGTGGTCCAACGTGCGGGCCCACAACATCGCGGGCAGCGCGCGCCATCACCTGGAGAACGACTGGGCGAGCGGCAAGCGCAAGGCCGGCGCCTTCGAGCCCGGACAGGGCTTCGCGATCCTCTACATCCCGAAGCTGGACGTCGTCGTACCGATCGCGGAGGGCATCAGCAAGACCAAGGTGCTCGACAAGGGCCTGGTCGGGCACTACGACAAGCAGAGCATCCCGACCGCGATGCCGGACGCGAAGACCGGCAACTTCGCCCTCGCCGGCCACCGCAACACCCACGGCGAGCCGTTCCGCTACATCAACCGGCTCAGCCCCGGCGACCCGATCGTCGTGGAGACGCAGGACAAGTACTACGTGTACAAGATGGCGAGCATCCTGCCGCAGACATCGCCGTCGAACACCGCCGTCATCAACCCGGTGCCGGCCGGCTCCGGGTTCACCAAGCCGGGCCGCTACATCACCCTGACGACGTGCACGCCCGAATTCACCAGTACGTACCGGATGATCGTCTGGGGCAAGATGGTCGAGGAGCGACCGCGCAGCAAGGGGAAGCCGGACGCGCTCGTCGGCTAGGCGACCATTCGGCAGCGGTTTCACTCACGGCACAGGACGGGGCGACAAGGCAGTGGCAGCGACGACCGACCACGAGGAAGAGGCCCCGGCGACGGCCTCCGCGCGCCCGCGCCCGCCCCGCCGCGGCCCCGTCGCCACCGCGGTCAGCCTCTTCGGCGAACTCCTCATCACGGGCGGCGTCCTGCTCGGCCTGTTCGTCGTGTACTCCCTCTGGTGGACGAACGTGGTGGCGGACCGCGCCGCGCACCGGCAGGGCGACAAGGTGCGCGACCACTGGGCCCAGGCGAAGGGACCCGGCGCGCTCGACACGAAGGACGGCATCGGCTTCCTGCACGTCCCGGCGATGAGCAAGGGCGAGGTGCTGGTCAAGAAGGGCACCTCGACCGAGATCCTCAACGACGGTGTGGCCGGCTACTACACGGACCCCGTGAAGGCGACGCTGCCCACCACCGGCAAGGACGGCAATTTCGCGCTCGCCGCCCACCGGGACGGGCACGGCGCCAAGTTCCACAACATCGACAAGATCGAGAAGGGCGACCCGATCGTCTTCGAGTCGAAGGACAAGTGGTACGTGTACAAGGTCTACGCGACGCTGCCGCAGACCACGAAGTACAACGTGGACGTCCTCGACCGGGTGCCCAAGGAGTCCGGCCGCGAGAAGCCGGGCCACTACATCACCCTGACGACCTGCACGCCCGTCTACACCTCCCGCTACCGGTACGTCGTCTGGGGCGAGCTGGCGCGCGTCGAGAAGGTCGACAGCGACCGCACCCCGCCCAAGGAACTCCGCTAGCCCCTGAACTCCCGCCGGCACCGATCCAGCGGGCACCCGCCACAGCGCTGAGCCCCGGACCCCTCCGTGACCGGAGGGCCGGGGCTCAGCGCTGGACAACGCTACGGGTCACTGGCCGAACGCGCCGCCGAAGAGACCGCCGCCGCCGTTGTCGCCGTTGTCCCCGCCGTTCCCGTTGTTGCCGTTGCCGCCGCCGATGGTGGTCAGCGTCACCGTCGTGTTCGCCGGGTCGGAGGGGGTGTTGGCCGCCGGGTCCTGCTGGATGACGCGGGCGTCGTCGCCCTGGTCGCTGCCGCCCGCGAACGTGACGTTCGTGAAGCCGGCGTCCTGCAGGATCTTCTTGGCGTCCTTGACCTTCTGGCCGATCACCGAGGGCACCGGCTTCTGCGCGGGCGCCTTGGCGACCTTGAGCTGGACCGTGGAGCCCGGCTCGGCCTGGCTGCTCGGGGCGAGCGACTGGGAGAAGACCTTGCCGGCCTCCGCCCCGTTCTCCTCCTCCGTGCAGGTGGCCTTGAGGTCGCTGTCCGCCAGCTGCTTCGTGGCCTGATCACAGGTCAGGTTGCCGCCCGACACGTTCGGCACGGTGACGAGCTGCTTCTTCTTGGCGACCGTCAGCGTGATCGTGCTGCCCTTCTCGACCTTCTTGCCCGAGCTGGGCGTCTGGTCGAGGACGGTGCCGGGGTCCTCGGTGCTGGACTCCTTGGACTGCGTCTCCACCGTGAACTTGTACCCCGAGCCCTCCAGCTTGGCGCGGGCGTCGTCCAGGCTGTCGCCGATGACGTACGGGACGGCGACCTTCGGCGCGCCCGTCGACATCCGGACGGTGATCGTGTCGCCCTTGGCGACCGAGCTGCCGTCGGCCGGGTCCTGCTCGCAGACCGTGCCCTTGGGCTGGGCCGCGCACTCCATCGAGTCGCCCTTGGAGACCTTCAGGTCGACGTTGGCCGCCTTCTTCTCGGCCGCGGCGTACTTCAGTCCGACGAGGTTCGGCGCGTCGATCTTGTCGCTGCCGGAGCCGCCGCCCATGAGGGACTTGCCGATGAAGATCGCGCCGACGAGCACGAGCAGCCCCGCGAGGATCAGCAGGATCGTCGACGTGCGGTTCTTGCCCTGCTTACGGCGGTCGGGGCGGTCGTCGTAGCCGTAGCCGCCGTCGTCCGGGTTGACCGGGGGCAGCATCGAGGTGGGGGCCGCGCCGCCGTTCTGCGGGCGCAGCATCGCCGTCTGCTGGTCGTCGCCGCCGTAGCCGACCGCGCCCATGGCGGCGGTCGCCGCGACGGGCTGGCCGTCCAGGCACGCCTCGATGTCGGCGCGCATCTCGTCGGCCGACTGGTAGCGGTAGTCGGGGTCCTTGGTCAGCGCCTTGAGGACGATGGCGTCCATCTCGGGCGTGATCTCGGAGTCGAAGACCGACGGGGGCTGCGCCTCTTCCCGTACGTGCTGGTAGGCGACGGCGACCGGGGAGTCGCCGACGAACGGCGGCCGCACGGTCAGCAGCTCGTACAGCAGACAGCCGGTGGAGTACAGGTCGGAGCGGGCGTCGACCTGCTCGCCCTTGGCCTGCTCGGGCGAGAGGTACTGGGCGGTGCCGATCACGGCCGCGGTCTGCGTCATCGTCATGCCGGAGTCGCCCATGGCGCGGGCGATGCCGAAGTCCATGACCTTCACCTGGCCGGTGCGGGTCAGCATGACGTTGGCCGGCTTGATGTCGCGGTGGACGATGCCGGCGCGGTGCGAGTACTCCAGGGCCTGGAGGATGCCGATGGTCATCTCCATGGCCCGCTCGGGCAGCAGCTTGCGGCCGCTGTGCAGCAGCTCGCGGAGCGTGGACCCGTCGACGTACTCCATCACGATGTACGGGATGGAGACCTGGTCGACGTAGTCCTCGCCCGTGTCGTAGACCGCCACGATCGCGGGATGGTTGAGCGAGGCGGCCGACTGGGCCTCCCGGCGGAACCGGGCCTGGAACGACGGATCGCGCGCGAGGTCAGCTCGCAGCGTCTTCACCGCCACGGTGCGGCCGAGCCGGGTGTCGTGCGCGAGGTAGACCTCGGCCATGCCACCACGGCCGAGCACCTGGCCCAGCTCGTACCGGCCGCCGAGGCGACGCGGCTCTTCCATGGTTACCTACCAGCCCTCTCCGTCGGTCCCGACCGTCCCGTGCGGGCTCTGCCGGTGTGCTGTCCGGGCATACCGTACCCGGCTTGCCCAGCGTGACCTGGCCACCACCGGGACCCGTGACAGGACCGGTATCGCCACGTGCGCCGATGTGAAGCCCGGGTGACCGGGCTCACAAGGAGCGGTGAACCAGGCACCGCCTACGTCACCGCTTGTTGCCGATGACCGCCTGCATCACGCTCTTGGCGATCGGCGCGGCCAGACCGCCACCGGAGATGTCGTCACGGTTGGCGCTGCCGTCCTCGACGACCACGGCGACCGCGACCGGCGAACCGGAGCTGGTCTTGGCGTAGGAGACGAACCAGGCGTACGGCTTCTCACTGTTGTCGACACCGTGCTGGGCGGTACCGGTCTTGCCACCGACGGTGACGCCGGGGATCTTGGCGTTGGTTCCGGTGCCGGTGTTGACGACGGTCTCCATCATCGACTGGAGCTTCTGCGCGTTCTCCTTCGACAGGGGCTCGCTCAGCTTCTTCGGCTCCGTCTTCTCGATGGTGTCGAGGCTCGGCGCCTTCAGCTCATCGACCATGTACGGCTGCATGAGCGTGCCGTCGTTGGCGATGGCCGAGGCGACCATGGCCATCTGGAGCGGGGTCGCGGCGGTGTTGTACTGGCCGATCGAGGACAGTGCCGTCTGCGAGGTGTTCATGTCGTCGTCGAACACCGAGGCGTTCGCGCGGACCGGGGTGTACTGCTCCTTGTTGAAGCCGAACTTGTCGGCCTCCTCGACCATCTTGTCGTTGCCGAGGTCGGCGCCGATCTTGCCGAAGACGGTGTTGCAGGACCAGCGCAGCGCCTCGCGCAGCGTCGCGTTCTTGCAGGGGATGTTGCCCTCGTTCTTCAGCGGGGTCGTGGTGCCCGGCATGGTCCACGGGAGCGGGGTGTCCGTCTTCTGGTCCGGCCCGTAGTTCCCGCTCTCCAGCGCGGCGGCGGCCGTCACCAGCTTGAACGTGGAGCCCGGCGGGTACGTCTCGCGCAGCGCGCGGTTCAGGAGCGGCTTGTCCTTGTCCTTGTCCAGCTTGGCGAACGTCTCGCCGTCCTGCGTGGAGTTCCCGGCGAACGAGGACGGGTCGTAGGACGGCGTGGAGGCCAGCGCGAGGATCTTGCCGGTGGACGGCTCGATCGCGGCGACCGCGCCCTTGCCCCGGTTCTTCAGACCGTCGTACGCGGCCTTCTGCGCGGCGGCGTTGAGGGTCGTGACGACATTGCCGCCCTCCTTCTTCTTGCCCGTGATCATGTCGAGCGTGTTGCGGAAGAAGAGGCGGTCGTCGTTGCCGGTGAGGATGCCGTCCTCGAGCTTCTCGATCTGGTTGGCGCCCACGACCTGCGAGGAGTACCCGGTGACCGGCGCCCACATGGGCCCGTCCTTCCAGGTGCGCTTGTACTTCAGGTCCGTACCGGACGTCGCCTTCGAGCCGGTGATCGACTTGCCGTCGACGATGATGTCGCCGCGCGGCTTCGAGTAGCGCTCGATGGTGACGCGGCGGTTGTCGTCGTCCGAGGCGAGCGAGTCGGCCTTGACGTACTGCAGCCAGTTGTCCCGGATGAGCAGCGTCAGGATGAGCAGCCCGCAGAAGATCGCGATGCGGCGCAGCGGCTTGTTCACGGTCGGACCACCTGGGTCATCTCGGCGTCGGGGCTGGGAGCGGGGGCGGGCGCCGGGCGGCGCGCGGTGTCGCTGATCCGGATCAGGATGCCGATGAGCGCCCAGTTGGCGATGACGGACGAACCGCCGTACGCGAGGAACGGCATCGTCATACCGGTCAGCGGGATGAGCCCCATGACACCGCCGGCGACGACGAAGACCTGGAGGGCGAACGCGCCGGACAGACCCACGGCGAGCAGCTTGCCGAACGGGTCGCGGGCGGCCAGCGAGGTACGGACGCCCCGCTCGACGATCAACGCGTAGATCAGCAGGATCGCCATCAGGCCGGCCAGGCCCAGCTCCTCACCGAAGGTGGCGAGGACGAAGTCGGAGTTGGCGGCGAAGCGGATCAGCTCGGAGTGGCCCTGGCCCCAGCCGGTGCCGAGCGTGCCGCCCGAACCGAACGCCCACAGCGCCTGCATGGCCTGCTCGGAGTGGCCCGGGGCTCCCTGGCGGCTGAGCAGGTACTCCTTCATCGGATCGAGCCAGGCGTCCACACGCTGCTGGATGTGGTGCTCGAAGCTGGCCACGCCGACCGCGCCGACCGCGGACATCAGCAGACCGAAGACGATCCAGCTGGTCCGCTCGGTGGCGACGTACAGCATGACGACGAACATCCCGAAGAACAGCAGGGACGTACCGAGGTCGGTCTCGAACACGAGGATGAGGATCGAGATCGCCCAGACCACGAGGATCGGGCCGAGGTCGCGCCCGCGCGGCAGGTACAGGCCCATGAAGCGGCGCGAGGCCAGCGCCAGCGCGTCCCGCTTCACCATCAGATAGCCCGCGAAGAAGATCGCCAGGACGATCTTGGCGAACTCACCGGGCTGGATGGAGAAGCCGCCGACGTGGATCCAGATCTTCGCGCCGTAGATGTTCTGCCCGAGCCCGGGCACGAGCGGCAGCAGCAGGAGCAGGACCGCGCCGACCATCGAGATGTACGTGTACCGCTGGAGCACCCGGTGGTCCTTGAGGAACACCAGGACGGCGATGAACAGGGCCATGCCGATGGCCGTGTACATGAGCTGCTTGGGCGCCGCGCTGCCCGCCTGATGGATCGACTGGAGCAGCTTCGACTGGTCGAGCCGCCAGATGACGACGAGGCCCAGCCCGTTCAGCAGGGTCGCCAGCGGCAGCAGCAGCGGGTCCGCGTACGCCGCGAACTTCCGTACGACGAAGTGCGCGACGCCCGCGAGCAGGCCGAGGCCGAGCCCGTAGCCGAGCAGGCCCGCGGGGAGCGTGCCGTCGATGGCCAGGCCCACGTTGGCGTACGCGAACACGGGGATGACCACGGCGAACACCAGGAGCATCAGCTCGGTGTTGCGGCGGCTGGGCGCGCCGATGGCGCCGATGGTCGACGTATGGGTCGTGGAACTACTACTCATGGCGTGCTGAGGCCCCCAACGGCTCTACTGCTGTGCGCACGCCTTGGCCAGCTGCTGCTCTTCGTCGGAGAGAGTGGGGCCAGGGGTGGGCGTGGGAGATGACGGTGACTTGGCCTTGCCGGACGGGGAGTGCGACGGGTTCGACGGGTTCGCCGTGGGGGCGGTGGTCGCCGTGCGGTACGACGCCTTGGACGCCGTGCCGCCGGTCGTGGTTCCGCCGGCCTCGCCCTCGCCGGTCCGCGCGTTCTTCTCGTTCTGCGCCTTGCGCTGCTCCGCCTGCTTGCGGCACGCGGTGGCCTGCGCGGACAGCTCGTCGATCTTGTCCTGGGCGGTGGCGAGGTCGCCCTCCGCGATCGTCTCCTCGACCTGCTTGCGCTGGTAGGGCGGCAGGTACTTGAGGCCGATCTCGGGGTGGTCCCGCTCCACCTTCGACAGGCTCACCCAGGCGAGATCCTGGTTGATGCCCCGGTACAGCGCCACGTGGTCGTTGTTGGAACCGACGAAGTACTGGGTCTGCGTCCAGCGGTAACCGCCGTACAGGCCGCCGCCGATGACGGCGAGGGCCAGCACGATGTAGAGCGATCTCTTGATCCACCGGCCGCGGCCGCGCGGCTTGGTGAAGTCCTCGTCGGAGTACGCGCCGAAGCCCCCGTCGGGTGCGTAACCGGCGCTGTCCCCGCTGCCGGGCGGGCCGAACTCGCCGCCCCCGCCGCCCTGCCGGGGCGTCTGCCGGCCGAGGCCCGCGGCGCGTCCCGCCGGGGTCTCCATGGCGCCCGCGTCGTGCGACTGGTGCTGGTTCTCCGCGACCGCGCCGACGATGACCGGGGCGTCCGAGATCTGGCCGGCGAGGGTGTCGCCGCCGTCGATGTCGAGGACGTCCGCGACGATCACCGTGATGTTGTCGGGGCCGCCGCCGCGCAGCGCGAGCTGGATCAGGTCCTGGACCGTCTCCTGCGGGCCCTGGTAGCTGGCGAGCGTCTCCTCCATCGTCTGGTGCGAGACGACACCCGACAGGCCGTCGGAGCAGATCAGATAGCGGTCACCGGCGCGCACCTCGCGGATGGAGAGGTCGGGCTCGACGTGGTCGCCGCTGCCCAGCGCCCGCATCAGCAGCGAACGCTGCGGGTGCGTGGTGGCCTCCTCCTCGGTGATGCGGCCCTCGTCCACGAGCCGCTGCACCCAGGTGTGGTCCTGCGTGATCTGGGTGAGCACGCCGTCGCGCAGCAGATAGGCGCGCGAGTCGCCGACGTGCACGAGGCCGAGGCGCTGGCCCGTCCACAGCAGCGCGGTCAGCGTGGTCCCCATGCCTTCGAGCTGGGGGTCCTCCTCGACCATCAGGCGCAACTGGTCGTTGGCCCGCTGTACGGCGGTGCCGAGCGAGGTCAGGATGTCCGAGCCGGGCACGTCGTCGTCGAGGGCGACGATGGTGGAGATCACCTCGGAGCTGGCCACCTCACCGGCGGCCTGGCCCCCCATGCCGTCGGCGATGGCGAGCAGGCGCGGGCCGGCGTAACCGGAGTCCTCGTTGCCCTCGCGGATCATGCCCTTGTGCGATCCGGCGGCGAAGCGCAGTGACAGACTCATGCGCACCTGCCCTGTTGACTCCGACTCCGGGTACATCCGCACGGTGCCCACCCTCCGGTCGAAAGCGGGCCGCGGTCCCCGGGGACCGCGTAGGCTCGCTCGCTCCGCTCGCGCCTATTCATGATGAAGCACTACTTCCGCAGCTCGATGACGGTCTTGCCGATGCGGATCGGCGCGCCCAGCGGGACCGGCGTGGGCGTCGTCAGACGGGTCCGGTCGAGATACGTGCCGTTGGTGGACCCGAGGTCCTCGACGATCCACTGACCGTCCCGGTCCGGGTAGATCCTCGCGTGCCTGCTGGACGCGTAGTCGTCGTCCAGGACGATCGTGCTGTCGTGCGCGCGGCCGAGCGTGATCGTCTGCCCCTGGAGCGCCACCGTGGTGCCGGTGAGGGTGCCCTCGGAGACGACGAGCTTGGTGGGGGCGCCGCGGCGCTGTCGGCCGCCGCCCCCGCTCTGCTGCTGGCGCTGCTGCGGCGGCGCGGACGCCTGGCGCTGCGCCTGCTGGCGCCCGCTGTCGCGGCGCGCGCCGCGCTGCGTGACGCGCGTACCGAACAGGTCGCTGCGGATGACCTGGACGGCCACGATGACGAACAGCCACAGAACGGCCAGGAAACCCAACCGCATGACCGTCAGGGTCAGCTCTGACATTGCCCCCGCTTCACCCTTCGGCTTGCCGGTAAACGATGGTGGTGGAGCCCACGACGATCCGCGAGCCGTCGCGGAGCGTAGCGCGGGTGGTGTGCTGCCCGTCCACCACGATCCCGTTGGTGGACCCGAGATCCTGGATCGTCGAGGGCGTTCCGGTCCGGATCTCGCAGTGCCGGCGCGATACGCCGGGGTCATCGATCCGCACGTCGGCCTCGGTGGACCGGCCGAGCACGAGGGTGGGGCGGGAGATCTGGTGGCGGTTGCCGTTGATCTCGATCCAGTGCCGCGTCCGGGAGCCCGGCATCGGGCCCGCGCCCGCGCCCGCGCCGGGACGCGCGCCCTGCTGCGCGGGGCGGCCGGGCGGCGGCGTGGACGGCATCGGCGGGGCCGCGGTGGGCTGCGGGTAGCCGTAGCCGCCGGGGGCCTGGTGGGGCCGCACGGGCGCGGCGGGGCGCTCGGGCTGGGCCTGACTGGTGGAGGACGCGAGGGTGCGGCTGCGGACCCGGTACAGACCGGTGTCCAGGTCCTCGGCCTTCTCCAGATGGACCTTGATGGGGCCCATGAAGGTGTAGCGCTGCTGCTTGGCGTAGTCGCGCACCATCCCGGACAGCTCGTCGCCGAGCTGGCCCGAGTAGGGGCTCAGGCGCTCGTAGTCGGGCGCGCTCAGCTCCACGATGAAGTCGTTGGGCACGACGGTCCGCTCGCGGTTCCAGATCGTCGCGTTGTTGTCGCACTCGCGCTGGAGCGCGCCCGCGATCTCCACGGGCTGCACCTCGGACTTGAAGACCTTGGCGAAGGTGCCGTTGACCAGACCTTCGAGACGCTGCTCGAACTTCTTCAGGACTCCCATGGGGCACCTCCTCCTGTGTAGCCGTCCTGCTTGCCGTTGCGCTTGCTGCCTTCTCGGTACCGCTTGCCGTCCTGGTACCGGCACCGGCACCGACTGCCGACTTGGTACTGCTTACTGATCGTATCCACGCGTCGGGAAATCGGCTGGTTCCCCCTGTCCGCCCGCTCGATGAGTGTCGACGCTCACAGCCTTTCTCCCGGCCCCTCCCGCACCCCTCTCACGAGGGATCGTAGAGGTGGCCTCCCGCCAGTGTCCCGTACGCGGCTGTGGACCGGGCCGGCTCCGCGGGGCTCGGCGGGACGTGGTGGGGCTCGGGTGGGACTCCGTAGGGCTCGGTGGGGCTCGCGTGCGGTCCCGTGGGCGACGGGCGGGCGTACGGGGGCCCGGGCTGTCAGGTGCCCTCGCCGGGGGCCGGGGAAACGGATGTGAATCCACCCCGGACAGCGTGCTAATCTTCTGCATGTCGACAGGCGCTCACCCCGCAAGGGGAAAGAGACCCGGAGACACACCCAATGCGCGGGTGGCGGAATAGGCAGACGCGCTGGATTCAGGTTCCAGTGCCCGAAAGGGCGTGGGGGTTCAACTCCCCCCTCGCGCACAGTCGAAACGGGCTGATCGTTCAGACGATCAGCCCGTTTCTGCGTTTCCCGGGCGGCGCCGCTGCGTCCGCCGGGGCCGGGCGGGGGCGGCGGCGCGGTGGCGTGGGCGCGGTGGCGGGAGAAGCCCCGCCGGCCGGGGCCTGCGGGGCTTCTTCGCGGGGCCTGTGGGGAGTTGGCCTTCGGGGTGCCGCCCTGCGGAGTGTCGGCCTGCCGGGTGGGGGCCTGTGGGTTATGTCACCTTCAGGCGGCGTGGCGGGTGGCGATCTCCTTCGCCTTCTGCTCGGCCGCCGCGAGGGACTGGTCGCGGGACGCCTCGTAGAGCGGGATCAGGTCGGCCATCGCCGGGTTCTGCGGGGCCATGGTCAGCTCCGGGACGATGAAGTGCAGGTCCAGGCCGAGGCTGTCGCGCAGGATCGCCTCCAGGTAGTTCTGCACGTACTCGAAGCCCTCGCGCGGGGTGCCCGGCGCGTACGAACCGCCCCGGCTGGCGACGACCGTGACCGGCTTGCCCTGCGCGGACGGGGCCGGGGTGCCCGAGGTGCGGCCCATCAGGATCACGTTGTCCAGCCACGCCTTCAGCGTCGACGGGATCGAGAAGTTGTACATCGGGGCGCCGATCAGGATCGCGTCCGCCTGCTCCAGCTCCTCGATGAGCCGCACGCGCTCCGCGAACGCCGCCGCCTGCTCTGGCGTGTGCTCCGCCGGGTCGATGAAGCCGGCCAGGTGCGCGTCGGCCGTGATGTGCGGCACGGGCTCGGCGTGCAGATCGCGGTAGATCACCGTCCCCTCCGGGTGCTGTTCCAGCCAACTCGCGCGGAACGCGTCCGTGACGGTGCGCGAGGCGGAGGCCGGGCCGGAGAAGAGGGACGAGTCGAGGTGCAGCAGCGTGGCCATGACGGTTCTCCAAGGGGTGGGAGCGAACTCGGGGCACTTCGTTCGAGTAGGTAACTAGTAATAGCATAGGGGCTTACTTTTTCTCACCCCCGTACGGGAGCGCAGTACGCTGGTCCCATGGCCGGGAACCGGGAAGAGACGCGCGACAAGGTCGATCCGTACGCCGGGGCGGGCGCCGGGGCCGGGGGGATGTGCGCCGCCGGGGCGGCGGGTGCCGGGGGCGCGGGGGGCGCCGGTGGTGGGGCCTGCTCGCCCGTCGACATCGGCATGACCCGGGTCTTCGGGCTGCTCGGCAAGCGCTGGACCGGGCTGATCGTCGCCGTGCTGATCGACGGTCCCGTCAACTTCGCCGCGCTGCGCCGGGCCATCCCCGGGATCAGCGAGCGGATGCTCTCCGACCGGCTGAGCGAACTGGGCGCGGCGGGTCTCGTCGTGCGCGAGGTCGACGAGGGCCCCCCGCTCCGGGTCGCCTACCGCCTCACCGTCGCCGGCATGGCCCTGCGCCCCGCGCTGCGGGAACTGAAGGAGTGGTCCGAGACGTATCTCGCGTCGGCGGACGGGACGTGCCCGGAGGAGTACCGGCGCTGAGGGGGGCGCGGGGCGGGGTGCGGGCCCGGTTCTGTGGTGCGCGGGGCCGGGTGGTGCGTCGGGGGCTGCTCGTAGTTTCCCCGGTGGCGGTGAGCGGGGGCAATTACCCGTTCGGGTGGGGGAGTTATGCACAGGCCGGGGGTTGTCCACAGGCGCTGACGGGGGCGTGGGGGCGGCGGTACCTTCGTGCGATCACGGCTGGACGCCGGGCGGTGCGGGTGCCGCGCGGGGGGTACGGGGAGGCGGTCAGGGGTGGGTGTCGTGCGGACGGTGAGGTTCGGGGGCGGGGAGCCCTCGGCGGCGGGGCGGGTGCTGCCTCGGGTGGACGGGTTCGCGGGGGCGGGTGAGGGTGCCGGGGGCTCGGGCTCGGATTTGGCCTCCGGTGTGGCAGCGGGGGGCAAGGCGGCCGGGAAGGCGTTGCGCCGGCGCGTACCGCGTTCCGCGCACGCGGAGTTCACCCTCGATCCCGGCCGCCCCGGCGCGGTCCGTGCCGTCGAGGAGTCCAACGCGGGCCGCATCCCCGCGCTGACGCCGATACGGGTGGGCCGCATGGCGGCGAGCCCCTTCGCGTTCCTGCGGGGCTCGGCGGGCCTCATGGCGTACGACCTCGCGCGTACGCCCGTCACCGGCATCGGCACCCAGGTGTGCGGGGACGCGCACGCCGCCAACTTCGGCCTGTACGGCGACGCCCGCGGCGGTCTCGTCATCGACCTCAACGACTTCGACGAGACCGCGCACGGCCCCTGGGAGTGGGACCTGAAGCGGCTCGCCGCCTCCCTCGTCCTCGCCGCGCGCGAGGCCGGCGCCGACGAGGACACCTGCCGCGCCGCCGCCCAGGACGCGGCCGGCGCCTACCGGCGCACGATGCGGCTGCTGGCCAAGCTGCCCGCCCTGGACGCGTGGAACGCGATAGCCGACGAGGAACTGGTCTCCCACACCGACGCCCACGACCTGCTCGGCACGCTCGAACGGGTCTCGGAGAAGGCGCGGAACAACACCAGCGGGCGGTTCGCCGCGAAGTCCACGGTGGCCGTGCCGGGCGGCGGACGCCGGTTCGTGGACGCGCCGCCCGTGCTGCGCTCCGTACCCGACGCGGAGGCGGCCGCTGTCGCCTCCGCGCTCGGGCCCTACCTCGACACGCTCCCCGAGGACCGGCGCCCGCTGCTCGGGCGGTACGCGATCCACGACGTGGCGTTCCGTGTCGTCGGTACGGGCAGCGTCGGGACCAGGTCGTACGTCGTGCTGCTCCTCGACCATCGCGGCGAGCCACTGGTGCTCCAGGTGAAGGAGGCGCGGCCCTCGGTGCTGCTGCCGCATCTGGCGCGGGCCGGGTTCGCGGCGCCGGCGGTGGAGCACGAGGGGCGGCGCGTGGTGCTCGGGCAGAAGCGGATGCAGGTGGTCAGTGATCATCTGCTGGGGTGGACCTCGGTGGACGGACGGCCGTTCCAGGTACGGCAGTTCAGGAACCGTAAGGGCAGCGTCGATCCGGCCGCGCTCGCCGCCGACCAGATCGACGACTACGCCCGTATGACCGGCGCGCTGCTGGCCCGCGCCCACGCGCACAGCGCCGATCCCCGGCTGACCGCCGGGTACTGCGGGAAGAACGCGGAGCTGGACGAGGCGGTGGGGGCGTTCGCGGTGGCCTGTGCGGAGGGGGTGGAGCGGGATCACGCGGAGCTGGTGCGGGGGGTTCGTGCGGGGCGGATTCCTTGTGAGGCGGGGGTCTGAGACGGGGGGCTGAGAGGGGGGCTGAGGGGCGGCCCTGGCGGGGCCGGGGTCCGTGGCGGCCTGCGGGCCCCCTGGCAGGGCTGGGCGGCGAGCGGTTGGCCTAGGGTGGGTGGGGTGACGATGCCGGAGAGTGGTGTGGCCGGGCAGCGGCCCGAGGACCGCCTGGAGCGGGCGGTACGCGCCGCGGAGCAGGCCCTGATCGAGTACGAGATCGCGGTGGAGACCTTCCGCGTGGAGGTGGAGAACTTCTCCCGCCTGCACCACCAGAAGCTCGGCCCGATGTACACCCGCCTCGACGAGTTGGAGGCGCAGATCGCGGAGGCCACGGCCGCCCGCACCGGCGACCCGGAGGATCTGCGCAAGGCCGACGAGGCGCGGGCGCGGGTCATGCCGATCCCGGGCGTCGAGGAGCTGTTCCACGGCTGGATGGACGGCGAGGGCCTGTCCCCGGAGGCGTCCGCGATGCTCACCGAGCAGTCCGTGCGCCCGCCGGAGCGGGTGCGGCCCAGCGAGGAGGCCCGCAAGCTCTACCGCGAGCTGGCCCGCAAGGCGCACCCCGATCTCGCCCCGGACGAGGAGGAGCGCGCCCGGCGCGACGAGTTCATCGCCCGGGTCAACGCGGCGTACGCGCGCGGCGACGAGGCGTTGCTGCGGGAACTCGCCGAGGAATGGGCCGCAGGCCCCGTACCGCCCGAGCGGCAGCCCTCGCCCAGCGAGGAGCTGTACGCCCGCCTGGAGTGGCTGGCCCAGCGCAAGGAGCTGCTGTCCGTCGTGGCGCGGGAGCTGGAGGAGAGCGCGATCGGGTCCATGCTGCGGATGGCGCCGGACGACCCGGACACGCTGCTCGACGAGATCGCCGAGCAGTTGCTCGCGCAGGTCGCCGAGCGCGAGGCCGAGCTGGAGCGGCTGACCGCCACCGGAGAGTGAGGCCCGTCCTGGAGGGCGCCCGCCCGCCCGGCCGTCGGCGAGTGAGGCCCGTCCGGGAGGGCGCCCGCCCGCCCGGCCGTCGGCGAGTGAGGCCCGTCCGGGAGGGCGGGGGCGTCGGGTAGCGTCGGGGGCATGGTTCTTGGATCTGGTGTGCCCACGGTCGGTGTCGACGAGCTCAAGGAGGACGCGTTCCTCCTCGACGTCCGTGAGGACGACGAGTGGCAGGCCGGGCACGCGGCCGGTGCGCTGCACATCCCCATGAGCGACTTCGTCGCCCGCTACGGCGAGCTGACCGAGGCGGCACCGCAGGACGGGCGGGTACACGTGCTCTGCCGCGTCGGCGGGCGGTCCGCGCAGGTCACCGCGTACCTCGTGCAGCAGGGCGTCGACGCCGTGAACGTCGACGGCGGCATGCAGGCATGGCAGTCCGCCGGCCGCCCGGTCGTCGACGAGCAGGGCGCCCCCGGCACGGTCATCTGACCGTCCACCGTGGTCTGACCGTCCGCTGGGGCCCGACCGCTTGCCGCGGCCTGATAGTTCGGTGTGGTCTGGTCGGTCGCCGTGATCTGGCCGCTTGCCGTGGTCTGGCCGGTCGCCGTGGTCCGACCGACTGCCGTTGTCCGGCCCCTTGCCGTTGTCCGATCGTTCGGTGCGGTCCGGCCGTTCGCCGTGGTCCGGCCGTCGCGCGGGTCTCGTCGCCGCCGCCCGGGGTCAGCCGAGGGGGTGCGTGGCCAGGAGTTCGCCGAGGGCTTCCTCGTACGCGGCGGCCGGGCCGAGCGAGAGTTCCAGGTGCTTGGCCCAGGCGTGGTAGCGGTGCAGCGGGTAGTCCGTGTCGGCGCCGAAGCCGCCGTGCAGGTGCTGCGCCGTCTGTACGACCCTGCGCACCCCGTCCGACGCCCACGCCTTGGCCACCGCGACGTCCCCGGCGAGGGGCAGCGCGCCTGGCGCCCCGCTGCTGAGCCGCCAGGCGGCCTGCCACAGCGTGGCCTCCATCGCGCGCAGGTCGATATAGCGGTCGGCGGCCTGCACGGCGACCGCCTGGAACGTGGCGATGGGGTGCCCGAACTGCTCCCGCTGCCCCGCGTACGCGCTGGTCATCCGCATCACGGCGGTGCCGACACCGAGGGCGAGCGCACAGGTGCCGGTGGCGAGCAGCGCGTGCAGCCGGGGCCACGCGTCGGCGTCGGTGAGGACGTGCCGGGCCGCCACCCGGGCGCCCTCCAGCCGCAGTTCGCCGAGCCGCTCCCCGTTCGTCGAGAACTGCTCGGCGTACGTCAGCCCCTCCCCGCCGCTCGCGGGCCCGGCCCCGGGCAGCAGCGCGAGGACCGTGTCGCCCTCGGCGGTCCGCGCCGGTACGAGGACCAGGTCCGCGTCGAACGCCCACGGCACCGCCGTCTGCACCCCGTCCAGCACCCAGGCCCCCTCCGCCCCGGCCGGGCCCTCCCGGCGGGCGGTGACGGCGAACGGCGCGGGGTCGTGCCCGGTGCGGCCTGCGGCGGCCACGGTCAGCACCAGCTCACCGCGCGCCGCCCGGGGCAGGATCTCCTGCCGTACGTCTTCGCAGACGTGGGCCCCCAAGGTGGCGACGGCGGCGCTGTGTTCGAGCAGGGGCAGCCGGGCGAGCACCGCCGACGCCTCGCGCAGCACCAGGCACAGCGCGATGGCGTCCAGGCCCGAACCCCCGTACCGCTCCGCCACCATCAGCCCCAGCAGATCGGCGTCGGCGGCCTTGGCCCACAGCGGGCGGTCGAACGTGTCGGCCACCGCGCCCGCCGTGAGCGCCGGGCTGGGCACCCCGTCCGGCGCGACCGGGCCGAACACCGCCCGCGCCGCCTCGGCCGCCGCCTGCTGCTCCTCGGAGAAGGTGAAGTCCACCGGGCTGTCCTCCCGTTCCTGCCGAACTGGCGCCTCCCGCCCACCGACACCCTTGCGGGCACCGGGAACTGACGGGGCGTCAAGATAGAACAGGTTCTACGAGAAGGGAACAGCGCCGGAGACGGGCGCGGTGGGCTCAGCGGTCGAAGTCCACCTCCACCGTCTCCGTGGTCGGATGCGACTGGCAGGCCAGCACATAACCCGCCTCGGTCTCCTCCGGCTCCAGCGCGAAGTTCCGGTCCATCCGCACCTCCCCCGTGACGAGGAACGCGCGGCACGTCCCGCACACCCCGCCCTTGCAGGCGTAGGGCGCGTCCGCCCGGTTGCGCAGGACCGTCTCCAGCACCGACTCGCCGTCCTGAGCCGGCCAACTGCCCGCACGCCCGTCGAGCTGTGCGGTCACCGTGCTGTGCGCGAGCGCCGGAGCGGCGGAACGCGGGGCCGGCCCGTCGTCCACGTGGAAGATCTCCTCGTGCACCCGGTCGCGGCGCACCCCGAGCCCGCGCAGGGCCCGCTCGGCGCCCTGCACCAGACCGAGCGGCCCGCACAGGTACCAGCCCGCCACGTCCGCCACCGGCACGAGCGCGGGCAGCAGCGCCGCGAGCCGCTCCTCGTCGAGCCGCCCCGAGGCGAGACCCGCCTGCTGTTCCTCCCGGGAGAGGACCGTGACCAGGTGGAACCGGTCCGGGTAGCGGTCCTTCAGGTCGGCGACCTCTTCCAGGAACATCGTCGACGCCGCCGTGCGGTCGCTGCGTATGAGGCAGAACCGCGCCGCAGGCTCCCGCGCGAGGAGGGTCGACGCGATGGACAGCACCGGCGTGATGCCGCTGCCGCCGACCACCGCCGCGTAGTGCCCGGGCGCCGGATCGAGCGTGAAACGGCCGGCCGGGGTCATGACCTCCAGCTCGTCCCCGGCGGCGATCTCCTTGTGCGCGTACGTGGAGAACGCGCCGCCGTCCACGAGCCGCACCCCCACCCGCAGCGTCCGGGGCGCCGCGTCCGCCGGGGCCGGGGAGCAGATGGAGTAGGTCCGCCGTATCTCCGCGCCGTCGGCCGTGCGGCGCAGCGCGAGGTGCTGGCCCGGGGTGAAGCGGTACGCCTCGCGCAGCTCCGGCGGGACGGCGAGGGTCAGCGCCACGGCGTCGTCGGTGAGCCGGTCGACCGCCTGGACCCGGAGCCGGTGGAAGCGGGCCCTGGCCGCTCCTTGCGCCATCACAACTCCTTGAAGTGGTCGAAGGGTTCACGACAGGACAGGCAGCGCCGCAGCGCCTTGCACGCGGTGGACGAGAACCGGCTGAGCAGTTCGGTGTCGGCACTTCCGCAGTGCGGGCACGTGAGCGGCTCGTACGGCGCCTCGGGCTCCCGGGCCCCGGGCCGCGCGCCGGGTGCGCCGGGGGACGCGAGCCGGGTCGGGCCGAGGGCGACGGTGACGGGGGCGTCCGGGGCGCGTGTGGTGCGGGGCGGGGCTATGCCGAACTCCCGCAGCTTGCGGCGGCCTTCGGGCGTGATGTCGTCCGTGGACCAGGCGGGGGAGAGGACCGGGCGGACCGTCACCTCGGGCACGCCGTGCTCGCGCAGTATCCGCTCGATGTCGACGGACATGGTCTCGATCGCGGGGCACCCCGTGTACGTGGGGCTCAGCTCCACCTCGACGCGGCCCGGGCCCAGGCTGTGCACGGCGCGCAGCACGCCCAGCTCGGCCAGGGTCAGGACGGGCAGCTCGGGGTCGGGGACCGTGCCGGCGAGCCGGCGCAGCTCCGCCTCCAGCGGACTCTCGCGCTCGCGCCGGTCGTCGGCGGTGGTCACCATGTCGCCCCCGGGTGGCTGCGGTGCAGGTGCTGCATCTCGGCGAGCATCCGGCCGAAGGACTCGGTGTGCAGCCCCTGGCGGCCCGCGCCCGCGCTCCAGGCGCCGGTCCGGGGCCCCTCGGGCACGGTCAGGGTCGCCTGGCGCAGCACGGCGGTCACCGTCGCCGTCCAACTGGCCTGCATCTCCTGCCAGTCCACCGGGACGCCCGCGACCGGCGCGAACAGCTCGCCCGTGTAGCGCCACAGGGCGTCCACCGCGCGCTGCATGCGGGCGTGGCTCTCCTCGGTGCCGTCGCCCAGGCGCAGGGTCCACTGGCGGGCGTGGTCCTGGTGGTAGGCGACCTCCTTGACGGCCTTGGCGGCGAGAGGCGCGAAGACGGAGTCGGAGTCGGCGTCGGCCAGTCGCGCGTACAGGAGCTGCTGGTAGGTGGAGAAGAAGAGCTGGCGGGCGATGGTGTGGGCGAAGTCGCCGTTGGGCTGCTCGACGAGCTGGGCGTTGCGGAAGGCGCGCTCCTCGCGCAGATACGCCAGCGCGTCCTCGTCGCCGGCCATGCTCAGCAGGACGCGGGCCTGGCCCAGCAGGTCGAGCGCGATGTTCGCCAGGGCGACCTCTTCCTCCAGGACCGGGGCGTGTCCGGCCCACTCCCCCAGGCGGTGCGAGAGCACCAGGGCGTCGTCGCCGAGGGCCAGCGCCGCCGCGCGCTCGTCCTCCGTGAGCGCGGCGGTCCCCGGGTCCGTCTGCTGCGCGGGCCGCGTCACAGGTGCTTCACCCCTTCCGGGATCTCGTAGAACGTCGGGTGCCGGTACGCCTTGTCGGCGGCCGGGTCGAAGAACGGGTCCTTCTCGTCGGGCGAGGAGGCGGTGATCGCCGCGGACGGCACGACCCACAGGGAGACGCCTTCGCCTCGGCGGGTGTACAGATCGCGCGCGTTACGCAGGGCCAGCTCGGCGTCCGGGGCGTGCAGGCTGCCCGCGTGGGTGTGGGAGAGGCCGCGCCGGGAGCGGACGAAGACCTCCCACAGAGGCCATTCGGCGGTGCCCGAGGTGCCCGGGGCGCTCGTGGCGGGGGCGGGGGCCGGGGTGCCCGCGGTTCCGGTGGTGGTGTCGCTCATGCCGCCCTGCCTTCACGGGTCGCTGCGTTCGATTGCTGCGCGGCGTGCTTGGCGGCGTGCGCCGCGGCGGCCTCGCGGACCCAGGCGCCCTCCTCGTGGGCGCGCCGGCGCTGGTTCAACCGCTGTTCGTTGCACGGTCCGTTGCCCTTGAGGACCGCCTTGAACTCCGACCAGTCGATGGGGCCGAAGTCGTGGTGGCCCCGCTCCTCGTTCCACCGCAGCTCCGGGTCGGGGAGCGTCAGGCCGAGGGAGGCGGCCTGCGGGACGCAGATGTCGACGAAACGCTGGCGCAGCTCGTCGTTGGAGTGGCGCTTGATCTTCCACTCCATGGACTGCGCCGAGTGCGCCGACTCGTCGTCGGGCGGGCCGAACATCATCAGGGAGGGCCACCACCAGCGGTCCACGGCGTCCTGCGCCATCGCGTGCTGCGCCTCGGTGCCCCGGCTGAGGGCGAGCAGCAGCTCGTACCCCTGGCGCTGGTGGAACGACTCCTCCTTGCACACCCGCACCATCGCCCGCGCGTACGGACCGTACGAGCAGCGGCACAGGGGGACCTGGTTGGTGATCGCCGCGCCGTCCACGAGCCAGCCGATGGCGCCGACGTCGGCCCAGGTCAGCGTCGGATAGTTGAAGATCGAGGAGTACTTCTGGCGGCCGGCGTGCAGCTTGTCGAGCAGCTCGTCGCGGCTGACGCCGAGGGTCTCGGCGGCGCTGTACAGATAGAGCCCGTGCCCGGCCTCGTCCTGCACCTTCGCCATCAGGATCGCCTTGCGGCGCAGGGACGGCGCGCGCGTGATCCAGTTGGCCTCGGGCTGCATGCCGATGATCTCGGAGTGCGCGTGCTGCGCGATCTGCCGGATGAGCGTCGCGCGGTAGTCGTCGGGCATCCAGTCGCGGGGCTCGACGCGCTCGTCGGCCGCCACCGCCGCGTCGAACGCGGCCTGGAATCCGGCGTCGCCGTCCGGCGGCGCGGTCTGCTGCGGAGCTGCTGTCGCCATGCGCGGTCCCCCTCGACCTCTCCCGACCGATCGTTCGGTTCGTTGGATTCAATGGTGGGGCGCGGCGCCGTAGGGTGTCAACCCTGAACCGCCCGGCCTGTGGATAACTCCGTGTGCCTGTGCTCGGCGGGCCCTCCCCAGTACCGTTCCGGTGCACGTCATGGCTCGGCCGCGGGCCCGGCGGACCGGCCACGCCCGGACGGGAACGGGCCGGAGCGCACGGGACGAGCGGGCGGGACGGGACGAGCGGGCGCGTCAGGGAGGCGCGGCGCATCGGGACGTGCGGGCATATCGGATGGGGCCGGGGCGGGAGCGGGAGCGGGGAGCACCGATGGAGACCGAAGCAGGCGCGGCGGGCGAGGCCGCCCGCCCGACACCGGGACCGGAGGCACCCCCGGCCACCCCGGCGCCCGCCACCCCGGCCGCCTCCGTGCCCCCGTCCGCCCCGGTCCCCGGCGACCCCGCGCCCGGCGACGGCCCCGCCCTCGGCGATCCCGCGCCCGGCGACGGCCCCGACCCCGCGCCCGGCGATCCACCGCTCCCGCCCCTCCCGCCGCCCCCGCCGAAGGGGATCGCGGCGCTCCGCTTGCCGTACCAGGTCGCCGCCGCGCTCGCCCTCGCCGTCGTGGCGATGGCCGCCTGCGTGCACCTGCTGATGGTGTTCTTCCATGTCGCGCCGCCGAACACGGTGAGCAAGCGGCACGGCTCGGTGGTCGACGCGTGGATCTACCCGGAGTTCGAGCAGAACTGGAAGCTGTTCGCGCCCAACCCCTTGCAGCAGAACATCGCCGTACAGGCGCGTGCCGAAATCCGCGCGGCGGGCGGCGGGCTGCGGGCGACCCGCTGGTTCGACCTGTCCCGGCTCGACGGCGAGGCCATCGACGGCAATCCGCTGCCCAGCCACACCCAGCAGAACGAGCTGCGCCGCGCGTGGGACGCCTATCTGAGCACCCATGACGCGCAGGACCGGCCGAGCGGCCTGCGCGGCACGCTCTCGGAGCAGTACCTGCGGCGCATCCTCGTGCTGCGTCTGGACCGGCTCGGCGCGGTCCGCTCGGGGGAGCGGATCGAGCGCGTCCAGGCGCGGTCGGTGACGACGACGATCGCCCCGCCGAAGTGGAGTGACGAGAAGGTGGACCAGAAGCCGTCCGTGCGCCAGGTGCCCTGGTGGACGGTGACCGCGTACGACGCGCCGCTCGGCACCGGCCGGGTCGTCCGCGTGCAGGGCCTGCCGGAAGGCGCCCGGTGAGCGCGGGCGGCCCGCCGGCGGGCTCCCTGGACCGGCGGCTGAGCGCGGGGCTCCAGCGGATCACCGCGCACGCGCTCGGCCCGTACCAGAGCGCGGTCATCCGGATCGGGTTCTCTGCCACGTGGCTGCTGTTCCTGCTGCGCGAGTTCCCGCACCGCCAGGAGCTGTACGGGCCGGACGGGCCGTGGAGCTGGGGGATGGCGCAGCAGCTCGTCGCGGACAACCACGCGTTCACGGCGCTCTTGTGGTCCGACGGGCAGGGCTGGTTCGAGACGGTCTACGCCGGTGCCGTGCTCGCGTCCGTGCTGCTGATGCTGGGCTGGCGCACGCGCACGATGTCGGTGCTGTTCATGATCGGCGTGCTGTCGTTGCAGAACCGCAGCGTGTTCATGGGCGACGGCGGCGACAACGTCATCCATCTGATGTCGATCTACCTGATCTTCACGCGCTGCGGGCAGGTCTGGTCCCTGGACGCCCGCAGGGCCGCACGCGCGCGTAGTGACGCGAAAGGCGCCGGGGCGGACCGCGCCGGGCCCGTGCTGTGGTGGGCGGCCGGGCTCGCCCTGTCGGCGCTGACGTTCACCGGGGACGCGGGCGCCGGCTGGCTGCTGCTGTTCTGGGCGCTGTGGCTCGCCCAGGGGCTGTGGTGGTACCTCGGCCGGCGCTCCCCCGACGGCGACTCCCGGCTGCTGTGCGATGTCGTCGCCAACCTCACGCACAACGCCGCGCTGCTCGTGATCATGGTCGAGGCGTGCCTCATCTACGCGACCGCCGGCTGGTACAAGATCCAGGGCAGCCGCTGGCAGGACGGCACCGCCGTGTACTACCCGCTGCACCTGGACTACTTCTCGCCCTGGCCCGCGCTGGGCGGCCTGCTGACCGCGTACGGGCCCGCCGTGCTGCTCGTGACGTACGGGACGGTCGCCGTGCAGGTCGCGTTCCCCTTCACGGTGTTCAACCGGCGGCTCAAGAACGTCCTGCTGGTGCTGATGATGTTCGAGCACGCGGTCATCGCGCTCGTGCTCGGGCTGCCGTTCTTCTCCCTCGCCATGATCACCGCCGACGCGGTGTTCCTGCCCACGTCGTTCCTGCGCCGGGTGGGCGGCGCGGCGGCACGCGCGCGTAGTCGCCTGTTCGGCGACCGGTCCGGTACGGCGGTGCCCGCACCCCGCGCCGGGGGCGAGGAGCGGGCGGAACCGGCCCCGGTCGCGCGCACGTAGGCTTTCCGCCATGAGCGGGACGAACACGGCGGGCCGGGACCAGTACCTTCCCGACGACCGCCCCGAACGGCTGAAGCGGACCGGCGCAGACGCCCTGGAAGGCGCGCTGCGGGCCTGGCACCGGGCGGCCGACACCGCGGTCCTGCTCGACGGTTTCCACGCCCTCAAGCACGCCCTGCGCTTCGGTGCCGACGTACCCGTGGCGCTCGCCACCGACCGGGCCGCGGCGCTCGCGCTGGCCGCGGACCTCGCGCCCGACGTCAGGGACGCCCTGGACGCGCTGCTCGTGGAGGTCGCCCCGGAGGCGCTGCGCGGACTCGTGCCGCGCCCGCATCCGACCGGGGTCGCCGCGCTCGCCGGCCGCCCCGCGCGCGAGGCGAACCTGGCCGCGCTGGCGCGCCCGGACCGCGCCACCCCCGTCGTCGTCCTCGACAACCCGCGCAACCTCGGCAACGCGGGCGCCGTCATCCGCCTCGCCGCCGGGTACGGCGCGACCGGCGTCGTCACCACCGGCAGCCTCGACCCCTGGCACCCCACGGTCGTGCGCGGCGGGGCCGGACTGCACTTCGCCACGGCCGTGGAACGGCTCGGAGCGGACGAACTGCCTCCAGGACCGCTGTACGCGCTCGATCCCGAGGGCGCCGACATCCGCGGCCTGACGCTGCCGGACGACGCCCTGCTCGCGTTCGGCTCCGAGCGCAGCGGGCTGTCGGACGGACTGCGCGCGCGGGCCGACCAGTTGGTGTCGCTGCCGATGCGGCCCCAGGTCTCCAGCTACAACCTGGCGACCAGCGTCGGCATGACCCTCTTCCACTGGAGCGCCCGCACGCACAGCAGCCAGGCTCCCTAGGGCCTCTCCTGAGCTCCTGAGCGGGCGCCCGCGCTCACGCCTCCTTGCGGACCTCGACGACCCGGAAGCGGTTCGCCACGAAGGCGCCGTCGCACAGGGCCGCGTTCGCCGCGGGGTTGCCGCCGGAGCCGTGGAAGTCGGAGAACGCGGCCGTCTGGTTCACGTACACCCCGCCCGTCAGGTTGAGCGACAACTGCGCGCACTCGTCGAGGCAGACCTCCTCGACGGCGTCCGCGACCTCGGCGGACGTCGTGTACGCGCCGACCGTCATCGCGCCCTTCTCGCGCACGGTACGGCGCAGCAGGTCGAGGGCGTCCTCGGTGGAGTCGACGGCGACGGCGAAGGAGACCGGGCCGAAGCACTCGCTGAAGAAGGCCGGGTCGGCGTCCGGGCCGTCCCAGACCTTGCGCGCGCCGTCCGCCTTCACGACGGCGGGCGTGCGCACCACGGCGTCCGGGAAGTCCGCGTTGGCGACCTCGCGGGAGGCGAGGGCGACCTCGCCGAGCCCGGCGGCGGCTTCAAGGCGGGCCTTCACGTCCGGGTTGACCAGGGCGCCCAGCAGCCCGTTGGCCCGGGCGTCGTCGCCGAGCAGGCCGTCCACCGCGCGCGCGAGGTCGGCGGTGACCTCGTCGTACGACTTGGGGCCCTGGTCGGTGGTGATGCCCGCGCGCGGAAGCAGCAGGTTCTGCGGGGTGGTGCACATCTGGCCGCTGTACAGGGACAGCGAGAACGCCAGGTTGGCCAGCATGCCCTTGTAGTCGTCGGTGGAGTCGATCACCACCGTGTTGACCCCGGCCTTCTCGGTGTAGACCTGCGCCTGGCGCGCGTGGGTCTCCAGCCAGTCGCCGAAGGACGTCGAACCCGTGTAGTCGATGATCTTGATCTCGGGCCGGACGGCCAGGGTCTTGGCGATGCCCTCGCCGGGCCGCTCGGCCGCGAGCGCCACCAGATTCGGGTCGAAGCCCGCCTCGGCGAGCACCTCGCGCGCGATGCGCACGGTGAGCGCGAGCGGCAGCACCGCGCGCGGGTGCGGCTTGACCAGGACCGGGTTGCCCGTGGCCAGGGAGGCGAACAGGCCCGGGTAGCCGTTCCACGTGGGGAACGTGTTGCAGCCGATCAGCAGCGCGATGCCGCGCCCGACCGGCGTGAACTCCTTGGTGAGGGCGAGCGGGTCGCGCTTGCCCTGCGGCTTGGTCCACTCCGCCGTCAGCGGCGTGCGGATCTGCTCCGCGTACGCGTACGCCACCGCCTCCAGGCCGCGGTCCTGGGCGTGCGGGCCGCCCGCCTGGAACGCCATCATGAACGCCTGGCCGCTGGTGTGCATGACCGCGTGCGCGAACTCGTGCGTGCGGGCGCTGACGCGGGCCAGGATCTCCAGGCAGACGACGGCGCGGGTCTCGGCGCCCGCCGCGCGCCACGCGCGCATGCCCGCGCGCATGGCAGGCAGCAGCACATCGGCGTCCACATGCGGGTACGTGACGCCCAACTCGATGCCGTACGGGGAGACTTCCCCGCCCACGAAGTCGTCGGTGCCGGGCTGGTCCAGGTCGAAGCGGGTGCCGAGCAGGGCGTCGAAGGCGGCCTTGCCCTCGGCCATGCTCAGGCTGCCGTCCTCCCCGTACGCCTTGGGGTGCTCGGGGTGGGGGGACCAGTACGCGCGCGTGCGGATCGCGTCCAGCGTCTGGTCGAGGGTCGGCCGGTGCTTGGCGATCAGGTCGTGCGCGGTGAGTTCGGCGGCCATGGCGGACCAACTCCTCCTCGGCGCCGGCTCCTCGGCGAGCCGGCCGGCTGGCGGGACGGGCAAGGGCGGCCCCGCCGGGCAGGGCCGCGGGAACAGGGCGGCACTGGGCAGGGACGGACAGTCAGAGCTAGAGTAACCGAACGATCGGTCGGGGCAAGGGGGTGCGGAAAAGCTGTGGAAAACCCGGCGGGCGCACCTGTGCACAACCCCGGAGACCTCCGGTGACGGGCCATGCGGAAGGATCGCGCACATGACACATGACCGCCTGGTCGGCGTGGTGGGCGCCGGCACCATGGGGCAGGGGATCGCCCAGGTCGCGCTGGTGGCAGGGCACCCGGTCCGGCTCTACGACGCCGCCGAGGGGCGTGCCGCGCAGGCCGTCGCCGGCATCGCCGCGCGGCTGGACAGGCTCGTCGAGAAGGGCCGCATGGACGCCGCCGAGCGCGCCGCCGCGGGCGCCCGGCTGAGCGCCGCCGAGACGCTCGCCGACCTGGCGGACGCCTCCCTGGTCGTCGAGGCCGTCGTGGAGCGCCTGGACGTCAAGCAGGAGCTGCTGCGCGCCCTGGAGGACATCGTCGCCGACGACTGTCTGCTCGCCACGAACACCTCGTCCCTGTCGGTCACCGCGATCGGCGGGGCGCTGCGCCTGCCCGGCCGCTTCGTCGGACTGCACTTCTTCAACCCGGCGCCCCTGATGCCGCTCGTGGAGGTCGTCTCCGGGCACGCCACCGAGGAGGCGGCGGCCACGCGCGCGTACGAGCTCGCGGGCGCCTGGGGCAAGACGCCGGTGCGCTGCGCGGACACCCCCGGGTTCATCGTCAACCGGGTCGCGCGGCCCTTCTACGCCGAGGCCCTGAGCCTGTACGAGGAGCGCGCGGCCGACCCGGCGACCATCGACGCGGTGCTGCGCGAGTGCGGCGGCTTCCGGATGGGCGCCTTCGAACTGACCGACCTGATCGGCCAGGACGTCAACGAGGCGGTGACGCGTTCCGTGTGGGAGGGGTTCTTCCGGGACCCCCGTTTCACGCCCTCCCTGGCGCAGCGCAGGCTGGTCGAGTCCGGGCGCCTCGGCCGCAAGACGGGCCAGGGCTGGTACGCGTACGGCGACGACGCCACCGCGCCCGTCCCGCACACCGCGCCGCCCGCCGACGCGCCCCGGCACGTGCGCGTGGTCGGCGATCTCGGGCCCGCGCAGGGGCTCGTGCCGCTGATCGAAGCGGCCGGGATCAAGGTCGAGCGTGAGGACGGCGGCCATCGGGATGCCACGATCGTGCTGCCGTGCGACGCAAGGCTGCGGCTGACGGACGGCTCCTTCGGCACCGGGGCCGGCGAGCAGCTCATCCACTTCGACCTCGCGCTCGACTACGCGCGCGCGACCCGGATCGCTCTCGCGCCCGGCGAGGACGTCACCGACGCCGAACTCGGGCAGGCGACCGGGCTGTTCCAGGCGCTCGGCAAGCAGGTCAGCGTCATCGGGGACGTGCCCGGCATGATCGTCGCCCGGACCGTGGCCCGCCTCGTCGATCTCGCGGTGGACGCCGTCGCGCGCGAGGTGGCCGGCGCGGAGGACGTCGACACGGCCATGCGGCTCGGCGTCAACTACCCGCGCGGGCCGCTCGACTGGGGGCGCGCGATCGGCTTCGAACTCGTCCTCGACCTGCTGGACGGCCTGAACGAGTGGTACCCGTCGGGCCGCTACGGCGCGTCGCCCGCGCTGCGCAGAGCGGCCTGGAAGGAGACGTCATGACCACCGCCCGACGCGACACCTACACGCCGGACACGCTGCTCGCCGTCGCGGTCACCGTCTTCAACGAGCGCGGCTACGACGGCACGTCCATGGAGCATCTGTCCAAAGCGGCCGGCATCTCCAAGTCGTCGATCTACCACCATGTGACGAGCAAGGAGGAGTTGCTTCGGCGGGCCGTGAGCCGGGCGCTCGACGGGCTCTTCGGCATCCTCGACGAGGAGCCCGCGCGTGTGGGGCGGGCCGTCGAGCGGCTGGAGTACGTCACGCGGCGCATGGTGCAGGTGCTCACCTCCGAACTTCCGTACGTCACGCTCTTGTTGCGGGTGCGGGGGAACACCGGGACGGAGCGGTGGGCCATGGAGCGGCGCCGGGAGTTCGACCATCAGGTCGCCGAGTTGTTGCGGGCGGCGGCGGCGGACGGGGATGTGCGGGGGGACGTCGATGTGCGGCTCGCTACGCGGCTGGTCTTCGGGATGATCAACTCCATTGTGGAGTGGTATCGGCCCGGGGGTGGGGCGCGGAGTGAGAAGGAAGTCGCGGATGCGGTGGTGGCGCTTGTCTTTCACGGGTTGCGGTAGCGGTGGCCCTTTTCGGCGGGCGTTGGGGAGTTCTCCGGTGGGCGTCCCTTTGAGGTGACCGTCTTTTGCGCAGTTCCCCGCGCCCCTGGGGGTTCTTGGGTGGGCGTCCCCTGCGGTGACCGGTTGCGCAGTTCCCCGCGCCCCTGATCGGGGTGCTTCGCGTGCGTGGTTGTTTGCGAGGCGGTGGGGGTTCTCGCGCAGTTCCCCGCGCCCCTGTCGGGGCACGTCCGTGCGCGGTCGTCTTTCGGCCGGTGGTGGGCTGGTCGCGCAGTTCCCCGCGCCCCTGGCGGGGCGCTTCTCGTGCGTGGTTATCTGCGGGGCGTGGTGGGCTGGTCGCGCAGTTCCCCGCGCCCCCTTACGGGGCGTAGCTGTAGGGCGACGGCTAGGTTTCGGGGCCCAGGTCTTCTTCCTCGAAGACCAGGAGCGTGCGGGTGCTGAGGACTTCCGGCATGGCCTGGAGCTTGGTGAGGACGAGTTCGCGCAGGGCGCGGTTGTCCCGCGTATGGACCAGGATCAGGACGTCGAAATCGCCGCTGACCAGCGCGATGTGCGCTGCTTCCGGCATCCCGCGGAGCCGGTCGCGCACCGTGCGCCAGGTGTTCTGCACGATCTTGAGCGTGACGTACGCGGAGGCGCCTTGGCCGGCCCGTTCGTGGTTGACGCGGGCGCCGAAGCCGCGGATGACGCCGTCGTCGATGAGGCGGTTGATGCGCGCGTAGGCGTTGGCGCGGGAGACGTGGACGCGCTCGGCGACGGACCGTATCGAGGCGCGGCCGTCCTTCTGGAGCATCTGGAGGATGTCGCGGTCGATGGCGTCCAGCGGGCGGACGGCAGGGTCCTGGGCCTCGTCCCCGGTGCCGTCGGCCATTTGTTCAGATGCCATGCGCCCGCGCCTCCCTACCATGGACGTAGTGCGTTCATCTCAGGCTGTGGAGAACCGTTTGTCCACAGCCTGGAGGTGCCTGTAGCCAAAATGTGCCGACGACCGAACAATCGGTAGGTGAGGCGCATCACACCGGACGCGCCCTCGAAGCCGCTCCCACGAGGAGGTGCCGTCATGACGGTCATGGAGCAGCGGGGCGCCCGCCGGACAGGCAGCCCCACCCCGCCGCCCGCCTGGCAGCCGCGCACGGACCCCGCGCCCCTGCTGCCGGACGCGGAGCCGTACCGGGTGCTGGGCACCGACGCCGCCGCGCAGGCCGACCCCGAGCTGTTGCGGGAGCTGTACGCGCAGGTGGTCAGGGGCCGGCGGTACAACGCGCAGGCGACGGCGCTGACCAAGCAGGGCCGGCTCGCCGTCTACCCCTCCACGACCGGCCAGGAGGCCGCAGAGGTCGCCGCGGCGCTCGCCCTGGAGGAGCGTGACTGGCTGTTCCCGAGCTACCGCGACACGCTCGCCGCCGTCGCCCGGGGCCTCGACCCCGTACAGGCGCTGACGCTGCTGCGCGGCGACTGGCACACCGGGTACGACCCGCGCGAGCACCGGATCGCGCCGCTGTCCACGCCGCTGGCGACGCAGCTCCCGCACGCCGTGGGCCTCGCGCACGCCGCCCGGCTCAAGGGCGACGACGTGGTGGCGCTCGCCATGGTCGGCGACGGCGGCACCAGCGAGGGCGACTTCCACGAGGCGCTGAACTTCGCGGCCGTCTGGCAGGCCCCGGTCGTCTTCCTCGTCCAGAACAACGGCTACGCGATCTCCGTACCGCTCGTCAAGCAGACCGCGGCGCCCTCCCTGGCCCACAAGGCCGTCGGGTACGGGATGCCGGGCCGCCTGGTCGACGGGAACGACGCGGTCGCCATGCACGAGGTGCTGACGGACGCGGTGGCACGCGCGCGTGCGGGCGGCGGTCCGACGCTCGTCGAGGCGATCACGTACCGCATGGACGCCCACACCAACGCCGACGACGCCACCCGCTACCGGGGCGACGACGAGGTCGAGCTGTGGCGGGGCCACGATCCGGTCCTGCTGCTGGAGCGGGAGCTGACCGGCCGCGGGCTGCTCGACGAGGACGGCATCGAGGCCGTGCGCGAGGGCGCCGAGGAGATGGCGGCGCGGCTGCGCGCCCGGATGAACGAGGACGCGCGGCTCGACCCGATGGACCTCTTCGCGCACGTGTACGCGCGCCGGACGAGTCAACTGAGTGAGCAGGAGGCCCAGTTGCGGGCCGAGCTGGACGCCGAGGCGGAGACGTCCGGCGGGGCGGAAGGGGAGCGCCGATGACCACCGTCGCCGACAAGCCGGCCGCGGGCGCCGCCACCAAGCCGGCCACCATGGCGCAGGCGCTCGGGCGCGCGTTGCGCGACGCGATGGCCGAGGACCCGACCGTGCACGTGCTCGGCGAGGACGTGGGCGCGCTCGGCGGTGTCTTCCGCATCACCGACGGCCTGGCCGCGGAGTTCGGTGAGGACCGCTGTACGGACACGCCGCTCGCCGAGGCCGGCATCCTCGGCGCGGCGGTCGGCATGGCCATGTACGGGCTGCGGCCGGTCGTGGAGATGCAGTTCGACGCGTTCGCCTATCCGGCGTTCGAGCAGCTCGTCTCGCACGTCGCGCGGATGCGCAACCGCACGCGCGGCGCGATGCCGCTGCCGATCACCGTGCGCATCCCGTACGGCGGCGGGATCGGTGGCGTCGAGCACCACAGCGACTCCTCCGAGGCGTACTACATGGCGACGCCCGGCCTGACCGTCGTCACGCCCGCCACGGTCGCCGACGCGTACGGGCTGCTGCGGCAGTCCATCGCCAGCGACGACCCGGTCGTCTTCCTCGAACCGAAGCGGTTGTACTGGGCGAAGGATTCCTGGAACCCGGGGCGTCCGGCGGACGTTGACCCGATAGGCACGGCAGTGGTCCGCCGCCCCGGGACCAGTGCCACGCTGCTCACGTACGGACCGTCTCTGCCCGTCTGCCTGGAGGCGGCGGAGGCGGCCCGCGCGGAGGGCTGGGACCTGGAAGTGGTCGACCTGCGCTCGCTGGTGCCGTTCGACGACGCGACCGTCGTCGCGTCCGTGCGCCGCACCGGGCGCGCGGTCGTCGTGCATGAGTCGGGCGGGTTCGGCGGGCCCGGCGGGGAGATCGCCGCGCGCGTGACCGAGCGCTGTTTCCACCATCTGGAGGCGCCCGTGCTGCGGGTCGCGGGGTTCGACATCCCGTATCCGCCGCCGATGCTGGAGCGGCACCATCTGCCGGGCGTGGACCGCGTGCTGGACGCGGTCGCGCGGCTCCAATGGGATCAGTGACGGGGAGGGGAGCGGGCTGATGGCGCAGGTACTGGAGTTCAAGCTGCCCGACCTCGGGGAGGGGCTCACCGAGGCGGAGATCGTGCGATGGCTGGTGCGGGTCGGTGACGTGGTCGCCGTCGACCAGCCCGTCGTCGAGGTCGAGACGGCCAAGGCGATGGTCGAGGTCCCGTGCCCTTACGGGGGTGTCGTCACCGCCCGCTTCGGCGAGGAGGGGGCGGAACTGCCGGTGGGGGCGCCGCTGTTGACCGTGGCGGTCGGGGCGGGGGCCCTGCCGGGCGCGGGCGGGGCGGGGGATGAGGTCGGTTCGGGCTCGGGTTCGGGTTCGGGTTCTGGCTCGGGTTCGGGTTCTGGTTCGGCTGCCGGTGCGGGGTCCAGTTCGGGTTCCGGTTCGGGTTCGGGCTCCGGTTCGGTGTCGGGTTCTGGGGGTGGGGCCGGGGGCAGGAGTGAGGGCTCTGGGAATGTGTTGGTGGGGTACGGGACTGCCGCGCCGCCCGCGCGGCGGCGCCGGGTGCGGGTCGGGGCGGGTGCCGCTCCGGTCCAGGAGGTCGCCGTCGTTTCCCGTGGGCCCGTGCCCGTGATCTCGCCTCTGGTGCGGCGGCTGGCCCGGGAGAACGGGGTGGATCTGCGGGCGCTGACCGGTTCCGGGCCCGAGGGGCTGATCCTGCGGTCCGATGTGGAGCGGGCGATTTCCGGGGCTTCGGGTGCGGTGACGGGTGCTACGTCGGACGCTGCGCTGGGTGCGGTGCCGGGTGGCGAGACCTGGGCCGGGGAGCAGGGGGGCGGGGTTCATCGGACGCCTTTGCGCGGGATCCGGGGTGCCGTCGCGGAGAAGCTGGCGCGGAGCCGGCGCGAGATACCCGATGCCACGTGCTGGGTGGACGCGGACGCGACGGAGCTGTTGCGCGCGCGGGCCGCGATGAACGCGGCGACGGGGCCTTCGGCGGGCCTGAAGATCTCCGTGCTGGCGTTGTTCGCGCGGATCTGCACGGCCGCGCTCGCGCGTTACCCGGAGTTGAACGCGACGGTGGACCTTGAGCGCCGGGAGATCGTCCGGCTGGACGCCGTGCACCTCGGGTTCGCGGCGCAGACCGAGCGCGGGCTCGTCGTGCCGGTCGTGCGGGACGCGCAGGCGCGGGGGGCGGAGTCGTTGAGCGGGGAGTTCGCCCGGCTGACGGAGGCCGCGCGGGGCGGGACGCTGACTCCGGGGGAGCTGACCGGGGGGACGTTCACGTTGAACAACTACGGGGTGTTCGGGGTGGACGGGTCGACGCCGATCATCAATCATCCGGAGGCGGCGATGCTGGGGGTGGGGCGGATCACGGCCAAGCCGTGGGTTCATGACGGGGAGTTGGCGGTTCGGCAGGTCGTGCAGTTGTCGTTGACGTTCGATCACCGGGTGTGTGACGGGGGGACCGCGGGTGGGTTCCTGCGGTACGTGGCCGACTGCGTCGAGCAACCGGTCGTTCTGCTTCGGGGGGTTTGATCTGGCGCCGGGGTTGGTGAGGGCGGTGGGGGTGGTGGGGTTGTGGGGTGGCTGGCGGTTCGTCGTGGCTGGTCGCGCAGTTCCCCGCGCCCCTGAGGGGGTTGTTGTCGGCGGAGCTGGTGGGGTGGCTCGGTGCCGGGGCGTGGGGTTGTGGGGTGTGTGACGGTTCGTCGTGGCTGGGCGCGCAGTTCCCCGCGCCCCTGACGGGGCTGGGCTGCGGCCTCTGTGTCGGCTGCATACTCGGGGGATGGATGCGTATGACGCCGTTGTGCTGGCCGGAGGGGGCGCTCGGCGGCTCGGTGGAGTGGACAAGCCCGGGGTTCGGGTCGGCGGCCGGGCGCTCCTCGACCGCGTGCTCACGGCGTGCGCCGGCGCGGACGTCACCGTGGTCGTCGCCGATCCCCGGCCCACCCGGCGCCCGGTCCGCTGGGCCCGCGAGGAACCCCCCGGCGGCGGCCCGCTCGCCGCGCTCGCGGCGGGCGTAGGGGACCTGGACGCGTCGTCCGCCGAGGTCGTCGTGGTCTCCGCCGACCTGCCGTTCCTGACCGGCCGCACCGTAGAGCTGCTGCGCGCCGCCCTGGCCGCCGCCGCCCCGCACTCGGACGGAGTCCTGCTCACCGACCCGGACGGACGCGATCAGCCGCTGGTCGCCGTGTACCGGACGGACGCCCTGCGCCGGGGCCTGGACGCGCTGGCGGGGGCGCACGGGAGCCTCGACGGGCTGCCGTTGCGGCGGCTCACCGGGGCGCTCGACCTCGCGCGGATCGCCGATCCCGTGGACCCGGCCGCGTCCTTCGACTGCGACACCTGGGAGGACATCGACGCCGCCCGGTCGCGGATCAGGGAGCATGGACGCGTGCTTGATGAATGGATCACCGCAGCCAAGGATGAACTGGGCCTCGACCTGGACGTCGACACCGGCGTCCTGCTCGACCTCGCCCGCGACGCAGCGCACGGGGTGGCGCGCCCGGCGGCGCCCCTCACGACGTTCCTCGTCGGGTACGCGGCCGCGCGGGCGGGCGGCGGCAAGGAGGCGGTCGCCGAGGCCGCCGCCAAGGCCGCCGCGCTCGCCGAACGCTGGGCGCGCGAGGCCGAGGCCACCGAGCAGAAGTCCGCCCCCGACGACCGCGCGCCCCACGATCCCGCCCCGGACGCGGGATGAACGGCGCCGGAGGACGGGCGACGGAGGCCGACCCGCTGGACGGCGACGTCGACGAGGCCCTCGCCCTGGCCAACGACAACGGCGGCCCCCGCCGACGCCCCGGCACGCCCGCCGAACGTGCCCCCGAGCGGTCCGGCGAGCGCCCCGGTGACGTCGCGTACTCCCGTACGGGCGGTGGCGACGGGGCCGGTCCGCGCGCGGGCGGCGACTCCGCGCGCCGCCGCCCCGGCACGCCCCCGGGCGCCGCCGACCGGCCTGCCGGCGACGACCGGCGCTCTGCCGGCGCCAGGCGCTCCGCCGACCGTCCCTCCGGCGCCCACCAGCAGTCCCGTGCCGAGCACGTGTCCGAGGGCGCGTACGGGACCGAGCAGGCGACCCGGCGGCTGCGGACCCCCGCGCCGGGCGAGCAGCCCCCCACCGGCGAACCCACCGGCCGCAGCGAAGCCACCGGCCCCGCCGAGCCCACCGACCCCCGCCGCCCCCGCCGCCGAGGCCGCGCGCACCCCGAGACCGACTGGCGGACCGCCCGCCACCTCGCCGCCCGCGCGGGCCACCGAGCCGCCGCCGAGCGTGCCGCCGCCGCCCCCACCCCCGCCACCGAGCCCCCCACGGGAGCCGCCCCCACGGGAACCCCCCGCCCGGGAACCGCCCGCGTCCCCCTGGACCGTGCGCTCGGGCTCGTGCTGGCCGCTCCTCTGACCGCCCTCACCGACCTGCCCCCCTTCGACACCTCCGCCATGGACGGCTGGGTCGTCGCGGGCCCGGGCCCCTGGGACGTACGGGACGAGGGGATCCTCGCGGGGCACGGGACGCCCGGCCGGCTGGCCGACGGCGAGGCCGCGCCGGTCGCCACCGGCGCCCGTATCCCCCCGGACACCACCGCCGTGATCCGCAGCGAGCACGGGCACCTCGACGACAAGGGCCGCCTGCACCCGCTGCGGGACATGACGCAGGGGCAGGACATCCGGCCGCGCGGGCAGGAGTGCCGGAGCGGCGATCTGCTGCTGCCCGCCGGTTCGCTCGTCACCCCGGCGGTGCTCGGGCTCGCCGCCGCTGCCGGGTACGACGAGTTGACCGTCGTCCCGCGCCCCCGCGCCGAGATCCTGGTACTCGGCGACGAACTGCTGACCTCCGGACTCCCCCGCGAGGGCCTGATCAGGGACGCGCTCGGCCCGATGCTGCCGCACTGGCTGCGCGCCCTGGACGTCGAGGTCGTCGCCGTGCGCCGGCTCGGCGACGACGCGGACGCGCTGCTCGACGCCGTGCGCTCGTCCCCCGCCGACCTCGTCGTCACCACGGGCGGTACCGCGTCCGGGCCCGTCGACCATGTGCATCCCACGCTGGCCGCGCTCGGCGCCGAGCTGCTCGTGGACGGTGTCGCCGTACGCCCCGGCCACCCCATGCTGCTCGCGGCGCTCGACGGCGGCCGCCACCTCGTGGGCCTGCCCGGCAACCCGCTGGCCGCCGTCTCCGGCCTGCTCACCCTCGCCGAGCCGTTGCTGCGCGCCCTCGCGGGCCGCGCCCGGCAGACCCCCGCGCCGACCGGCGACGCGGGTGCCGGCCCGTACACCGCCCCGCTCCACACCGCCGTCCACGGTCACCCGCACGACACCCGGCTGGTGCCCGTCGTGCTGCGCGAGGACCGGGGCAGCGGGCACGACTGGGCGCTCCCTCTGCACTACAACGGGCCCGCGATGCTGCGCGGGATCGCCGCCGCCGACGCGCTGGCCGTCGTGCCTCCGGGCGGCGCGGGGGAGGGCCAGGAAGTGGAGATCCTGGATCTCCCGTGGTCCTGGACCCCCGGCCCCGGCCCCGCCACCAGCCCCGGCCTCACTCATGCGTCAGAAACGCCCCACAGCCACGCACCACACTCGACAGGGCGCGACTCCTCGGGAAACGAAGGGTGTTTCACGTGAAACTGGCCGGCGATGACGCGATGGCGCGGCGCGCGGACGAGAAGACGACGACCTACCGGGTGAAACTGCCCCGGCGGATCGTCGAGCGTCCGCTGCGCCAGGTCGCCCGGCGCGTCCTGATGGCGCTCGCCGTGCTCGTCGTCACCGCGCTCCTCGTCTGGTTCGACCGGGACGGCTACAACGACAACGCCAACGGCTCGGTCGACCTGCTCGACGCGTTCTACTACGCGACCGTCACCCTCTCCACCACCGGGTACGGGGACATCACCCCCGTCAGCGACAGCGCGCGGCTCACCAATATCTTCGTCATCACGCCCCTTCGCGTGCTGTTCCTGATCATCCTGGTCGGCACCACGCTGGAGGTCCTCACGGAGCGGACCCGTGAGGAGTGGCGCCTGAACCGCTGGAGGTCCAACTTGCGTGACCACACCGTCGTCGTCGGCTTCGGCACCAAGGGGCGCAGCGCGGTGGAGACCGTCTGCGCGACCGGGCTGCGACCTGAGCAGGTCGTCGTGGTGGACCCCAGCAGCAAGGTCGTCGAGTCGGCGAACTCGCTCGGCTACGCGGGCGTCGTCGGCGACGCCACCCGCAGCGACGTGCTGACGCGCGCGGAGGTGCAGAAGGCCCGCAAGATCATCATTGCGACGCAGCGCGACGACACGGCCGTCCTCGTCACGCTGACGGCCCGCCAGCTCAACCGCAGCGCGAAGATCGTGGCCGCCGTCCGCGAGGAGGAGAACGCGCCGCTGCTGCGCCAGTCCGGCGCCGACGCGGTCATCACCAGCGCCAGCGCGGCGGGCCGGCTGCTCGGCCTGTCGGTGCTCAGCCCCAACGCCGGCATGGTCATGGAGGACCTGATCCAGCAGGGCAGCGGCCTCGACCTGGTGGAGCGGCCGGTGATAAAGGCCGAGGTGGGGCTGAAGCCGAAGGACACCGAGGACCTCGTCGTCAGCGTCGTGCGCGGCCACCGTGTGCTCGGTTACGACGATCCGGCCATCGGCACGCTCCAGTTGACAGACCGTCTGATCACGATCGTGCGGGCGTCCCCGGCCCCCCGCGTCACCCCGGCCGCCAAGCCGCTCCACCGGGACTGAGGACTCCCCGGCGTCCGGCGCGCCGGACGCCGTCGGTGGGCCGCCGCACCGGAGTAGCCTCGCGGCCATGCATGCGATCACGATCCCGGAACCCGGCGGACCCGACGCGCTCGTATGGACGGAGGTCCCCGACCCCGTACCCGGCGAGGGCGAGGTCCTGGTCGAGGTGGCCTCAAGCGCCGTCAACCGCGCCGACCTGCTCCAGCGGCAGGGCTTCTACAACCCGCCGCCCGGCTCCTCCCCCTACCCCGGGCTCGAATGCGCCGGACGGATCGCCGCGCTCGGCCCGGGCGTGGCCGGCTGGTCGGTCGGCGACGAGGTGTGCGCCCTGCTCGTGGGCGGCGGCTACGCCGAGAAGGTCGTCGTGCCTACGGGACAACTGCTGCCGGTGCCGGGGGGCGTGGACCTCGTACGGGCCGCCGCGCTGCCCGAGGTGACCTGCACGGTGTGGTCCAACGTGTTCATGATCGCCCACCTGCGGCCGGGCGAGACGTTCCTCGTGCACGGCGGCTCCAGCGGTATCGGCACGATGGCGATCCAGCTCGCCAAGGCGGTCGGCGCGAAGGTCGCCGTGACGGCGGGCACCAAGGAGAAGCTGGACTTCTGCGCCGAGCTGGGCGCCGACATCCTGATCAACTACCGCGAGCAGGACTTCGTGGAGGAGATCCGGGAGAACACGGCGGGCGCCGGCGCCGACGTCATCCTCGACAACATGGGCGCCAAGTACCTGAACCGCAACGTGGACGCCCTCGCCGTCAACGGCCGCCTCGCCATCATCGGCATGCAGGGCGGCGTCAAGGGCGAGCTGAACATCGGCACGCTCCTCGGCAAGCGCGGCGCGATCACCGCGACGACGCTGCGGGCCCGCCCGCCGGCCGAGAAGGCGGCCGTCGTGGCGGCGGTGCGCGAGCACGTGTGGCCGCTGATCGAGGGCGGTCACGTACGCCCGGTGGTGGATCGGACGCTGCCCTTGCGGGACGCGGCCGAGGGGCACCGGGTGCTGGAGGAGTCCGGGCACATCGGCAAGGTGCTGCTCACCACCGGCTGACGGAGCCCGTGCCCAAGACCCCGGCACGCGCCCGGGCCCGCGTCAGCGGCGCAGGCGCCAGGCGAGGTAGCCGAGGCCGAGCCCGGTCAGCAGCAGGCCCGCCCCGAGCGGCAGCACGTCCTTGAGGTAGGGGCCCGTGGGCCCGGGCAGCGCCTGCTGGGGCGCGGCGCTGGGCCGCTGCTCGCGCGGGGCGGCCGGGGTGCGGGAGGGCGTGGCCTCCGGTTCGGTGCCCACCGGAGGCAGCTTCTCGGCCGGCGGGTCCTCGGGCGGCGGCACCGGGCGCCCCGGCGGCGTCCGGCCGACCCCGGCGCGGCTCCCGGCGAGCGAGTCGTGGGGCGCGGGACGCGCGGCCTTCCCGTACGCGGCCTTCCCGTACGCGGGAGCGGGTGCGGCCTTCTCGTACGGGAGGGTGGCGGAGGCGGCGGCCAGGGCCGGGGCGCTCAGCAGCGCCGTGACCAGCACGGACAGGACGCCCAGCACGGGCAGGGCGCCCCGCACGGACAGGACCCCCCGCACGGGCAGTGCGCACAGCGCCGACCCGGCGGGCAGCCGCGGGCGCGGAGGCGTCAGGGCCCGTATCTCCGTGTCCGCCCGCCGCTGCCGCATCCCGTGCCCCTTCCGCCCGCCCGTGCCGTCGTACCGTGGCCGATGCCTGTAGTGAGGCTCACCCTGGAGTAAGCCTCACATGGACGGATAAAACGGGCACGCCGGATTTGGGGCCCGCCGGCGCGGTGGATCAGGCCGTGCCGGGGGCACCACCGTGGTGTGAGACCCCCGTACGAGAGAATGGCGGCATGGAGATGCCGAGGAACGAACAGTCGCCGGAGAACCCGCAGATCCTGGTCGTGGGCCAGGACGGAATGGCTCTGGGCGGCGGCGGAGACGACGACTCCCGTGAGGTCCCGGTGACGGAGATGGTGGAACAGCCCGCCAAGGTGATGCGCATCGGCAGCATGATCAAGCAGCTGCTGGAGGAAGTGCGCGTCGCGCCGCTGGACGAGGCGAGCCGGCAGCGGCTCAAGGAGATCCACGCCAGCTCCGTCAAGGAACTGGAGGACGGCCTGGCGCCGGAGCTGGTCGAGGAGCTGGAGCGGCTCTCCCTGCCCTTCACCGACGACGCCACCCCGACCGACGCCGAACTGCGGATCGCGCAGGCCCAGCTCGTGGGCTGGCTGGAGGGCCTCTTCCACGGGATCCAGACGACGCTGTTCGCGCAGCAGATGGCGGCGCGCGCCCAGCTGGAGCAGATGCGCCGGGCGCTGCCGCCGGGCGTCGGCGGCGAGGAGGGCGGCGAGGACCCGCACACGGTCGGCCGTTCGGGCGGCCCGTACCTGTGACCCGTACAGCCGTCCCGTAAGACGGTTGTCGCCCTTTATGCGGTGAGGGGCCCGGCCCGCGTCCATGACGCGAGCCGGGCCCCTCTTCCGTTCTGCCGTGGGCGGTGCCGTGGGCGGCGGCGGTCAGCCCGCCGGGTTGCCCGTGGAGACGAACAGCGTGATCGTCACGTCGCCCTTGGGGTCGACCTCGTCGCCCGGGGCGGGCGTCTGGCTGATGACCGAGCCCTCGCCGAACGTGTTCTCGTCCTGCTGCTTGATGCGCGGCTTCCAGCCCGCCGCGCGCAGGCACGCCTTCACCGAGCCGATGTTCTTGAGGTAGAAATCGGGGAGCTTGACCTTGTCCGGGTCGTTGTAGCCGGGGACCGGGTCGGTGCACTTGTCCGTGTCGATCGTCCGGGTCAGGTCGGGGCCCTTGTGACCGGCGACGGCCGACTTCGACGGCTTGTCGTCGGGCGAGTCACCGCCTCCGCTGTTCATCACGAGCGCCGTGACCAGGCCGCCGACGGCGAGCAGCGCGACGACCGCGGAGGCCACGATCACCGTCGTGTTCCGCTTGCCGCCGCCGCCCGAGCCGCCGGTCACCTGCACGGTCTGCTGCTGCGGCGGCACCCCGCTGTACGGCGGCGGGGTGTGCGGTGCCTGCTGCCCGTACGTCGCGGGCGTCGGGTAGCCGCCCTGCTGCGGATAGCCGTACGAGGGGGCCGGCGCCGGCGCCGGAGTGGGGGCGCCGTAGGGGCCCGTCTGGTACGGGGTCTGCACCGGGCCCGGCGCCGGCACCCCGCTCTGGTCGACGGGCGGGAAGACGGCCGAACCGACGCCCGCGCCGCTCGCGGTCGGCGCGCCCGGCACGATGCTCGGCGCGGCCGGTACCAGCGACTGGGCCACCCGCAGACACTCGTCGTGCATCGCCTCCGCGTTCGGGAAGCGCTCGTTCGGGTTCTTCTTCAGCGCGCGGGCGACGAGCGCGTCCACGGCGGGCGGCAGCGAGCGGTTGATCGAGGAGGGCGCGACCGGCTCCTCCTGCACATGCGCGTACGCGATGGCCAGCGGCGAGTCCGCCTCGAACGGGAGCCGCCCGGTGACCAGCTGGAAGAGCATGATGCCGACCGAGTACAGGTCGGAGCGGGCGTCCACACCCCGGCCGAGCGCCTGCTCGGGCGAGAGGTACTGCGGGGTGCCGACGACCATGCCGGTCTGCGTCATCGACGTGACGCCCGACTGCATGGCACGGGCGATGCCGAAGTCCATGACCTTGACGACGCCGCGCTTGGTCATCATCACGTTGCCCGGCTTGATGTCGCGGTGGACCAGGCCCATCTCATGGCTGATCTCCAGCGCCGCGAGCACATCGGCGGTGATCTTCAGCGCCTTGTCGGCGGGCATCGCGCCCTGCCGCTGGATGTCCTCGTCGAGCACCGAGCCGAGCGGCCGGCCCTCCACGTACTCCATGACGATGTACGGCGTGATCGTGCCGTCCAGCTCGTCCTCGCCGGAGTCGAAGACCGAGACGATGTTGGTGTGCGTGAGCTTGGCCACCGACTGGGCCTCGCGCTGGAAGCGCTGACGGAACGCGTCCTCGCGCCCGAGTTCCGTGTGCAAAGTCTTGATGGCGACTGAGCGGTCCAGGCGGGTGTCGTGCGCGAGGTGCACGGAGGCCATGCCGCCCTGGCCGAGAAGATCGCGCAACTGGTAGCGGCCGTTCGCCAGGGCGCGACCCGCGTACCGCCCGCTCTGAGCGCCGCCGGCGCTGCCCTCGGTCATGTTCTACGTCCCCCATAGGCGCCCCGACGTGGCGCGGCCGGTGATCGAAATCAGCTATTCCGGGCCAAGTCTGCCCGAGGGCACTGACACGTCAAGCTCGATGCCCGTTCCGTGACCCTACGGGCAACAAGCGTCGCGCAAGCGTTACAGGAAGTCTCCGCGCGGAGCGCCACGAACGAATCATGGATTCGCCACAGAAATTGCGCGCACGATTTGCAGGACGTGCACGACAGCCGGTTTGATGTCCGGTCCATCTCGGAACGGCGGCGCGTGCGGAGCCTGTAGCGTGGCCCAGCGGAGTCCGTATTCACAAGGGCGCGTACTCCGACGCAGAGATCCGGCGGCCCAGGCAGGCACGGACAGAAACGACGGCGAGGACTGATGGCACAGCAGCAGCGCGCTCAGGGCCCGTCCGACCCCGAGGCGACTGGCGGCGGTATGTCAGATGCGCCGGAGATGTGGGGTAACGGCGGGCTGGTGGGGGACGGCCGGTACCGGCTGACCCGCAGACTCGGCCGGGGCGGCATGGCGGAGGTCTTCGAGGCGGAGGACGTGCGCCTCGGCCGCACCGTCGCCGTCAAGCTGCTGCGCGCCGACCTCGCCGAGGACCCGGTCTCCAAGGCCCGCTTCACGCGCGAGGCGCAGTCGGTCGCCGGCCTCAACCACCACGCGATCGTCGCCGTCTACGACTCCGGCGAGGACTACGTGGGCGGCAACACCGTCCCGTACATCGTCATGGAGCTGGTCGAGGGCCGCACCATCCGCGACCTGCTGCTCAACGCGGACGCGCCGGGGCCCGAGCAGGCGCTCATCATCGTCTCCGGGGTCCTGGAGGCGCTCGCCTACTCGCACCAGCACGGCATCGTGCACCGCGACATCAAGCCCGCCAACGTCATCATCACGCACGCGGGCGCGGTCAAGGTCATGGACTTCGGCATCGCGCGCGCCCTGCACGGCGCCCAGTCGACGATGACGCAGACCGGCATGGTCATGGGCACGCCCCAGTACCTCTCGCCCGAGCAGGCGCTCGGCAAGGCCGTCGACCACCGCTCCGACCTGTACGCGACCGGCTGCCTGCTGTACGAACTGCTCGCGCTGCGGCCCCCGTTCACCGGTGAGACCCCGCTGTCGGTCGTCTACCAGCACGTCCAGGACACGCCGGTACCGCCGTCCGAGGTCTCCGACGCGACGCCGCCGGAGCTGGACGGCCTCGTGATGCGCTCCCTCGCCAAGGACCCGGACGACCGGTTCCAGACGGCGGAGGAGATGCGCGGGCTCGTCCAGTACGGGCTCCAGATGCTGTACGAGCAGGGCGGCCACACCGGCACGTGGAACACCGGGCCCGTCGACATGCACGAGGGCGGCAACACCCCGGCGATGGGCATGGCCGGCACCGCCGCGCTGCCGCACCCCGGCGGCGACTCGGGCACGGCCGCCCAGCCGATGCTGCGCCCGCCGGGCGGGGACGACGGCGGTTTCGAGGGCGGCGGCAACGGCGGTGGTTCCGGCCGGGGCAAGCTGCTGATCTTCGCGGTGCTCGCGCTGGTCGCCATCGCGGTGGGCGTCGCCCTCGCGCTGCACGCGGGCGGTGACAAGGGCGGCGGCACCGGGACGAAGGAGTCGCCGACGGCCACGAAGTCGGAGAAGTCCGAGAAGCCGAGCAAGTCCGCCGACGAGGGTGACACGTCCGGCCAGACGCAGGAGCCGGGCACCGGCAGCGGCGGCGACTCCGGCAACTACACGCCTACGTGGACGCCGACCTCGGGCCAGCTCCCGCCGACGCAGTCCCAGACGAGGCAGCCGACCGGGGAGCCCACGGACGGCCAGCCGACGCGGCCCACGTCGACGCCGACCAACGAACCGACGACGCGGCAGCCCACGGGCGACACCGGCCAGCCCACCGAGCCGGGCGGCGGCGGCCCCGGCGAGACGGCGACGGACGGCGCGGGCGCCGACAACAACGGCTGACGGGGACCCCGGCCCGCTCCAGAAAGAACGGCCGGCCCCCGAAGAACGGCCCGCTCGTGAAAACGGCCCGTACCTGAAATACGGCCCGCTACGGAATCCCGTAGCGGGCCGTACGGCTGTCCGGAGTACCCCGGGGGCCATCCGGGGGCCACATCAGGCGTGCGCGGGCCTCAGGGGGCCGCTGGAGGGCCCTCCCGGGGGCTCCGAGAGGTCAGGCGGCCGGGGCTCCGAGGGGTTCAGGCGGCCGGGGCTCCGAGAGGTTCAGGCGGTCGGGGGCCGGGGGTCCGGGGCCGCCGAGCCGCCCTTGAGTTCGTGCACGGTGACGAACTGGGGCGTCACCCGCATGTAGACCGGCTCGAACAGCGTGCCGTCCGCGAAGTGCGGCGCGGGACCGAACAGCTCCAGCTCGGCCGTGCTCGGCTCCACCAGTTCGCACGTGCCGACGATCTGCACGGACCACTGCCCGCCGTCCCCCGGCTGCGCGGCGCACAGATTGTCCGCGCCGTAGGCGACGACACTGCCGACGCAGGCCAGGTGGTACCCGTAGCCGCGGTGCATGCGCAGCAGGAGCTTGCCGTCGGCCACGATGTGCCGGGCGGCGGCGAGGAAGGGCAGCGCGCGCATGCTGGTGGCCACGCGTCCGTACGGCACGCGCGCGAGCAGCTCGAAACCGTGCTCTTGGTCGGACTGCGTCCCTAAGGGCATGTGGGAGGGCATGTCACTACTGTGCGATGCCGACACCGCGTTGGAAAAGAGGACCCCGCCCCCAGCATCGAGGACGTAGGTCCTGTGATCTCTTCCCCGCGCGTGGCACGCGGCGCGGGCTCAGCGCCGCTCGGCCTGCATCCGCGCCACATAGGCCGCCGCCTGGGAGCGGCGCTCCATGCCCAGTTTGGACAGCAGGCTGGACACGTAGTTCTTGATCGTCTTCTCGGCCAGGTGCAGCCGCTCGCCGATCGCCCGGTTCGTCAGACCCTCACCGATCAGGTTGAGGATCTTGCGCTCCTGCTCGGTCAGGCCGGCCAGCCGGTCGTCGCCCTTGCTGCGCCCGCCGTCACGCAGGCGCTCCAGCACGCGCGCGGTGGCGACGGGGTCGAGCAGGGACTTGCCCGCGGCGACGTCCCGTACGGCCGTCAGCAGCTCATTGCCCCGGATGGCCTTCAGGACGTAACCCGAGGCGCCCGCCATGATCGCGTCGAACAGCGCCTCGTCGTCCGCGAAGGACGTCAGCATCAGGCACTTGATCGACTCGTCGCGGGAGCGGATCTCGCGGCACACCTCGACGCCGCTGCCGTCCGGCAGCCGCACGTCCAGGACCGCCACGTCCGGTCGCGTCGCTGGGATGCGCACCAGGGCGTCGGCGGCCGTACCGGCCTCGCCGACGACCTCGATGTCGTCCTCCATCGAGAGCAGCTCATGTACTCCGCGGCGTACCACTTCGTGGTCGTCGAGGAGGAAAACGGTGATTTTTCCTTCTTCGCGCACCCTCTCAGTCTCACACACGAACTCTTCCCGTGCCGTGGGTGACCGGGATAACGTGCCGGTGTTCCGGCCCCCTGCCAGGCTGAGACCAGGTGCGCCCGCACAGTGGCTGACCTGCGGCGCTCCACCTGATGCGCGATTACTAGGAAATCCAACCAGTCAATTACTTGGAAATCCAAGCAAAATCGCAGGTCAGATGGGGTTTCGCAGATGTGTGAAGCACTGGGTAACGTGCATGGTGAAGGGTGCCTTGCCGGAACGCGGAGTCTTTTCTAGTCACGCCTGTCCCCGGCGCCGACGCACCCACCCCGTGCGTGGACGGATCAGGCGAGCCGAGCCGACTGGCCATCCGGCAATCCCGGGGCCGGACCGACGGAGGAGCACACGTGACCGTAGACAGTGCCGGCAGCACTGCCGCCGCGCAGAAGGCCCAGGCCCCGCGCAAGCGGACAGCCGCCGCGAAGAAGTCTGCGAAGAAGTCCCCCGGCAAGACCCCCGCGACGGGACGGGACCAGCAGGAGCTGGTGCAGCTCCTGACCCCCGAGGGCAAGCGCGTCAAGAACGCGGCCTACGACGCCTACGTCGACGGCATCACCGAGGACGAGCTGCGCGGCCTGTACCGCGACATGGTCCTCACCCGGCGCTTCGACGCCGAGGCGACCGCGTTGCAGCGCCAGGGCGAGCTGGGCCTGTGGGCGTCGCTGCTCGGCCAGGAGGCCGCCCAGATCGGCTCCGGCCGCGCCACCCGCGAGGACGACTACGTCTTCCCGACCTACCGCGAGCACGGCGTCGCCTGGTGCCGGGGCGTCGACCCGACGAACCTGCTCGGCATGTTCCGCGGTGTCAACAACGGCGGCTGGGACCCCAACAGCAACAACTTCCACCTGTACACGATCGTCATCGGCTCCCAGACGCTGCACGCGACCGGGTACGCCATGGGCATCGCCAAGGACGGCGCGGACTCGGCCGTCATCGCCTACTTCGGCGACGGCGCCTCCAGCCAGGGCGACGTCGCGGAGTCCTTCACGTTCTCCGCCGTGTACAACGCGCCCGTGGTGTTCTTCTGCCAGAACAACCAGTGGGCGATCTCCGAGCCGACCGAGAAGCAGACCCGCGTGCCGCTGTACCAGCGCGCGCAGGGCTACGGCTTCCCGGGCGTGCGCGTGGACGGCAACGACGTCCTCGCCTGCCTCGCCGTGACCCGCTGGGCGCTGGAGCGGGCCCGCAACGGCGAGGGCCCGACCCTCGTCGAGGCGTTCACGTACCGCATGGGCGCGCACACCACCTCCGACGACCCGACGCGCTACCGGGGTGACGACGAGCGCCAGGCGTGGGAGGCCAAGGACCCGATCCAGCGGCTGCGCGCCTACCTGGAGGCGAACACGGCCACGGACGAGTCGTTCTTCGCGGAACTCGAAGCGGAGAGCGAGACGTTGGGCAAGCGGGTGCGCGAGGCCGTACGGGCCATGCCGGACCCGGAGCACATGGCCATGTTCGAGAACGCGTACGCGGACGGCCACGCGCTCGTGGACGAGGAGCGGGCCCAGTTCGCCGCCTACCAGGCGTCGTTCGCTGACGGGGAAGGTGCCTGATCATGGCGGTACAGAAGCTTCCGATCGCCAAGGCGATCAACGAGTCGCTGCGCACGGCGCTGGAGAGCGACCCGAAGGTCCTCGTGATGGGCGAGGACGTCGGCAAGCTCGGCGGTGTCTTCCGGGTCACCGACGGGCTCCAGAAGGACTTCGGCGAGGAGCGGGTGATCGACACCCCGCTCGCCGAGTCCGGCATCGTCGGCACCGCGATCGGCCTGGCCCTGCGCGGCTACCGGCCGGTCGTGGAGATCCAGTTCGACGGTTTCGTCTTCCCCGCGTACGACCAGATCGTCACGCAGCTCGCCAAGATGCACGCGCGGGCGCTCGGCAAGGTCAAGGTGCCGGTCGTCGTGCGCATCCCCTACGGCGGCGGCATCGGCGCGGTCGAGCACCACAGCGAGTCGCCGGAGGCGCTGTTCGCGCACGTGGCGGGCCTCAAGGTGGTCTCCCCGTCGAACGCGTCGGACGCGTACTGGATGCTCCAGCAGGCCATCCAGAGCGACGACCCGGTGATCTTCTTCGAGCCGAAGCGGCGCTACTGGGACAAGGGCGAGGTCGACACCGAGGCCGTCCCCGGCGATCTGCACAAGGCGCGCGTCGCGCGCGAGGGCAGCGATCTGACGCTCGTCGCGTACGGGCCGATGGTGAAGGTCTGCCTGGAGGCGGCGGCCGCCGCCGAGGAGGAGGGCAAGTCGCTGGAGGTCCTGGACCTGCGGTCGATCTCGCCGATGGACTTCGACGCCGTGCAGCGCTCGGTGGAGAAGACGCGGCGGCTCGTCGTCGTGCACGAGGCCCCCGTCTTCCTCGGTTCGGGCGCGGAGCTGGCGGCGCGGATCACCGAGCGGTGCTTCTACCACCTGGAGGCGCCCGTGCTGCGGGTCGGCGGCTACCACGCCCCGTACCCGCCGGCGCGGCTGGAGGAGGAGTACCTGCCGGGCCTCGACCGGGTGCTCGATGCCGTCGACCGCTCGCTCGCGTACTGAGGAGGGCTGCACCATGGCTCGTGAGTTCAAGATGCCCGACGTGGGCGAAGGCCTGACCGAGGCCGAGATCCTCAAGTGGTACGTACAGCCCGGTGACACGGTCACCGACGGGCAGGTCGTCTGCGAGGTCGAGACGGCGAAGGCGGCCGTCGAGCTGCCCATCCCGTACGACGGTGTGGTGCGGGAGCTGCTGTTCCCCGAGGGCACGACGGTCGACGTCGGCCAGGTCATCATCTCCGTGGACGTCGCCGGGGACGCCCCCGCGCCGGCCGCCGAGGCCCCCGCCGCCGCCGAGGCGCCCGCCCGGGCCGCGGAGCCGGAGGAGGCCGAGGAGGAGGCGCCGAAGGGGCGTCAGCCGGTGCTCGTCGGCTACGGCGTCGCCGAGTCCTCCACCAAGCGCCGGGCCCGCAAGGGCGCCGAAGCCCCCGCGGCGAACGGGACGGCGGCCCCGGCCCCCGCCCGTGAGCAGCGCCCGCTGGCCAAGCCGCCGGTGCGCAAGCTCGCCAAGGACCTCGGGGTGGACCTCGCCGCGGTGATTCCGTCCAGCCCCGACGGCATCATCACGCGGGACGACGTACGGGCCGCGGTCGCCCCGGCGCCCGAGGTGCCGGCGCAGGCCGCAGCGCCCGCGCCCGCCGCGCAGGCCGGCGCCCCGGCGCCCGTGTCGGCGCCGGCCCCGCAGGTCTCGTACGACGGGGTGCGGGAGACGCGGATCCCCGTGAAGGGGGTCCGCAAGGCGACGGCGCAGGCGATGATCGGCTCCGCGTTCACCGCGCCGCACGTCACGGAGTTCGTGACGGTCGACGTGACGCGCACGATGAAGCTCGTCGAGGAGCTGAAGTCCGACAAGGACATGGCGGGGCTGCGGGTCAATCCGCTGCTGCTCATCGCCAAGGCGCTGCTCGTGGCGATCCGCCGCAACCCCGAGATCAACGCGGCATGGGACGAGGCCGCCCAGGAGATCGTCCTCAAGCACTATGTGAACCTGGGGATCGCGGCGGCCACCCCGCGCGGTCTGATCGTGCCGAACATCAAGGACGCGCACGCCAAGACGCTGCCCGAGCTGGCCGCGTCCCTCGGCGAGCTGGTCTCCACCGCGCGCGAGGGCAGGACGTCCCCGGCGGCGATGCAGGGCGGCACGGTGACGATCACCAACGTCGGCGTGTTCGGCGTCGACACCGGCACGCCGATCCTGAACCCCGGCGAGTCGGCGATCCTCGCGGTCGGCGCGATCAAGCCGCAGCCGTGGGTCCACAAGGGCAAGGTGAAGCCGCGTCAGGTCACGACGCTGGCCCTCTCCTTCGACCACCGCCTGGTCGACGGGGAGCTGGGCTCGAAGGTGCTGGCCGATGTGGCGGCGGTCCTGGAGCAGCCCAGGCGGCTGATCACCTGGGCCTGAGCCGGCGCGGGGCCCGGCCGCCCGGCCGGGCCCGACCGCCCTCCTGAACGGAAACGACCGCGTGACCGGCGCTGTGCCGGTCACGCGGTCGTCGCGTGTGCGGGGCCCGCCCCGCCGGACGGGCGCACGCGGGTGCTTACCGCCGGAAGCCGTAGTCCATCAGCTTCTTGGCGTCCGACGTACGGGCGTTGACCGACGTGGACTTGAGGACGGTGCCGATGACGGTCTTGCCGGAGCGGGTCGCGGCGAAGACCAGGCAGTAGCCGGCCTCCGGTCCCGAGCCGGTCTTGACGCCGATGGTGCCGCTGTAGCTGCCGAGCAGGGTGTTCGTGTTCGACCACGACATGTAGCGGTAGCCGCCGGCCTTCGTGGTGACCTTCTGCTTGGTCGACTTCGTCTTGACGACCGTGCGGAAGGTGGAGTTCTTCATGGCCGACGAGGCGATCTTGGTGAGGTCGCGCGGCGTCGAGTAGTTCGAGCCGTTGCCGATGCCGTCGAACGAGTCGAAGTGCGTGTTCCTCAGGCCGAGGTCGGTCGCCGCCTTGTTCATCTTGCCGATGAACGACTTGACGCGCGCGGCACGGGTGGAGCCCGAGCCGAACTTGTCCGCGAGCGCGTAGGCCGCGTCGCAGCCCGACGGGAGCATCAGCCCGTACAGGAGCTGACGGACGGTGACCTTGTCGCCGACGATGAGCCGGGCGGACGAGGCGTTGTTCCTGACGATGTAGTCGCTGTACGCCTTCTGGACGGTGACCTTGGAGTCCAGGTTCAGGTTTCTCTGCGCCAGCACCACCTTGGCGGTCATGATCTTGGTGGTGGACCCGGTCGACCGGCGGGTGTCGGCCGCCTTCGTGAACAGCGAGGAGCCCGTCCCGTTGTTCATGACGTACCCGCCCGCCGCCGCGATGGTCGGCTTGGCCGGCGCAGAGGCGGCCTGGGCGGAGGTGACGAGGGCCCCGCTCGTGAGCATGGTCCCCGCGGCGAGAACGGCGATGCCCGTGATGCGTGTTTTCAAGTTAGACGCTCCAAATGCCCCTAATGGACGGCCCCTTGGGCGGACCGCGCCATCAGTGAGACACCTGGGGCGGCCGGGAGGTTGCACGCGGGTGCGTATCGATTGACGGGATCCGGGGCCCTCGGCCGAGGGGTCTCGGGCATCCCGGCCGAGGGAGTCTCGGGCATCCCGGCCGAGGGGTCCCGGACGTCCCGGGCGAGGGAGCTGGGGGTGTCCCGCATCGTGGACGGCGGTCGGCTTGCGTACGTGTTGTATCTATGATGTGCGCATGCCCTCGACCGTCGCCGATGCGCCCGCATCCCCCAAGCGTCCCCCCGCCGCCGACCGCGTCTACGACCACGTCAAGCGCGGTGTCCTCGACCGCCGCTACGAGGGCGGCACGCTGCTCACGGAGGGCGAGCTGGCCGAGGCCGTCGGCGTCTCGCGCACCCCGGTCCGCGAGGCCCTGCTCAAGCTGGAGGTCGAGGGGCTGCTGCGGCTCTATCCGAAGAAGGGCGCCCTGGTGCTGCCCGTCTCCGCGCAGGAGATCGCGGACGTCGTCGAGACGCGGCTGCTCGTCGAGGAGCACGCGGTGCGCAAGGCCGTGCCCGCGTCGCCCGCGCTGATCGAGTGCCTGGAGGAGCTGCTGGAGCGGCAGCGCGAGCAGGCGGCGGCCGGGGCGTTCGCGGACGCCGCCGCCACCGACCGCTGCTTCCACGCGGAGATCGTGCGCAGCGGCGGCAACGAGATCCTCTCCCGCCTCTACGACCAACTGCGCGACCGGCAGCTCCGGATGGGCGTCGCCGTCATGTACTCGCACCCGGACCGCATCGCCAAGACCCTCACCGAGCACGGCGAGATCCTGGCCGCGCTGCGCTCCGGCGACGTGGACGAGGCGGTCGCCGTGGTCCGCAGGCACGTGGGCTGGTTCCAGAACCTGGCGCGGGGGGACGTGCGATGACCACCGCCCCCGCCGTGAAGCTGCCCGGCGACCCGCCCGGCGGCCGGCGCGCCGTCCTCGTCTGGTCGATCGGCGTCGCCGTCTACTTCGTCGCCGTCATCTTCCGTACGTCGCTGGGCGTGGCGGGCCTGGACGCGGTGGAACGTTTCCACATCAACGCCTCCGCGCTCTCCACCTTCTCCATCCTCCAGCTGCTCGTGTACGCGGGCATGCAGATACCCGTCGGCCTGATGGTCGACCGGCTCGGCACCAAGAAGGTGCTCACGCTCGGCGTGATCCTGTTCACCCTGGGCCAGTTGGGCTTCGCGTTCTCGTCCTCGTACGGGACCGCGCTCGTGTCGCGCGCGCTGCTCGGGTGCGGGGACGCGATGACGTTCATCAGCGTGCTGCGGCTCGGCACGCGCTGGTTCCCCGCGCGGCGCGGGCCGCTGGTCGCGCAGCTCGCCGGGCTCGTCGGCATGGCCGGCAACCTGATCTCCACGCTCGTCCTCGCGCGGCTGCTGCACGGCATCGGCTGGGAGGCGGCGTTCGCGGGCAGCGCGCTCGCCGGGGTCGTCGTCCTCGTCCTGATGACGCTGTTCCTCAAGGACCACCCCGAGGGGCACGAGCCGCCGCCGCTGCCGGACACGCACCGGGGCGCCGCCCACGTGCGGGCGCAGATCGCCGCCGCCTGGCGCGAGCCGGGGACGCGGCTCGGCCTGTGGGTGCACTTCACGACGCAGTTCCCGGCGATGGTGTTCCTGCTGCTGTGGGGCCTGCCGTTCCTCGTCGAGGCGCAGGGCCTCACGCGCGGCACGGCGGGCGGCCTGCTGACGCTCGTGGTGCTCTCCAACATGGTCATCGGGCTCGTCTACGGGCAGATCATCGGCCGCCACCACAACGCGCGCCTCCCCCTCGCCCTCGGCACGATCGCCCTGACCGCGCTCGTGTGGGCGGCGCCGGTGGCGTGGCCGGGGCGGGCGCCGATGTGGCTGCTCGTCGTGATGTGCGTGGTGCTCGGGGCGTGCGGGCCCGCGTCGATGATCGGCTTCGACTTCGCGCGGCCCGCCAACCCACCCGAGCGGCAGGGCATCGGCTCCGGGTTCGTCAACGTCGGCGGGTTCACCGCGTCCATGGCGACGCTGCTCGCGGTCGGCGTGCTGCTCGACGCGACCGGCGACAACTACCGCGTGGCGTTCTCCGCCGTGTTCGTCCTCCAGGCGCTGGGCGTCAGCCAGATGCTGCGGCTGCGGCGCCGGGTCGCGCGGCGCGAGCGGGAGCGGCTGGTCACGTCCCGGGTCGCCTCGGTCCACGTACCCGTCTGAGCGGCCCGCGCGGGTCCCGCCGGGGCGCGGGGGCCCGGGGGTTACGGGGTGACGGTCATCGACGACAGGATCGCCGCCGCCAGATCCGGGTCGCCCTCGGTCTTGATGTGGTCGACCAGCGCGTCGGGGGCGGCGCGTCCGCAGCCGAGCCGCACGAACGTCTCCCAGTCCATGGCGAGCGTCGCCGCCGGGCCGAGCGAGGGCGCGCCGTCGATGGTGCCCTTGCCGTCGGCGTCGACGCGGACCGTGCGCAGGAACTCCACCGGGCCGTGCACGTCGAAGACGACCGCCGAGTTCGCCGGGGCGGCCGCGTCCTTCGCCACGATCTTGGGCAGCACGGCGAGCAGCATGTCCCGCGTGACGTACGCGCCGGGGGAGTCGAGGTTGCCGGGCCGGCCGAGCGCCCAGCGCAGGTCCTGCTCATGCACCCAGATGTCGAACGCCCGGCGCCGCATGGCGAACTCCAGGGTCTCCTCGACCCCGCGCGGGCCGCGCACCAGCGCCGAGGGCTCCCGCGACTCGTTACGCAACTGCCGTGCGCGCCGGATGACCGTGTACTCCAGCTCGGAGACCATCTCGGGCGCCGTGTGGTGGCGCCGGACGTCGACCTGGACCTCCTGGTAGCGCTGCGAGTCGGTCTGTACGTGGTAGAGGTCGCGGGGCAGGGTGTGGATGGGGCGCGGGTCGCCGAGCATCTCGCAGTCGACGCCGATGACGTGGGAGACGATGTCGCGTACGGACCAGCCGGGGCAGGGCGTCGCCCGGTTCCACTCGCTCTCGGCGAGGGGCGTGACCAGCTCGGATATCGCTTCCACGGAGTGGGTCCAGGCGTCGGCGTAGGTCTGAAGACTGGGGTGGAGACTCACGGAAAGGGACCCCTCGAGCGGTGAACGGGCGGCACTGGGTTGTTTAGAAGTTACGCTGCCTGAGGGCACCCCGGCAGTGCTTTCGTGTGACGATCGTAGGCCGTTGTTGACGTATAGCCGACGGCTCGAATGCCAGGACGGTGGTAGTGTGCGCGCCTCTCTCATCCAGATCGCGGTAAACGAGGACGAATCGGTCGACGCGCGTCGGGAGCGGGTGAGTTCGCTCGTCCGCGCGGAAGCGGATCAGGCCGATCTCGTGGTGCTGCCCGAGCTGTGGACGACGGGCGCGTTCGCCTACGAGCTGTTCGCGGCGGAGGCGGAGCCGCTGGAGGGGCCGACCTTCGAGGCGATGGCGAAGGCGGCGCGGGACGCGGGGGTGTGGCTGCACGCCGGTTCCGTGCCCGAGCGCGATCCCGACGGGCCGCTCTACAACACCTCGCTGGTGTTCACGCCCGAGGGCGAACTCGCCGCCGCCTACCGCAAGATCCACCGCTTCGGCTTCGACAAGGGCGAGGCGGTGCTGATGAGCGCCGGGGGCGAACTCGTCACCGTCCGGCTGCCGGAGACCGTCCTCGGCCTCTCCACCTGCTACGACCTGCGTTTTCCCGAGCTGTACCGGGGGCTTGTGGACCGGGGGGCCCAGACGCTCGTCGTCAGCGCGGGGTGGCCCGAGCGGCGGCGGGAGCACTGGTCGCTGCTGGCGCGGGCGCGGGCCGTCGAGAATCAGGCGTATGTCTTGGCGTGCGGGAGTTCCGGTACGCATGCGGGGGTCGAGCAGGCGGGGCGCAGTGTCGTCGTCGATCCGTGGGGGGACGTGCTCGGGGAGGCGGGGGCCGGCGAGGAGGTTCTGCGCGTCACGCTGGACCCCGAGCGGGTCCAGGCGACCCGCGCCCAATTCCCGGCCCTCAAGGACCGCGTCCTCGGCGCCGCCGAAGGCCGGGGAATCCAGCGCTGAGGTCAGCCCCCTCAGGGGCGCGGGCACGCTGCCGCTGAGAACGGGCGCTCAGATCAGCCCCGTAAGGGGCGCGGGGAACTGCGCGACCAGCCACGACGCACCCGGCACTCTGGGGCGCTGCCCCAGGCCCCGCTCCTCAATCGCCGGAGGGGCTTGAATTAACCGGCGCTGAGATCAACCCGGCAGGGCCCCAGGGCCGGGAGTCGGCGCTGAGGGCAGCCCCTTGACGGGACGTCAGTCCACCTCTCCCCGTTCCTTCTCCGCCAGGTGGATCACGCAGACCGCGACCGCGATCAAGAGCGCCGGATCCGCGTCATCCCGCACGACGTTCACCCCATACGTGTCCCGCACCCGCAACCACCGCCGAGAGATCTCCGCCAGCAACTCCCCCTCGTACTCGACCGCGAACTCCCGGTCCAGAATCTTCCCGCTGACGTCCAACTCCGTACCGTCGACCAGCGCGACGCGATAGTGGTTGCGCAGCAACGACAGCCGCTTGCGCCGCACGGTGGCGAGATCCTCCCCGTCCCGTTCGATCACCATCGTGTCCCGCAGCGCGAGCATCTTCTGGTGGATGTCGATGAGGACCCGCCCCTGAGCGTCCTTCAGTTCGAAGGTGTCCCGCACCCGCATCGCCTTGCCGTCGACGAGGAACGCCTTGCGGCCGTGCTCGTCCTCGATCCAGTAGTCCTCGCCCACGGCGAAGAGCCGTTCCCTCACTTCGTAGCGCATACGTCGAACCTGCCCGCCCTGGCCCTGCCATGCAACCGTTCGGCCGACTGGCGGGTCACAGCACGCGGATCCGCTCCGCTGGGTCTTTACGCCGTAATCACCCAGGGAGTTGTCCAGCGGAGGCCGCTTGTAGCTGAGGTTTGCGCAGTTCCCCGCGCCCCTGAGGTGACAGCCCCTTCGGGCGGGTTCTTCGTCTGACGGTCGCGTCGTGGCTGGTCGCGCAGTTCCCCGCGCCCCTGGAGGGGCGACTGCGTCGCCACCTCCTCCCCTGGGGAGCTGGGGCGAAGCCCCGCTCCCTC